>CACKQA010000010.1 GCA_902602135.1 uncultured Alphaproteobacteria bacterium
CAAAAAAGTCTATCATATTGGCTTGAAGCAAGAAAATCTTATTATGGTGAAGATGATATTGGAATAACTCAATTAAATTTTGATATAAGGAATTTAATAGATGAAATTAAAGCAATAAAAAGAAAGTACGATTTTATAATAATTGATAGCCCTCCATCTATAACTTTTGAAACAATGCAGGTTGTAAAAGCTTCTGATAGGGTATTTGTTCCAGTACAACCAAGTCCAGTAGACTTAATGGCTACACTTCCTTTTTTAAAAATTGCAAAACAAGAAAGAAAAAATCCAATAATTATTCTTAATAGAGTGATGCCGAGAGCAAAATTAACTGACGCAATGATTTTGCGTTTAAGATATGCTGGTGCTAAAATTGCTCGCTCCCGACTGTCTAGCAAAGTATTATTTGCAGAAACATTCTCAGTTGGAAGGGGTGTAGTAGATATAAGTGTTACATCAGATGCTTCAAAAGAAATAATTAATGTTGGAAACGAAATTTTAAGAAATTTCTAACTTAATGTCTGATATCACAACTGTTATACTTGCTGCAGGCAATAGTACGAGATTTAAAGCAAGTAAATCAAAGCTTGTTTATCCATTATGTGGGTTACCAATTGTTTCACATATTTTTAATATTGCAAAAAAAATATCTGGTAAAAATATATTAGTTGTATCTAATGAAAAAAATAAAGAAGAATTAAAGTTAATATTAAATACCTCAAAGTTAGTTGTTCAAAAAAAACAAAAAGGAACCGCTGATGCAATTGAGCAAGTTAAAAAATATGTTAAATCAAAAAATATTTTAATTTTATTTGGTGATACACCTTTAGTTGAAGTTAAAGATATAAGAAAACTAGTAAGTAAATTTAAAAAAAGTAAAGCGAAAGCTTCGTTAATTGCATTTAATACTTTAGAGCCACATGGTTATGGTAGGTTATTATTAAATAACAACTACGTTGAAGAAATAATTGAGCAAATCAATTTAAAACCTGAACAAAAAAAAATCAATTTATGTAATTCTGGTATTTTGATAGCAAATACTAAATTATTATTTGATAATTTAAAAAATATTAAAGAAAATAAAATTAAAAAAGAAAGATATCTTCCTGATATATGCAAAATTTATTCAAAAAAAAATATTCCCATCAATTATATTGAGTGCAACAAAGAATCAATGTTGGGCATAAATACATTGGATGATTTTAATGTTGTACAAAATATCTTGCAAAAAAAATACGTAAAAAATTTTATAAAAAATGGAGTCAATTTTTTAAAACCCAATACTTGTTATTTAAGCTATGACACCAAAATTGAACCTACTGTTACAATTGAAAGCAATGTTACAATAAAGGAAAAAACAATTATAAAAAAAGGTTCAATAATTAAAAGTAATTCATACTTAGAAGAGGTTACAATAGATGAAAATTCACATATTGGTCCAAGTGCTAGATTAAGACCAAAAACAAAAATCGGAAAAAAATCAAAGATTGGTAACTTTGTTGAAATAAAAAATTCTAAAATTGGAAATAATGTTTCTATTGCTCATCTTTCATATGTTGGAGATTCAGAAATAGGAAATAATGTGAATATAGGTGCTGGCACAATAACTTGTAACTATGATGGAAAGAAAAAACACAAAACGACAATAAAAGATAATGTATTTATAGGTTCAAACACATCACTCATTGCTCCAGTTGTAATTGAGTCTAAATCTAGAATTGGCGCAGGTAGTGTTATCACTAAAAATATTCCCAAAAATTCACTTGCTATTGAAAGATCAGCCTTAAAAATTCTAAGAAATAAAAGATCTAAATAATAAACCTTGTTTCAAGATATATTAGGGTTTAAGAGCCTTTTCAAATTATGAGCGATAAATGGTCACCAAATAGTTGGAGAAATAAAAATGCTCTTCATATGCCTAACTATCAGAATGAAGATCATTTAAATAAAACTCTAAATGAAATTTCCAAATATCCACCTTTAGTTTTTGCTGGAGAAGCGAGACTATTAAAAAAGAAACTTGGTGAAGTCTCAAACGGAAATGCTTTTTTATTACAAGGTGGAGATTGCGCAGAAAGTTTTGCAGATTTTCATCCAGATAATATTAGAGATACATTTAAAGTTATTTTACAAATGGCTGTTGTATTAACTTTTGGCGCTTCTTGTCCAATTGTTAAAGTAGGAAGAATTGCTGGACAGTTTGCAAAGCCAAGATCATCTGCCACAGAAGTTATTAATGATTTAGAACTTGAGTCTTATAAAGGCGATATAATTAATGGGATAGACTTCAATCAAAAAGACAGAGATCCTAATCCAGATAGATTAATACAGGCCTACAATCAGTCTGCATCTACACTTAATCTTTTAAGAGCTTTTTCTCAGGGCGGTTTTGCCAATTTAAATAAAATACATCAATGGAACTTAAATTTTGTAAAAGGTGAGAATGCTGCTAAATTTAGAGAGATATCTTCTAGAATTGACGAATGCTTATCTTTTATGGAGGCATGTGGAATAAATGGTAACAGTGTAAGACAATTAAATGAAACAGATTTCTTTACAAGTCATGAAGCTTTACTTCTTCAATATGAGGAAGCATTAACAAGAATAGATAGTACTTCAGGTAAGTGGTACGATGTTTCAGCACACATGTTGTGGGTAGGTGACAGAACACGACAACTTGATGGAGCACATATTGAATTTTTAAGAGGTATTGAGAACCCTATAGGTATTAAAGTGGGTCCAAGCACAAAGACAGAAGAACTATTAAAGATATTAGATGTGTTGAATCCAAAGAATGAAGCTGGAAAAATAACGCTGATATGTAGAATGGGTCATGAAAAAGTTAATGGAATACTTCCAAAAATAATTAGATCAGTTAATTTAGCTGGTAAAAATGTTGTTTGGACTTGTGACCCCATGCATGGAAATACTATCAAATCTAACACAGGTTTTAAAACTAGGCCATTAAAAGATATAATTTCTGAAATTCAGCAATTTTTTCAAATTCATAGAAGCGAAGGAACATATCCAGGCGGCGTCCATTTAGAAATGACTGGTCAAGATGTTACAGAATGTATGGGAGGTCTTCAAGAAATAACAGATGAAGATCTAAAAAATAGATATCATACATATTGTGATCCGAGACTAAATGCCTCGCAGTCTCTAGAATTGGCTTTTTTATTATCAGATTTTTTAAAAGAAGAAAAATTTCTCTCAAAGCAATCTTCAAATTTATAAATTTATATTTATATATTACTTATGAACTCGAAAAATAAGATTGTATACATTTCTAATTGGATTAAAGATTACGCTAAATCTATAAATAATAATCCAACTACACTAGTGATAGGAGTGTCAGGAGGAGTTGACTCAGCTCTTACTAGCACCTTATGTGCTCAAACTGGTTTAAAAACTATAGCTGTTTCAATGCCTATTAAGCAAAATTCATCACAACATGATTTAAGTTTAAGACATTTAGAATTTTTAGAGCAAAATTATCCAAATGTAGAAACAAAAATAATCAAGCTAGATAATGTTTTTAAAACATTTCAAAATACGATGCAAAATTTTGATAGTGAGTTAGCTTTTGCAAATTCAAGATCTAGACTAAGAATGGTAACACTATACCAAATAGCTCAAAGTAATAATGGTATAGTTGTTGGTACTGGAAATAAGGTTGAAGATTTTGGTGTTGGATTTTATACAAAATATGGTGATGGAGGCGTAGATATATCGCCAATAGCAGATTGTACTAAAACTGAGGTGTGGGAATTAGCAGAGGAAATAGGTATTATAAAAGATATTATTAGCGCAGCACCGACAGATGGTTTATGGGATGATAGTAGAAATGATGAAAGCCAGCTTGGTCTTTCATATAAGCAATTAGAAGAAGCAATGGAAAATAAGTCTAGTGAATACTACAGTAGATACGAAGAAATTAGAAAGCCAAATCTTCATAAGATGAAGCCTATTCCCGTTTGCGAAATTCCTAAAGAATAATATGAAGTGTAGGTTCGCCCCTAGCCCTACAGGAAAAATACATATCGGTAATGCTAGATCAGCAATTTTGAATTGGATATTTTGTCAAAAAAATCAAGGTGAGTTTGTTTTAAGAATAGATGATACTGATGCCAATAGGAGTTCTAAAGAATTTGAGACAAGTATCAAAGATGATCTTAAGTGGCTTGGATTAAATTGGAGTTACACTTTTAATCAGTCCTCTAGACAACATATTTACAATGAGAAAATCCAAATTCTAAAACAAAAGAAAAGACTTTATCCATGTTTTGAAACAGAAGAGGAATTAGCTTTAAAGAAAAAATCTTTGTTATCATCTGGGAAACCACCTATTTATGATAGATCATCATTAAATCTAAGTGATGAAGAAGTAGAAAAAAAAATAGAATCTGGAATCCAACCCCATTGGAGATTCAAATTAGATCATGAAAATATTGGTTGGAAAGATATTATTAAGGGAGATGTTTCATTTGATGCAAAAAATTTGAGTGATCCTGTTTTAATTAGAGCTGATGGAACATTTTTATACCATTTACCTTCAGTAATTGATGATATTGAAGAAAGAATTACGCATATTATTAGAGGGGAAGACCACATAGCTAATACTGCTTATCATATTCAAATTTTTAAGGCTTTTGAATCTTCTATTCCATCATTTGCTCATCATCCATTCTTAGTTGATGAAACTGGTAAGGGTTTTAGCAAAAGACTTGGAAGTCTTTCAATTGAAAATTTTAGAGATGAAGGATACGAAAATATATCATTACTTAATTATTTTCTTTTTATTGGTTCGAGCAGTAATATTGATCCAATCAAAGATTTAAATGAAATAGTAAAAAAATTTGATATTCAAAGCTTATCTAGATCTTCTGCTAAATTTTCAATTGAATCCTTAAGAAATCTTAATGAAAATACCATTAAATTATTTAGTTATAACGAGATTAGTCATAAGTTAAAAAATTTAAAATCCAATTTTCAAAAAGAGAGTTTTTGGCGTTTTATTAAAAATAATATTTCATTTGTTAATCAAGCTAAAGAATGGGAAGAAGTAATTACAAAAATAAATAATGCTAAAGATTTAAATATTGATGATAATTTTATTAATACGGCAGTTGATGAATTGCCCGAGGATCCTTTTGATGAAACAACATGGGATCATTGGACATCAAAAATTAACAAAAAAACTGGGCTTAAAGGAAAAGATTTATTTATGCCTTTGAGGTTGATTTTGACTGGAAAATCTCATGGACCAGAATTAAAATATCTACTACCATTATTTGATAGAGACGAAATCTTGCAAAAACTTGGAAAAATCTAGTAAATTTAAATTTATACTCTATTAGCGATCTAGTAATTATGGAAGATAAAGTATATTTATTCGATACCACACTTAGAGATGGTCAGCAAACAACAGGAGTTAATTTTTCTGTTAGTGATAAAATGAATATATCCCAACATCTTGATGATTTAGGAATAGATTACATTGAAGGTGGATGGCCAGGAGCAAATCCTACCGATAATGATTTTTTTTCTAGAAATACAAAATTTTCAAAAAGTAAATTGACCGCCTTTGGTATGACAAGAAGACCAGGTAGAAGTGCAGATAACGATCCAGGATTAAATGCACTTATTAATTCAAGCGCAAGTTGTGTTTGTATTGTAGGTAAATCATCATCATTTCACGTAAAAAATGCTTTAGAAATATCTGAAGATGAAAATTTAAAAATGATCAGTGATAGTATTCAATCAATAAAAAATAAAAACAAAGAGCCAATTTTTGATGCAGAACATTTTTTTGATGGCTTTAAAGAAAATAAAGAGTTTGCATTGAATTGTATTAAAGCAGCCTATGAGGCTGGTGCAAGATGGGTTGTTCTTTGTGATACAAATGGGGGAACTCTTCCAGATGAAATTTACAATATTGTTTCAGAAGTAGTAAAGGAAATACCAGGTCAAAATGTTGGTATACATGCTCACAATGATACTGATAATGCAGTTGCAAATGCATTAGCAGCTATTAATGCAGGAGCAAGACAGATACAGGGAACGATTAACGGTTTAGGAGAAAGATGTGGAAATACAAATTTAATTTCCTTAATTCCATCTTTGGTTTTAAAAACAAAATATAAAACAAATATTTCAAAAGATAAATTAAAAAATTTAATTCATATTTCTAGAACATTAAATGATATTCTTAACATGCCTTCAAGAAAAAATGCTCCTTATGTTGGAGATCATGCTTTCTCTCACAAAGGCGGATTGCATGCATCTGCAATAGAAAAAAACTCATCAACTTATGAACATATTGAGCCAGAAATAGTTGGAAATTCTAGAAATGTCGTAATTTCCAATCAAGCAGGAAGATCGAATATATTAAATCAATTAAATAAGATTAATATTGATCTACCTAAAAATGAAATTAACAATATCTTAGAGATTATCAAAGAAAAAGAATCAGAAGGATATTCATTTGATACTGCATTAGCTAGTTTTGAATTATTAGTAAGACGTCACCTTGGTCATTTTGAGGATTTTTATAATTTAGAAAAATTTAGAGTCACAGATGAAAGAAGATGGAACGCTAAAGGTGAAATTGTTACTGAAGCAGAGGCTACAGTATTTTTAAAAGTTAAAGATTCAAATATGATGACAGTGGGTACTGGAAATGGCCCAGTAAATGCTATTGATAGTGCATTAAGAAAAGCCCTAATTGATTATTATCCTGATCTTAAAGATTTAAAGTTAACTGATTACAAAGTTATGATTCTTTCATCAGAAAAAGGTACTGGTGCTATCACAAGAGTTTTAATTGAATCATCTGATTCCACAAATACACATTGGACCACTATTGGCGTATCTCCAAATATTATTGATGCATCTTATAGCGCTATTTTTGACAGCATTACTTTTAAGCTATTAAATGATTTTAAGAATAAAAATTGACTCCAAAAAATCCAAGCATAATTTTAGTTAGACCCCAACTTCCTGAAAATATTGGAATGGTTGCTCGTGTTATGCACAACTTTGGTTTAAAAGATCTAATTATTGTTTCGCCAAGAGATAAATGGTTAAACAATAAATCAATAAATGCAGCAAAAAAAGCAACGAAAATTATTAAGAATATTAAAGTTTATGATGATTTAGAAATTGCACTTTCTAATTTTTCTTATGTTGTGGCCACAACGAATAGAAGAAGATATTTGGAAAAAAATTCTACTAACGATTTTAAATTCATAAAAAGAAAAATTATTGTTAATAAAAAAACAGCAATACTTTTTGGTCCTGAAAATTCAGGACTTTCAAATGAGGATTTGAGATTATCTGATATTATTTTTACTATTGAAACAAGCGGTAAAAGTAATTCATTAAATCTTTCTCATGCAGTTACTGTTTTAAGTCATAAATTATTTGAATTGAATAATTTAAAAATTACTAATTCTACTTCAATTGAAAAAGATAATATTAGTAAATATCAATTATCTAAATTCTTAAATTATGTGATTGAGAAACTTGAAAATAAAAAATTTTTTACACCAAGTGAAAAAAAAGAAAGTATGAAAAATAATATTTATAGTATTTTCACAAAAATCCCTCTCACAAAGAAAGAATTGCAGACATTATGGGGAATTACTAAAAAACTTAATAAATAAGCCAAAAATTGAGTATATTAAATTTGACATAGTACTTTAAATCACTATATACCCCTCATAATAATGACAAAAAGACATAACGCTAAATACAAAATCGATAGAAGGTTAGGTGTGAACTTATGGGGGAGACCTAAAAGCCCTTTTAATAGAAGAAACTCAAAGCCTGGTCAGCATGGTGTACAGGGACAAAGAAAGAAACTATCAGATTATGGAAATCAGTTATTTGCTAAGCAAAAACTTAAATTTTATTATGGTGATTTAACTGAAAGACAATTTAGGAATATTTTCAAAAAAGCTTCCAATATTAAAGGTGATACAAGTCAGATTTTAATTGAACTTTTAGAAAGAAGATTAGATGCTACAGTCTATAGAATGAAATTTGTACCTACAATTTTTTCTGCAAGACAGCTAGTTAATCATGGTCATGTAAAGGTCAATGGAAAAAGAGTTAACATTCCATCTTATAGTGTTAGCGATGGAGATGAAATCTCAATAAGAGATAAAAGTAAAGAAATTAATTTAATTGTAGAATCAGTTAGTTCTCAAGAAAGAGAAATTCCAGAATACTTAGAAGTTGATGTAAAAGAGTTGAAAGGTCGTTTTTTAAGAGCACCTCTAATTCATGATGTTCCTTATCCTGTAACTATGGAACCTAATTTAGTTATTGAGTATTATTCAAGATAATTTCTTTTTTATAACTATCATAAATATAAATTATTATTCCTACCCAAATAATTATAAATGATATTAACTTAATTTGTAAAATTTCTTCATTAAGAATAAATACTGAAGTTATAAAATGAAATGATGGTGCTAAGTAAAATAAAACTCCAGCTAGCCCTAATTGAATAAATTTTAAGCCCAAATTAAAAAATAATAATGGAAAAATTGTTACAGCTCCTGTTAGAATTAAAAATAATGATGTCTTCAAATCAATACTAAAGATACTATTTTCATTTTGCCAAAATAAATAGACTAAGTAGGGGGTAGATATTAAAGATATTATGAAAGTCTCATATAGTAAGCCTATTGGGGGATTAACATTAACTTGTTTTCTTAATAATCCATATATTGCCCATGAGGTTCCAATCCAAATTATTAGGAATGGAAATTGATTTAAATTAATAAATAAGAATAATATACCTGATAACATAAAACATACAGATGCAAATTTAGGCTTAGTTATTTTCTCATTTAAAAAAAAATAACCAAGAACAATACTTATCATTGGAGTAATAAAGTAACCCATTGATGCATCCTGAACTCTTTCTTGTCCTACAGAATAAATAAAACCTGCCCAGTTACCTGCAATAAGAAAAGCTGTAATTGTTAAAATAAAAATTCTTTTTCTAGATTTAAATATTTCAATAAAATCACTTATGTTTGAAATTAAAATTAATAATAAAAATAAAAAAATAAATGACCAGAAACCTCTGTGAGCTACAACTTCAATAGTCTCAACGTGATTTAATTCATTAAAAAAAAGTGGTTGCGGAAGCCCCCAAAAAATTGCTGCAATACAGGAAAATATTACACCTTTGGAAAATTTATTATTAAACAATCTATGACGGGTTTACGTCTATTCCATTTGTATTGAATAATTCTAATAATTCACCACTTTCAAACATTTCAGTTATGATATCACACCCACCTATAAATTCTTTCTTAACATAAAGTTGTGGTATGGTAGGCCAATTAGAATATATTTTAATACCTTCTCTCATTTCATCACTTTCTAACACATTCAAACTTCCAAATTTAACACCTACTTTATTTAATATTTCAACTACTCTTGCAGAAAATCCACACATTGGAAATACGGGGGTACCCTTCATGAAAAGCATTACATCATTAGAGTTAATTTCATTTTCTATATTTTGAGATACATGGTCGTTATTATTCATTATTACTCCGATACAGTTTTTAGCTTAAGTGCGTGCAAATCACTACCCATTTTACCATTAAAAGCATCATAAACCATCTTATGTTGTTCCACTCTTGTTTTTCCAGAGAAAGATTTTGATGTTACTGTAGCACTGTAATGATCACCATCTCCTTTAAGATCTTCAATTTCAACAGTTGCATCTGGTATAGCTTCTTTAATAAATTGTTCAATTTGTTCAACAGTCATTGGCATATCTATAAAATAGTTCAGATATTAGTAAAAATAAAGACTATTTAATTTTATTTTTAAAAATCCAATCTATTTTCTTTAGATCATTATCATCTTTAATGATTTTCATGATTTCTTTTGAATTTAATATTTTATTTAATTCTTTATTTTTTTGAAAAACTTGGGAAAAATTCTTATTATTATTCCATGTTTCCATGGCACTTTCTTGAACAATTTTATAAGCTTGTTGTCTTTTCAGTCCTTTTTCGATTAATTTTAACATAATATTGTGTGTTCTATGTAAGCCTCCAAGCATATTCAAATTTTTCAACATATTTTTTGGATAGACTTTTAAATTCTTTATAATTCCATTTAAACGATTCAGTGCAAAATCAGTTGCAATTGTAATATCTGGAGTCATAATTCTTTCAACACTAGAATGACTAATATCTCTCTCGTGCCAAAGTACTACATTTTCTAGAGAGGGTATTACACCACTTCTAATATATCGTGAAATACCTGTTAAGTTTTCACTCAATACCGGATTACGTTTGTGAGGCATTGCAGAAGAACCTTTTTGGTTAGAAGAAAAACTTTCTTCAACTTCTAATACCTCTGTTTTTTGTAGATTTCGAATTTCCACAGCAAATCTCTCAATAGAAGATGCTAAAATTCCTAGTACTGAGAAAAAATAAGCATACCTGTCTCTTGGAATTATTTGAGTTGATACATCTTCAGAATTTAGTTTAAGTTTTTTTGCTACATAATCTTGAACTCGAGGGTCTATAGAATTAAAAGTTCCAACAGGCCCAGAAATAGCACAAACAGATACTTCGTTGATTGCCTTATCAAGTCTTTCTAAATTTCTTTTAAATTCAAAATAAAAGGAAGATAATTTTAATCCAAAAGTAATAGGTTCAGCATGTATCCCATGACTTCTTCCAATCATTAATGTGTCTTTATATTTTTTTGATTTGATTTTTAGACTTTGAATACACTCTACTAAACTTTTTCTTATTATTTCAGAGGTTTGCTTAAGTTGTACAGAAAATGAAGTATCAATAATATCACTGGAAGTTACACCAAAATGAAAATACTTTGACGAGTCGCCAATATATTTGCTTACATTATTAATATAAGCAACAACATCATGTTTTGTTTCTTTTTCAATTTTTTCTATTTCTTTAACATTGAATTTTGCTTTATTTCTTATTTCTTTTGCAGCTTTTTTAGGAATAACGCCGAGCATCGCTTGTTTTTCTGCAATCAAACACTCAATTTCTGTCCAAATTGTAAATTTATTTTCTAATGACCAAATCTTTTCAATTTTAGGTCTATTATATCTAGGTATCATTTTATCTACTTATACATCCTTTATTGGGAAAGCTGTATTATTTTTAGATAATGTAAATATTTCATTTCCTTCTTCTGTTATTCCAATTGTATGCTCGAATTGAGCAGATAAAGATTTATCTTTTGTTACAGCTGTCCATCCATCATTAAGTATTTTTGTTTGCCATCCACCTAAATTAATCATTGGTTCAATTGTTAAAAACATACCAGGCTCTAACATTGGTCCTTCACCTGGTTCTCCAAAGTGTAAAACGCTAGGTGGAGTATGAAATTCCTTTCCAATTCCATGACCACAAAAATCTCTTACTACAGAATAACCTTTTCCTTCAGCAAGTTTCTGAATTTTATTTCCAATATCACCAATATGCTTACCAGGTTTAGCTTCACTAATACCAATTAATAAAGATTCATAAGTTATTTTTAAAAATTCATAATTTTTTTTATTTGTCTTGCCTGCAACAAACATTCTCGAACTATCACCATGCCAACCATTTAGAATAACTGTTACATCTACATTTACTATATCACCATCAGATAGAATTTTTCTTTCAGAAGGAATTCCATGACAAACAACATGATTTACAGATGTACAAACTGATTTTGGGAAACCTTTATAATTTAAAGGAGCAGGTATTGCTTTATTTTGAATAATTTGATCATGACATATGTCATTTATTTCTTGAGTACTTATTCCTGGAACAATTTTTTCACTTAAAGAATCTAGAACATTAGCAGCTAAAGAACCAGCTTCCCTCATGCCTTCAAAATCTTTTTTCGTATGTATTGGGATATTGTTGTTTCTCATTTAAAAAATAATTACTTATGATTAATAAATAATATATAGAAAATATCAATTAATCATATGAGTTCTTTTACTGCAGGAGTTATTGTTATTGGTGATGAAATACTTTCTGGTAGAACTCAAGATACAAACTCAAATTATATTGCAAAAAAATTATTAGAAGCTGGTATTAAGTTAGAAGAAGTTATTGTTATTCAGGATGAGAAAAAAACAATAATAGAAAATGTATTAAAATATAGCTCAAAATATTCTTATGTTTTTACTACTGGAGGAATTGGACCAACTCATGATGATATAACTTCAGAAAGTATATCTGCAGCCTTTAATTTACAATATGAAACAAATAAAATGGCTTTTGAAATTCTTGAAAATTATTATCCAAAAGGTGAATTTAATGAAAGTAGGCAAAGGATGGCCAAAATGCCATTTGGCTCAGAGCTTATTTTAAATCCAATGACCGCTGCACCAGGATTTATTGTAAAAAATATTTATGTTTTACCCGGTGTGCCAGAAATAATGCAAGTTATGTTTGAAGAATTAATGAAAAAAATTAAAAAAGGTAACCCAAAACTTGTTACAACAATTAATACTAATTTATATGAAAGTAAAATTGCAAAAAATTTAAAAAATATTCAAAACAATTATGCAAATGCATCAATCGGTAGTTACCCATATTTTAATCTTGTAGCTAAAACAGGTGGCGTTAACATAGTTGTTTCATCATGGGATATGAAATCTATCCAGCCAATAGTTGATGATATAACAAAGATGATTGAATTAAATGGTGGAAAAAGTTCTATAGTTTGATATTAGTCCAAAATTAGGCCTCGTGGTGGAATGGTAGACACAAAGGACTTAAAATCCTTGCCCTTTTGGGAGTGCCGGTTCAAGTCCGGCCGAGGCTACCAATCTCTAAATTATGTTTGCTTTTATTACCATTGGAACGAATAATTTAAAAAAATCATCTGCATTTTATAGTAGAATTTTAAAACCTCTAAAAATTAAAAAAGTTTTATCTCATAATCGTTATTATGGTTATGCTAAAAAAGAAACTCCTAAAAAAATAGAATTATACTTGATTAGACCTCATAACAAAAAAAAAGCAACCATAGGAAATGGTACAATGATTACTTTTAAAGCTAATTCTAAAAAAACTGTTAATGAATTTTATAAAATTGGAATTAGTCTTGGAGCAAAAGATGAAGGAATACCAGGGCCCAGACATGGTAAAGATTATTATGCATATTTAAGGGATTTAGATGGTAATAAGATTTGTATTTTTAAAAAAATTTGATCTTAAAAATTAAATTGTTCATTCAAAATTTTATCTTCAATAGAGTGTTTACTATCGAATAATACAGTGCATTTATTTTCATCTGAAGAAACAATATTAACCCTACTAATATCCCTAAATTCAACATTGTCTGCAGTTACGCTAGTTGAGCGCTCATTATTATTTAACACTTCAAAATCAATTTTACTAATTTCAGATAACAGAGCACCTCTCCATCTCCTTGGTCTAAAGGCACTGATTGGAGTTAATGCAAGTATATTTGAGTCTAAAGGTAGAATGCTTCCGTGCGCAGATAGATTATAAGCTGTACTTCCAGCCGATGTAGATAACAAAACGCCATCACATATCAACTCTTGCATTTTTACTTTCTCATTTATTTTGATTTTAATTTTTGATGCCAAATGAGTCTGCCTCATAAGAGAAACTTCATTATATGCATATGCCTCAAAGATTTCATTATTCACACTTTGTGCAGTCATTTTTAATGGTTTAAAGGTAGATTTTTTAGAATTAGCAATCATATCATTTAAATTTTCATTACTAAGATTATTCATTAGAAAGCCAATTGAACCAAAGTTTATTCCAAAAAATGGTTTGTTTAGTTTATTAAAATTATGAAGAGATTTTAAAAGTAATCCATCTCCTCCAATTGGAATAATGTAGTCGGCATCTTCAACAGAATTTTGTCCAAATAATTCTATTAGTTTTTTTTCTGTATTTTTTGCCTCAGGATTGTTTGATGATAAAAAATGAAATTTCATTATCCTCCTGTTATGTTCATATGTCTTTTCATATATTTATTAATTTTTTCTCCAATCATAAAATCATGTTGTTTTGGTTTAATATTAAGAGCAAACTTAATTTTTTCTTTTATATAATCATCACTATAATCTTTTCTCATTATTTCTCTAAAATCAACAAAGTCATTCTGACCAAGGCACATGAAAAGTTTACCAGTGCTCGATATTCTTACTCTATTGCAAGAAGCACAAAAATTATTTGTTAAAGGACTTATAAACCCAATTTTATTAGAAACTAAATCACTAGTATAAAATCTTGCTGGACCTCCAGTACTATTATCAATTTTAGAAAAATTATATATTTTGTCTAGTTTTGAAAAAGTATCAGATAATGAGATAAACTGATATTCTCTTGATATATCTGTTTCTTCCATTGGCATTACTTCGATAAATGTAAGATCAATTTTTTTATTGCTAGTCCAATTTATTAATTCTTCTATTTCATTTTCATTAAAATCTTTAATTACTACAGTATTAATTTTAATTTTTATATTGTTATCAAGTGCTTCATTAATTCCATCAAAAACTTTTTCAATATTTCCAAATCTTGTTATTTTATTATATTTTTCAGGATTAATTGTATCTAGAGAAACATTAATCCTATTAATACCATTTAGCTTCAGTAGTTTTGCATATTTTTTTAATAATGTACCATTTGTTGTCAGTGTTATTTCCTTTAGATTTGTTTTTTCTTTTTTGGTATTAAGTTTTTCGATTAATTTTATAATATCATTTCTTACCAAAGGCTCACCTCCAGTTAATCTAATTTTTTCAACTCCAAGTTCTATAAAGTTGTCACATAATCTTTCAATTTCTTCTAAAGTGAGTATGTCTTTTCGTGGAAGAAATTGCATTTTTTCTTTCATGCAATAAACGCATCTCAGATCACATCTATCCGTAACAGATACTCTTAGATAATTTACTTTTCTTAAATACTGATCAATTAGTTGCATTTATATTAATTATTTTTAATTCAACTTCTTTAGGGTTAATAGTTTTTTTTCCAACATTTTCAAAATTTATCGTAACGATATTGTTTATACATGATTGAACTTGTCCAATACCCCATTCTTTTTCTTTCCTGACATTTATTACAAAAGTACCTGGCGTAAGATCACCTATATAAAAATCTGACATTTAAAATAAAATTAGATTATTCTTTTTTCAGCTTTTTCATGCATTTCTTGAGCTTCTAAACTCAATGTTGCAACAGGTCTTGCTTCTAACCTTTTAATACTGATTGGATCACCTGTTTCATCACAATACCCATATGAGCCATCTTCAATTCTTTGTAGGGCGGCATCAATTTTATTAATTAACTTTCTTTCTCTATCTCTTGTTCTAAGCTCAAAAGATCTATCTATTTCTTCAGATGCTCTATCAGTTATATCGGGCTTTGCTTCATTCTCATTCTGAAGATTATTTAAAGTTTGAGATGATTCCTTCAGTAAATCTTGTTTCCAGTTTTCTAATTTTTGCCTAAAATATTCTTTCATTTTGGCATTCATAAATTTTTCTTTCTGAGTTGGTTTATAATTTTTAGGTAATTTAGTCATAATTTTAAAAAGCTGCTGATTTATCAAATGATTTTATTTATTCAAGCAATATTGAAAATTTATTAATTATAAATAATTCATATTTTTCAATATTTTAATCATATTTACATAAAAGAACAAAAATAGAACTTTTAAAAATAGAACAAAACGTGTACAAGTAAACATGATTTGCAAGAATCTTAATAAAAACATAGGAAATTAATGGAGAAATGTAATGTCTCAAGCTAAATTAAAAGTAGTAAATAACGAAAATTCAATGGATAAAGAAAACAGAAATAAATCTCTAGAAGCTGCTGTAAGCCTAATAGAGAAAAATTATGGAAAAGGCTCAATAATGAAATTGGGCTCTAAAACAAACGTAGATATTGAAGCAATATCTACTGGCTCATTAGGGCTTGATATAGCTCTTGGTATTGGTGGAGTTCCAAAAGGGAGAATAATTGAAATTTATGGACCAGAAAGTTCTGGTAAAACTACTTTAGCTACTCATATTGTTGCGGAGTCACAAAAACAAGGTGGTAATTGCGCTTTTATAGATGCAGAGCATGCTCTAGATCCAGCATATGCAAAGAAATTAGGTGTAAATTTAGAAGAATTATTAATTTCCCAGCCTGATACAGGAGAACAGGGTTTAGAAATTGCTGATTCTTTAATTAAATCTGGAGGTATTGATGTGCTAATTATTGATTCAGTTGCAGCACTTGTACCAAGAGCTGAATTAGAAGGCGATATGGGAGATTCTTTACCTGGTTTGCAAGCTAGATTGATGAGTCAGGCTTTAAGAAAACTTACAAGTTCAATCGCTCAATCTAACACTCTGGTTGTATTCATAAATCAACTTAGAATGAAAATTGGCGTTATGTTTGGTAGTCCAGAGACAACTACAGGTGGTAATGCTTTAAAATTTTATTCTTCTGTTAGAATGGACATTAGAAGAATTGGCGCAATTAAAGATAAAGATGAAATCATTGGAAATCAAACTAGAGTAAAGATAGTTAAAAACAAAGTCGCTCCTCCATTCAAAGTTGTTGAATTTGATATAATGTATGGAGAGGGGATATCTAAATTAGGTGAATTAGTTGATTTAGGTGTCAAAGCAGAAATTATTGATAAATCAGGATCATGGTTTTCATACAAAAATACTAAAATAGGACAAGGTAGAGAAAACGTTAAAAATTTTCTTAACGACAATCCTACTATAGCTAAAGAAATAGAAAATCAAATTCTACAAAATGCTGGAATAGTTGAAAAAGCTATGATGGAAGGAAAATTAGAGAATAAAGAAAAAGAAAAAGAAAAAGAAGCTAAAGAAACTGAATCAATAAAAGAATAGTAAATATTATTTTTGTTTAGCGCCTATTTCAAAATAGGCGCTTTTTTATTTAGACAATAGAGTTTTCAAGTTATAATACCTTTTCATGAATTCTAATCAGATTAGGTCGACATTTCTCAATTATTTTAAAAAAAATGGACATGAGATTATTCATTCTAGCTCTCTAGTACCAGATAATGATCCTACCCTAATGTTTGCTAATTCTGGAATGGTGCAATTTAAAAATATTTTCACAGGTAAAGAAACTAGAGATTACAACAGAGCGACTACAGCTCAAAAATGTGTAAGAGCAGGTGGTAAGCACAATGATTTAGAAAATGTAGGATATACGACAAGACACCATACTTTTTTTGAAATGTTAGGTAATTTCTCTTTTGGAGATTATTTTAAAGAGTTGGCAATAGAACTAGCTTGGAATCTGATTACCAAAGAATATTCAATAAATAAAGATAAACTATTAGTGACTGTTTATTCTGATGATCAGGAAGCTTTTGATTTATGGAAAAAAATAGCTGGATTATCTGAAAATAAAATTATTAAAATTAGTACATCTGATAATTTTTGGTCAATGGGTGAAACTGGTCCTTGCGGTCCATGTTCTGAAATATTTTATGATCATGGTGATAAATACGAAGGAGGCCCTCCAGGTTCTCCAAACGAAGATGGTGATAGATTTATAGAAATATGGAATTTAGTATTTATGCAATATGAGCAGATATCTAAGTCTGAAAGAATAAATCTACCAAAACCCTCCATTGATACCGGAATGGGATTAGAGAGAATTACAGCTCTTCTAGATGGTTCTAATGATAATTATTCAACAGATTTATTTCAACCGATTATAAATGAATCTACGAAATTATGTGGCGATGAAAGTTCAATAACAAATCCTAGTCATAGAGTAATTGCAGATCACTTAAAATCCTCATCTTTTTTAATTGCAGATGGAGTTATGCCTTCAAATGAAGGTAGAGGATATGTCTTACGAAGAATAATGAGAAGGGGAATGCGACACGCTCATTCTTTAGGTAATAAAGAGCCTGTTTTTCATAAGCTATTCCCAGTTTTTTTAGATGGAATTAAAAATTCATATCCTGAATTAGATAGAGCAAAAGATCTGATCACTAATACATTAATGAATGAAGAAACTAAATTCAAGGAAACTGTTGAAAAAGGAATAAAAATTTTAGATGAGGAAATTTCTAACTCAACAAATATATTTAATGGAGAAGTAGCATTTAAATTATACGACACTTATGGATTTCCATTAGATTTAACACAAGATTATTTGAAAAGTAAAAATATTGAAGTCGATATAAAAACATTTGAACAAAAAATGTTAGATCAAAAGGAAAGAGCGAGACAAAGTTGGAAAGGTACAGGAGACATCGAGGATGAAGGCATTTGGTTTGAAATAACTTCTAAAATAGAGCCAACAGAATTTTTAGGATATTCTGATATGGAAGCTGATTGTAAAATAATTTCAATCATATCAGAAAATAAGTCAGTAGATAAAATTAAAAAAGATCAGGAAGCAATTATAATATTAAATCAAACACCTTTTTATGGAGAAAGTGGTGGTCAGGTGGGAGATCAGGGTTTTTTTGAAAATGATAGCTTTAAGTTTGAAGTTATTAATACTACAAAAATATTTGGAAACTATTTTCTTCACAAAGGTAAAGTAATTAGTGGTGAATGCGAAATTGAAGATACCATTAAAGCAAGCATTAATACAGTGAATAGGGATTTTATTAAATATAATCATTCTTCAACTCATTTATTACATGCTGCTCTAAGAAAAATACTGGGCAAGCATGTCACGCAGAAGGGTTCACTTGTAAATTCAAAAAAACTTAGATTTGATTTTAGTCACAATAATCCAATTGAAAAAGATCAACTCATGAATATTGAAGAAATTGTAAATGAACAAATTCAAAAAAATGGAATTGTTGAAATTAAAATTGTGGATCAAAAAAAAGCTATTGAAGAAGGTGCGATGGCATTGTTTGGAGAAAAATATAGCGATGAAGTAAGAGTAGTAACAATGGGTCAAGAAAATGAAACATTCTTTTCAAAAGAATTATGCGGAGGAACTCATGTTGTTAAATTAGGGGAAATAAGTAAATTTAAAATAACTAATCAATCTAGTGTTGCGTCTGGAATAAGAAGAATAGAGGCTGTATCTAATGTTGCAGTAAATAAATATATTAAAGAAATAGAAAGAAATTTATTAGAAAAAAATAAAAACCAAGATAATCAAATTGAAGATTTAAAGAATAAAATTAAAAATATTAATGCTGATTATAATTTTAAAAATCAATCTGAAGACAAAGGATTACTAATTAAAGAATTAATTCAGATATACGAAAAATTAAAACAAAATATGTCTATATCAAAAAACATTGATAATATTGTTGTAAAAAAAATCAAAGAATTAAATTTTATATACTTGATTGCTGAAGATTACCCTAATAAATCTTTGAAAACATTTATTGATAAGCAAAAAAAACAATATAATAAAAATAGTGTTTCGTTAATAATTTCAAATAATGAAAACAAACTATCTATAGTGCTAGGAGTTACAGAAGATATTACAGATCTTTTTGATGCTTCAAAAGAAATAAGAGAAATTTCGATTATTCTAGGTGGAAAGGGTGGAGGTGGTAGAAAAGATCTTGCTCAAGGAGGAGGATCAGATGTTAGTCAAATTAATGAAAGTATAAAATACGTAGAAGATAAATTAAATTCTATTAGTTAATTTGAAAATTGTTTTTTATTGTGTTTAAAAAATCTTGAGTCTTCAACCATTTCTGATCATTATTAATTAATATTGCTAAATCTTTTGTCATTTCACCACTTTCTACAGTTTTGATGCACGTTTCTTCCAATTTTTTTGCAAAATTTATTAATTCATTATTACCATCAAATTCTCCTCTAAAACTTAAACCTCTTGTCCAAGCAAAAATTGATGCAATAGGATTTGTTGAAGTTTCTAAACCTTTCTGATGATTTCTATAATGTCTAGTAACAGTTCCATGTGCAGCTTCAGCTTCTACTGTTTTACCATCTGGGGTCATTAATACACTTGTCATTAAACCTAGTGATCCAAATCCTTGAGCAACAGAATCTGATTGAACATCTCCATCATAATTTTTACAAGCCCAAATAAAATTACCTTCCCATTTTAATGCTGAGGCCACCATATCATCGATTAATCTGTGTTCATAAATTATATCTTTTTCTTTAAATTTATTTTTAAATTCTTTATCAAATACATCCTGAAATAAATCTTTAAATCTTCCATCATAGATTTTTAAAATAGTATTTTTGGTAGATAAATAAACTGGCCAACCAAGGTTAAGTCCATAATTAAAACAAGCTCTAGCAAAGTCTTTAATTGAATTATCTAAATTATACATTGATAGGGCTACACCAGGTTTTTCAAATTCATATACATTTTTTGTAAATCCTTCAGATCCATCTTTAGTTTCAAACACCATTTTAAGTGTTCCTGGTTTATTAATTAATGTATCAGTCGCTTTATATTGATCACCAAAGGCATGTCTAGCAACTACAATTGGATGGTTCCAGTTTGTGATTATTCTTGGAACATTTTTGCATATAATTGGCTGTCTAAATATAGTTCCTCCCAGTATATTTCTTATTGTTCCATTTGGAGAACGCCACATTTGTTTTAATTTGAATTCCTCTACTCGATTTTCATCTGGAGTAATTGTTGCACATTTTATTCCTACACCATATTTTTTCACCGCCTCGGCAGCATCTATTGTGATTTGATCATTTGTTTCATCTCTTTTGATCACTCCAAGATCAAAATATTTGATATCTATATCAAGATAGGGCAAAATTAATTGTTCTTTGATGTATTCCCAGATGATTCTGGTCATCTCATCTCCATCCATTTCAACTACAGGGTTTTTAACTTTTATTTTTGCCATTTAATTAATATATTTTTTAATTGATCAACAGTATCTATAATGTGAAAACTGTTTTGTAAATTTTTATTTGAAAATTTTTCATCTTCAAAAAATTTAAATTGCTGAAACAGATTATCCCAGAAATTATTTTTATTAAAAAATATTATTGGCTTATTATGTATACCCATTATTTTCCAAGATACAACTTCTACTATTTCTTCTAAAGTTCCTGTTCCTCCTGGTAATGCTAAATACGCATCACCTAACTCAAATAGTAATTTTTTTCTTTCAGACATATTATCGACTATTTTTAACTCATCTATATTTTCAAAAATTATTTCTCTCTCAGATAAAAAATTTGGAATTACTCCAATAACTCTATTTTTATATTTTTTTGCTATCTTAGCAATTACGCCCATAATACCAACTTTTGCCCCACCGTAGACAATATTTATTTTAAATGATGATATTAATTTGCTAATTTCTTCTGCATCTTGATAATATTTATTGCTTAATTTATCTGAAGATGAGCAATAGACAGTAATGGATTTTATAGACATATATTTAAATTTTTATTAGAAAAAATTTAACTAGAAATTTTATTCTTATACCAATTCTTAATGTTTTCTCTAAACATTAATGCTGATGGTGTTACAACTAATGTAAGAAATGTTGCAAAAAGTAGTCCAAATACTATAGCTGTTGATAATTGAACCCACCACTGGGTATCTGGCGAACCTCTGGTTATTTCTCTTGATATGAAGTCAACATTTGTCATTGTAACCATTGGTAATAATCCTAGCACTGTTGTAGTTGTTGTAAGTAAAACTGGTCTAAGTCTCTGTGCTCCTGTTTTGATAATGGCTTCTCTTATACTAGATGTTTTAGTCTTTAAAAAATCAAATGTATCAATCAATATAATATTATTATTTACAACTATTCCAGCAAGAGCAATTACTCCAACTCCTGACATAACAATACCAAATGGCTGTGCTGTTACCATTAGACCTATAAAAACACCAGCTGTGGACATTACTACTGCAAAAAGAATTAAGAATGCACTATAAAAGCTATTAAACTGCAATAGAAGTATCATTAGCATTAAAAATAAAGCTACACCAAAAGCTCCTGTTAAAAATTCTTGAGCTTCTTTTTGGTCTTCATTTTCTCCAATAAGCTCCGCCCTAACTTTGTTATCTAATTCATAACGAGGTAAATCTATTGTTCTTCCTCTCCAAGATGGAGCTGTATCTGATATTCCTAATACGTACTCAAGTTCTTTTACTTTTCCATCAGGATAAGTTCCAGGCTCTACATCTGCCTGAATATTTATAGCATTTTTTGAATCTACTCTAATTATATTTCCTGTTCTGCTATTTGGAACAATTTCTACAAAATTGGATATTGGAACTAAACCATTTGAAGTAGTTACTCTTAAGTTATCAATTCTATCCAACGTTCTTCCTTCGTTTGGATAACGAAGATAAAGTGGTATACTTTCATTACTATCATCAGGTCTATATTCACCAAGTTTCAGACCGTTTGTTGCAAGTTTAATTACATTACCAATTGATGTAATGTTAGCTCCAAATTTAGATGCTTGTTTTCTATCTACATTAATTTCCCATTCTATCCCAGGTGCTGGTAAATTATCTTCTACATTCATTAACTTCGGATAACTATCCATAAATTTTTTAAGCTTAATTCCTTCAGCAATTAAAAGTTGTTTATTATCACTGGTTAATTTAATGTTAATTGGTTTACCTTCACCAGGACCACCTTGTTGTTCTCTTGACTCTACTTTAATCCCATTGATACTCTTTGTGGCTTCCAAAATTTCTGCAAGAATTACTTTTGATTTTCTTCTTTTATCCCAATCTGTATATTCCAAACTTATAGATCCAATAAAGTCTTCTGATGATTCTGATTGTTCACTTACATTTCCACTTAAAGAATAAATATTTTTAAATTCTTGTCTTTCCGATTGAAGCTTTAAAATAATATTCTCGACTCTTGAAACATAATCTTTTTTTTCCTCAACTGAGAGATTACCTCTTGCAAAAACTACGATTTTTGCAAGATCTGGCTCAACATCTGGGAAAAATTCTACACCTTCTCCAACTTTAGTATAGGTGTAGTTTACAGCAATTAATATTACTAAAGCACTAATCATCACCTTTAAAGGATGAAATAATAAGAAGTTTAATACTTTTGCATAAAATCCAACAAAACCAGTTACGTTTAAAACAGGTTCATTTGATTCTGAAGATAAGATCTTTGCATTTTTAGAAACTAATTTATCTGTAGAATTTACATTTTCTGAAATTTTATAAACTCTTGGTATAATTCTTATAAATACAAATATAAATAAAACAAAGCTCAGTAAATATTTTCCAATTGTTATAAATAAACTAAATCTTTCAAGATTTAATAATCCAAATCCATAAGATAATAGATTGAAAAAAATTAATGATATTAGCAATGGTACAATAAATTGTAGAAGTATTCTTGAAACAGTATTTAAAATAGATCCTAAAACTGGAACAAACAGTAGTGCCATAAACAAAGACGAAATAAGAACGCATATAAGTGTTATTGGTAAATATTTCATAAATTCTCCAGCTATACCAGGCCAGAATATTAAAGGTAAAAAGGCTGCTAGGGTAGTTGCAGTCGATGATATAATCGGTAGTGACATTTTTTTTGATGCGTTTGCGAAAGCATCTTTTACGCCAAGACCTTCTTTCATTTTTCTATCTGCATATTCAACAACAACAATTGCTCCATCGACTAATAGTCCTACAGATAAAATTAGAGCAAATAATACTACTATATTAATAGTAAAACCCATTACAGACAGAGCTAATAAACCTGATAAAAACGATCCTGGAATAGATACACCAACTAATAAACCAGATCTAACACCTAATGCTCCTAAAATAATAATTAAAACAAGTATTATAGCTGCTATGACGTTATTTTGCAGACTATTTAACATAGTTTTTATTCCTTTTGATTGATCATTTCCAAAAGAGATTTCAACATTTTCAGGAAAACTTTTAGCAGTAATTGCAGTTATTCTTTTTACTTCTTCAATAGTATTGATAATATTTTCACCAATTCTTTTGGAAACATCGATGGTTATTGAATTAGATCCATTTACATTTGCATAAGATTGCCTATCTTCGAATGTTCTTTTAACTTCAGCAATATCTCTGAAAGTAATAACTGAATCTCCGTTAGTTTTAACAGGAGTATTTAATACATCTTCAATAGTTTCGTATAAACCTGGAACTTTAATATCAAAACTTCCATCACCAGTGTCTTGACCACCTGCAGATACCATTTTATTATTTTCCCTAACAATATTAATAAGACTCTCAAGATTGATACCATAGCTATCAACTGCAGTTGGATTAATTAATATGTCAACTTGTTCATTTCTTTTGCCGCCTATTTTAGCTTCTAAAACACTAGGAATTGTTTCTATATCATCTTGCAAAATATCAGCTAAATCTTGAAGTGTTCTATTTGGCACATCTCCACTTAAAGAAATAGATAGGATAGGAAATGTACTTATATTAACTTCGTTAACTGTAGGTTCATCTGCTTCACTAGGTAGATCACCCTTAGCTCTATCAACTTTATCCCTAATATCAACCATAGCTTGATCAGAGTCAAAACCAGCATCAAATTCCAATAAAACATTGCCTCCACCTGAATAAGCTGTTGATCTTACTTCTCTTACTCCTTCAACAGTTTTAACTTCGTCTTCAATTGGTTTAACTAAAAGCCTTTCAGAATCTTGTGCAGAAATACCATTTTGACTTAGTGAAATATAAACTATTGGTATGCTTACATCAGGAGATGATTCTTTTGGCATTGTGATGTAAGTAGATGCACCTGAAAAAATTATAAAAATAAGTATTCCCATGAAAACTCGGGAATGGCTAATTGCATAGTCTATAATATTAATATTCATTTAGATTAATTTATTGTTTCACCAATACTTATATATTCTTGACCACTTACAATTAAATTTACTTTCTCGGGTAATCCAGAAACCCACATGCCGTCTATTGTATCCTTAATTGTTTTGGTTGGATAGAAAGTAACCTTATTATCATTATCTACAGCTTTAACACCTACGGTCCCATCGTCTAATAAAGTTAATATAGAAGGCGGTATTTTGTGAGCTTTAAGTTCTGAACCTTTGATAATAATTTTAGTTGTTATACCACTTTTATAAGATAGATCTTTGTTATCAGCTTCAATAGTAATTTCGAATGTTCTGGTACTAGTTTCAGCTGATGGAGAAATAAAAGATATTATTCCATTTTTTTTGATACCATTACTATCTTCAATTAAAGCTTTAGTACCAACACTCACTTTATTTACATCAAATTCAGATAAATAACCTTCAATCTTGATAGGGTCTAAATCAATTATAGTAAATAGTGGAGTGCCAATTGAGATGAATTCAGTTTCCTCAACCATTTTTTCTGAAATAATTCCATCAAATGGGGCCTTTATAGTAGTTTTTTCTATATCAAGTTTTATGTTTTTTAAAATTGATTTTACATTTGAAATTTGAGCTTCTAGATTTGCTAAGGTAGATTCAAATTTTATTTCAATATCTTCTCTATCGGCTTGAGCATTGGCAAGATTAAAAGATGCTAAACTTAACTTTGATTTTGAACTTAAACCTTTATCAATAAGTTGTTTTGCAGACGCATATTCAATTTCATACAATTCAATTCTTTCAACATTTTGTCTAAGCAGATTATCTCTGTTTTTTTCATTCAAAATTAGTTCTTTATTAAGTCTTTCTAAATCTTTTTTTGCACTAGAAAGTTTTTCATTTCTATCCTCTAGTGAAATTGAGATCATTTCAGCATTTTGAGATACTCTATCTCCTCTTGCAAATTCAATATTATCTATATTGCCAGATGTTTCAGATTTAACATCAATTTTTTTATTATGAATAGTTTGACCTTGTAATTCTATAGATTGATCAATTAAACTGGAAGTAAATACCTTTGTTTCAACAGAAAATGTAAATTCTTCATTATCATTATTTTCTGTATCTTGTGAATATGAAGTTTCTGTTTCAGTCCTAGTTTCTGTATCATCGTCTTGTGCAACAAC
Organism: uncultured Alphaproteobacteria bacterium; assembly: GCA_902602135.1. Taxonomy (GTDB): domain Bacteria; phylum Pseudomonadota; class Alphaproteobacteria; order HIMB59; genus CACPNW01. The sequence goes on from CACKQA010000010.1 coordinate 26,002, forward strand.
ATTGTTTGAAAATTGACCAGAACCAATCCATCCGACAACAGCGGCAAGTATTATGAAAGCTATAAATATTGATCTTTTCATTAAATATCGTACATGTCATATATATTAAAGTTACTAAAAAACAATTTTTTGTTAGCTTTATTATCTTTTATGAAATCAAAAAACTGGGTTAATAGACAAAAAAATGATCAGTTTGTAAAGAAAGCTAAACAGTTAGGGTATATCAATCGAGCTGCTTTTAAACTAGAAGAAATTGAGCAAAAATATAAAATAATTGAAAATTCTAAAGAAATATTAGAACTTGGATCTTCTCCAGGAGGTTGGACTCAAGTGATCTTAAATTACAATCCACAAACTAACTTAACCTGTTTTGATTTATTAGATATGAAAATGAATAATAAACGCATTACTTTCTATAGAGAAGATTTTTTAAAATATAATTTTATTAAATTAAAAACTAAATTTGATTTAATTCTATCTGATGTAGCTCCAAATACCACTGGTCATCAATCAACAGATCATCTGAGAATAAGTCAGTTAATATATGAAGTTATAGACAGATTAGAAATAACATTAAAAAAACAAGGATCATTTATATTCAAAATTTGGAAGGGAGAGGAAGAAAAAGAAATTATAAAGATACTTAAAAAAAAGTTTGATAAAGTTGAGTATTTTAAGCCAAAATCATCAAGACAAGAATCAAGTGAAATATTTATACTATCCAGAGGATTTAGATTGAATGAAGAGTAGATTAGAAACTATTTTAATTGTAGATTATGGATCACAATATACACAATTAATTGCAAGAAGAATCAGAGAGTTAGAAGTCTTCTGTCTTGTCTATCCTTTTAATAAAATCACAAAAAAAATTTTAAATGAAATCAAACCATCTGCATTTATATTATCTGGCGGTCCTAGATCAGTACTTGACAAAAATGCCCCAAAATTAAATCAAGAAATTTTAAAAATGAAAAAACCGGTTTTAGCAATTTGTTATGGTATGCAATTAGTAACTAAAAATTTGAAAGGTGTAGTAAAACGTTCCACTCATAGAGAGTA
>CACKQA010000011.1 GCA_902602135.1 uncultured Alphaproteobacteria bacterium
AATTCTGGATCATAAAATGATAGATTAGAGATATGAATTGGCATTTCTTTTTCTATAATCCCGCCTGGCTGGTTATTGTCAGGTTTATTATTTTTTTTAACTTTGTTGATTTCAGAAACTATTGCCTTCATTTTCTTTGGCAACACTTTAACTATCTTACCTGTTTTACCTTTATCCTTACCAGTTAGTACAATTACCTCATCTCCTTTTTTTAATTTAAATTTAGTGACCATTAAATTACCTCCGGAGCAAGACTTATTATTTTCATAAATTTCTTACTTCTAAGCTCTCTAGTTACAGGTCCAAATATTCTTGTTGCAATAGGCTCTTCTTGTTTGTCTAATAATACCGCAGCATTTTTATCAAATCTAATTGCAGTGCCATCAGATCTTTTAAAGTCTTTGGATGTTCTAACAACAACTGCCTTAAATACATCTCCCTTTTTAACCTTTGCTCTTGGTAGAGCATCTTTGATTGAAACAACAATTATGTCACCTATTGAGGCTGATCTTCTTTTTGAGCCACCTAAAACTTTTATACATTGAATTTTTCTTGCACCTGAATTATCAGCTACAAAAAGGTTTGATTGCATCTGTATCATGATGTCTCTCCATTACTATATAATACTTTCCATTTTTTTAATTTAGAAATGGGCTTAGATTCTACAATTGAGACTGTATCACCTACATTGAATTTATTATTTTCATCATGGGCATGATATTTATTTGATTGCCTAATAATTTTTTTATAAAGCTTATGTTTTACTCTTCTAGTCACGTTAACTATTATTGTTTTGTTACTATTTGATGAGACTACTACACCGGATAATATTCTTTTAGGCATTTTTTTCACCACCACTTGACATTTTTGTTTTTAATCTAGCTATTTTCTTTCTTGTATTTTTAATTTCAGAAGTTTTTTCTAATTGTCCTGAAATTTTTTGAAATCTGAAATTTAAGAGGTTTTTCTTTAAATTTAAAATTTCATCTTGAATTTTTTTATCTTTTATATTTATTTTTTTACTCATTATATATTTCTTTCAACAAATTTACATTTGATAGGCAACTTAGCTGCAGCAAGTGTCATTGCTCGTCTAGCATCATCAATATCTACACCATCGACCTCAAACATAATTCTTCCAGGTTTAACTCTACATGCCCAATATTCTATTGAACCTTTACCTTTACCCATTCTTACTTCAGCAGGTTTTTTAGATACAGGTACATCAGGAAAAATTCTAATCCACATTCTACCTGCTCGCTTTAGATATCTTGTTATTGCTTTTCTTGCTGCCTCGATTTGTCTTGAAGTAACTCTTTCAGGTTCCATAGCTTTTAAACCAAAACTACCATAATTAAGTGCGTAATTTCCTTTTGCAGTGCCATGTATCCTACCTTTGAATTGTTTTCTATATTTTGTTTTTTTTGGAGATAGCATATTCATTATCTAACACTCCCTTGATCAATTTGTTTTTTTTCACTTGCATATGGATCCTTCGTTAAAATCTCTCCCTTATTTATCCAAACTTTAATTCCACAAATCCCATAAGTTGTTTCAGCTTCTGCAGTAGAGTAATCGATGTCTCCTCTTAAAGTGTGTAATGGAACACTTCCTTCATGATACTTTTCAGTCCTTGCAATTTCAGCACCACCTAATCTTCCACTACAAACTACTTTAACACCTTTTGCACCTAGTCTCATTGCAGATTGAACAGCTTTTTTCATTGCTCTTCTAAAAGAAATTCTTTTTTCAAGTTGAGATGCAATATTTTCAGCAACTAATTTAGCCTCAACTTCTGGTTTTCTAACTTCTTTTATATCTAAAAAAACCTCAAGGTTTGACATCTTAGATAGATCGTTTTTTAATGTTTCAATATCAGCACCTTTCTTTCCAATAATTATGCCTGGTCTTGAGCTATATATAGACAGTCTTAATTTTTTTGCCGCTCTTTCAATATTTATTTTCGATATACTTGCATTTTTTAGTTTCTTTTCTACGTATTGTTTAATTTTTAAATCTTGGTGTAATAATTTTGTGTATTCATTTTTTGAAAACCATCTAGATGACCATGTTTTATTTATTCCAAGTCTTATGCCATATGGATTAACTTTCTGTCCCATTATAATTTATCCTTTTTATTTTCTAGTCTTTCTTCGACAATAATAGTAAGCTTGCTAAAAGGCTTAATTATTGATGCAGCTCTACCTTTAGCTCTAGGTCGCCATCTCTTCATTCTTAAACTTTTTCCTACAAAAGCCTCTTTAATAAAAAGTTTATCTACATCTAATTGTTTATTATTTTCTGCATTTGCAACTGCTGCATTTAAAACTTTTAAGATAGTCTTAGATACTCTTTTTGAGGAAAATTTTAATTGATTTACTGCTGAGCTTACTTTCATATTAACAATAGTATTAACTAGCAATGATAGCTTTGTGGGGCTTATTCTTATCATATTATCTTTTGCTGTTGATATTAAGTTCTGATTCATTTTTGATCCGCCTTCTTATCAGCAGCTGTATGTCCTTTGAATGATCTAGTAGGAGAGAATTCACCTAACTTGTGACCAACCATTTGCTCATTTACAGTTACTGGTACAAATTTTTGACCATTGTAAACACCAAAGGTCAAACCAACAAACTCTGGGAGGATAGTCGATCTTCTTGACCAAGTTTTTAAAACTTCTTTTCTTCCAGATTTTGATAATTTTTCAGCTTTTTTGAGCAAATTCAAATCAACAAAAGGACCTTTCCAAACAGATCTTGTCATTATTTTTTCTTCCTTTTAATTATAAATATATTTGTTTTCTTGTTATTCCTTGTTTTTTTTCCTTTTGTAGATACTCCCCATGGAGTGACTGGGTCTCTACCTCCAGAAGTTCTACCCTCACCTCCTCCGTGCGGATGGTCGACAGGGTTCATTACAACCCCTCTAACCTTCGGTCTAAACCCAAGATATCTTTTTCTTCCTGCTTTACCTAATTTAATATTTTTTTGATCAGCGTTAGAAACTTCTCCAATTGTAGCTCTACAGTTTTTATTTATATGCCTAATCTCACCAGAAATAAGTTTAATTTGAACAAAGGGTTGTTCTTTTGAAACTATCTGTGCAGACGATCCTGCTGACCTAATTAATTGTGCTCCTGCTCCAGGTTTTAATTCAATATTATGAATGTTTGTGCCAACTGGTATATTATTTATTGGCAAACAATTTCCATTTTTAATAGCAACATTTTCACCTGATACGATTTTTTCTCCAACTTTAATATTTTTAGGAGAAATAATATATTTATGTTCTCCGTCTTCGTATTTAACAAGCGAAATAAAAGCTGTTCTGTTAGGATCGTATTCATTTCTAATAACTTCTGCGGTTATATCTAATTTTGACCTTTTAAAATCAATTTCTCTATATTTTCTTTTAACACCACCACCCATTCTTCTAGAAGTAATTCTACCCTGGTTATTTCTTCCTCCTGTAGAATTAAATTTTTTAGTTAAGGATTTGAATGGTTTTTCCTTAGAAAGTTCTTTTTTAGAAACTAAAACTGTTCCTCTTAATCCTGGAGTAGTAGGTTTAAATTTAATAAGCATTATTTAATCTCCAACGAAGAATCAATAGTATTACCTTCTTCTAATGTTATGATAGCTCTTTTAACATCTTTTCTGAAACCATATTGACCTTTAAAAGTTTTACCTTTGCCTCTAAGTATTGATGTATTGACCTTACTAACTTTGACTTTGAAAATCATTTGAATAGCATTTTTTATTTCAAAAGAATTAGAATTTTTTGATACGGCGAATGTATATTGATTAAATTGCTGTAGATTAGTTGATTTTTCAGTAGTAATAGGTCTCTTAATAATATCATATGCTTGATCCATTGAAATTTGAGATTTTCTATTTTTCATAAAAGCCTCTTTGTTATTTCGGTTATAGACTTTTCCTCAATAAATATTTTGTCAAAAGTAATAAGATCCTTAACATTTATACCTTTTTGATTAAGTGTAGATACTTTTGGGATATTTGATGATGCTAATTTAAAATTTTTATCTAATCCTTTTTCAGAGTAGATAAATAAGGCAGATTTATAATCAAATTTTTTTAGATCAGAATAAAGCTCTTTAGTCTTAAAACTTTTAGTTTCAAAGCTATCAATGATAAAAACTTTATCTTCATTAACTTTGATAGAGAGAGCAGATTTTAAAGCTAATTTTTTTTCTTTTTTATTTAAATTAAATGAGTGGTCTCTATTAACTGGACCCATTGAAACAGCGCCACCTCTAAAGTTAGGAGGTTTATTACTTCCTTGTCTTGCGTTACCGGTACCTTTTTGTGAAAATGGTTTTTTACTGCGACCACTTACTTCAGATCTTGATTTTGTTTTATGCGTGCCTTGTCTTGATTTGGCATTTTGATATCTAATGTACTGGTGTATTAAATCTGGAAGTCCTTTGACACCAAAAATATTTGCATCAAGGTCGATGTCACCAACAGTTTTATTTTTTAGATTATAAATTGATTTTTTCATTTAATTTTTTTTTACTGCATCTTTAAGAAATATAATTGAATTTTTTTTACCAGGTATCGATCCTTTTATTATCAAAAGTTGATTATCAATATCTATTTCAATTATTTTTAGATTTTGTTTTGTTACTTTTGTATTTCCCATTCTTCCAGCCATTTTTTTTCCTTTAAATACTCTTCCTGGGTCTTGGTTTTGACCAGTTGAACCATGAGAACGATGAGATATTGATACACCGTGAGAAGCGCGAAGACCGCCAAAATTATGTCTTTTCATAACTCCAGCAAATCCCTTACCAATTGAAATTCCAGTTGCATCAATAAACTGATCTACCTTAAAATGATCAACGCTCAATTTTGTGCCAACTTCAAGTATATTATCTTGATCTACTCTAAATTCTTTTAGAATTTTTTTTGGTTTTATTTTAATGGATGAGTAGATTTTTCTTTGAGGCTTGTTAACTTTATTGATATCTTTTTCAGTATCTATAGATGCAAGTTGTACAGCATTATATCCGTCTTTATCACTAGTTTTAACATTAGCTACAACGCATTCATCTACTTTCAATACTGTTATATGAGTGTTTTTACCATCAGCATGGTAGTAGGAACTGTTTCCAACTTTAGTTGCTATTATACCTGATCTTAACATATTAAATTTTAATATCCACTTCTACGCCTGCAGATAAATCTAACTTCATTAAAGCATCAACGGTCTGAGGAGTTGGATCGATTATATCTAAAAGACGATTGTGCGTACGTATCTCAAGCTGATCTCTACTTTTCTTGTCAATATGAGGCGATTTATTAACAGTAAATCTCTCAAAACGAGTGGGTAATGGAATTGGTCCCTTTACTTTCGCACCAGTTCTCTTTGCAGTATTAATAATATCTTGGGTACTGGTATCTAGAAGTGAATTATCAAAACCCCTTAGTCTAATTCTTATGTTTTGATTATCCATTATGCTAACTTAGCCTTTACTTCTTCAGCTACATTTGAGGGCACTTCTTCATAATGATCAAATTGCATGGTATAATTTGCTCTGCCTTGAGATAATGAACGAAGATTATTTACATAACCAAACATATTTGCAAGAGGCACCATAGCATCAACTACATTAGCATTACCTCTTGTAGACATCTCTTGTACTTGACCTCTTCTACTATTAAGATCTCCGATGACATCTCCCATATATTCTTCAGGAGTAACAACTTCAACTTTCATCATAGGCTCAAGTAATACTGGACTTGCTTTTGCAATACCCTCTCTAAAGGCTGCTCTAGCTGCTATTTCAAAAGCTAATACACTTGAGTCAACATCATGATAAGCTCCATCATACAAAGTTGCTTTAAAATCTATACATGGAAAACCAGCTATAACACCATTTTGTTGTTGAGCTACCAGTCCTTTTTCAACGCCTGGAATATGTTCTGTAGGTATGTTTCCACCTTTAATTTGATTGATAAATTCATAACCACTACCAGGCTCACCAGGCTCAAATTTAATTTTAACTCTCGCAAATTGACCTGCGCCACCTGATTGTTTTTTATGAGTATAATCGACATCAAATGAATTTGAAATAGTTTCCCTGTACGCAACTTGTGGTGCGCCTACGTTTGCTTCAACTTTAAATTCTCTTTTCATCCTATCTACAAGAATTTCTAAATGAAGCTCTCCCATACCCTTGATTATTGTTTGACCACTTTCATGATCAGTTGTAACTCTAAAACTAGGATCTTCCTGAGCAAGTCTTCCAAGTGCCTGTCCCATTTTTTCATGATCAACTTTGGTTTTTGGCTCGACTGCAACTTCAATAACAGGATCGGGGAAATCCATTTTTTCCAAAACTATTGGTTTGTCTGAAGCACATAAAGTCTCACCAGTAGTAACATCTTTTAAACCAACTAAGGCTACTATGTCACCAGCATTAGCAGTTTTAATTTCTTCTCTATTATTAGCATGCATCAATAACATTCTACCTATGTTTTCTTTTTTGCCTGAATTAGAATTCAAAACTGAATCTTTGGTATTAATTGTACCAGAGTATATTCTTGCAAATGTCAAGCTACCAACAAAAGGGTCTGTCATTATTTTAAATGCTAAAGCGCTGAAAGGTTCGTTATCCTCACATCTTCTAGTTAATTCTTTTGAATCATCATTTACATCTACTCCTTTAACGCTAGCAACATCAGTTGGGGATGGCATATAATCAATAACTGCATCTAAAAGAGGTTGTACACCTTTGTTTTTAAAAGCTGAACCTGTTAATACTGGAACAAATGAACCTTTTATTGTACCTTTTCTAATACATAATTTTAGTTCTTCTACGGATGGTTCATTACCTTCTAAATAATTTTCCATAATTGTATCGTCTTCTTCAACTGCTTTTTCAATTAACTTTAATCTGTATTCTTCGGATTGATCTTTTAAATCATCTGGAATATCAACTATATCAAACTTTGCTCCAAGACTTTCATCTTGCCAAACTATAGCTTTGTTAGCAACTAAATCCACAACACCTTTTAAGCTACTTTCAATTCCAATTGGTAGTTGAGTTACTAGTGGGTAAGATCCTAATCTTTCAGAAATCATATCGACACACATAAAAAAGTTCGCACCAGTTCTATCTAACTTATTAACAAAACACATCCTTGGAACATTATATTTATCTGCTTGTCTCCATACAGTTTCGGATTGGGGTTCTACACCAGCTACTCCATCAAAAACAGCAACGGCACCATCTAAAACTTTTAAGGACCTTTCAACTTCAATAGTGAAGTCAACATGCCCAGGAGTATCAATAATATTTATTCGATGATCTTTCCAAAAACAGGTTGTAGCAGCTGAAGTTATTGTTATGCCTCTTTCCTGCTCTTGCTCCATCCAATCCATTGTCGCAGCTCCATCGTGAACCTCCCCAATTTTGTGAGATTTACCAGTATAATACAATATTCTTTCGGTAGTTGTTGTTTTACCAGCGTCTATATGAGCCATAATACCTATGTTTCTATATTTTGATATTGAGTGAGATCTAGTCATGATTTTACCATCTAAAATGTGAAAACGCCCTATTTGCATCGGCCATTTTATGAGTTTCTTCCCTTTTTTTTACTGCGTTTCCTTTATTATTGAATGCATCAATTATTTCATTTGCAACTCTTTCTTTCATTGTTTTTTCATTTCTTTTAGTTGCTGAATCAACAATCCACTTCATTGCTAAGGTCTGTGCCCTTTTTGGTCTGACTTCCATAGGTACTTGATAAGTGGCTCCACCGACTCTTCTAGATCTAACCTCTAGTGCAGGTTTTACATTGTTAAGTGCCTCATGAAAAAAATCGATTGGTGTTTTATCAGTCTTTTTTGAAACAATATCAAATGCCCCATAAACTATTTTTTCAGATGTTGATTTTTTTCCATCCATCATGATTCTATTCATAAATTTGGCTAAAACCAAATCTTTAAATTTATGATCAGGTAATATTGTTCTTTTTTCTGCTGCTCTTCTTCTAGACATAATTATTTTGGACGCTTAGCTCCGTATAGAGATCTTCTTTGCTTTCTTGATGAAACTCCTTGGGTATCAAGAGTACCTCTCAAAATGTGATATCTAACACCAGGTAAATCTTTCACCCGTCCACCTCTTATAAGAACCACTGAATGTTCTTGGAGATTATGGCCTTCACCAGGGATGTAAGCGGAAACTTCTTGGCCATTAGTAAGTTTTACTCTGGCTACTTTTCTTAATGCTGAATTTGGTTTTTTAGGTGTAGTAGTGTAAACTCTAGTACAAACACCACGTTTTTGAGGACTTTTATCGAGAGCAGGAACTTTGTTCCTTTTTTTGACAGCAGATCTACCTTTTCTAACAAGTTGGTTTATAGTTGGCATTATGTCCCCTTAGTTAAGTGTTTGGAAATTAATCCACGACCTTTAACAAATCGTAGGGGTCTTTATAAATTGATTGCATTAAAGTCAAGAACATATCCAAAAAAAATCAATCATTTTCTGTAATTTCTGGCTGTTTTTTATCAATTATTTCGTTATCTTTTTCAAAAGCTAAGTTTTCATAGTCAGAGGTCATTTTTCCAGTACCCGCAGGTATTAATCTTCCAACTATTACATTTTCCTTTAATCCCTTTAGTGTATCAACTTTACCTAAAGTTGCTGCATCAGTTAATACTTTAGTTGTTTCTTGAAATGATGCTGCAGAAATAAATGAACTAGTTTGTAAACTAGCTTTAGTTATACCCAATAAAACAGGTTCGAAGATAACTTCTTTTTTACCATCATTTGTTAAAATTTTATTTAGTTTTATTACGTCTCTTCTTTGTACCTGTTCTCCTGAAATAAGATTTGAATCGCCTGGATCTTTTATTAAAACCTTTTGGAGCATTTGTCTTGCAATGGTTTCAATATGTTTATCGTTTATATAAACTCCTTGAAGTTTATAAACAGATTGAACTTCTCTCACAAGGTATCTAGCTAATTCTTCAACACCTAAAATTCTCAAAATATCATGAGGTACAGGTGTTCCTTCAACTAAAATATCACCTTTTTTTACATAATCTCCTTCTTGAACATTTAAATATTTCGCCCTTGGGATTAATAATTCAAATGTCTCTTTTTCATCTAAAGATGTAATAATTACTCTTCTTTTATTTTTATAATCTTTTCCAAATGAAATTTTACCATCAATTTCACACATTATAGCTGGATCTTTTGGCTTTCTTGCCTCAAAGAGCTCTGCAACTCTTGGTAATCCTCCAGTTATATCTTTAGTTTTAGAAGATTCTTTTGGAATACGTGCAATTACTTGACCAGCAGAAACCTCCTGACCATCTTCAACACTAAGAATGGAATCTATTGACATAGGATAATTTAAAAAATTTGCATCCTCAATGTTACCATCAATTATTTTTTCAGTTATATTTATTGCCGGTTTAAAATTTTTACTTTTTTGATTTTGACTCCAATCAATAACAATTTTGCTAGATATTCCAGTTGTATCATCGATTGATTCTCTAAAAGATACTCCCTGTTTTAAGTCTACATATTTTACAAAACCTTTTTTTTCTGAAATTATTGGCAGTGTGTAAGGGTCCCATTCTGCAAGTATCTCATTATTTTTAATCTTTTCTCCATCATTAACAAGAAGCTTAGATCCAAAAGGTATATTAGAGGTGAATTTTTCCACATTTTCATCAATAATTGTTATTTTAGCATTTCTACTAAGAACTATGTTATTTTTAAAACGATCTTCAATAGTTTTAATATTATTTAGCTTTACAGTACCTGCAACAGGAGAGGTTGATTTTGATTGCTCAACTGAGGAACTTGCAGCACCTCCTATATGGAATGTTCTCATTGTAAGCTGCGTACCAGGTTCACCGATAGATTGAGCCGCAATTATCCCAACTGCCTCACCAATATTAACTGGAGTACCTCTTGATAAATCTCTTCCGTAACATTTTGCACAAATCCCATCTTCGGTTTCGCAAGTTAATACAGATCTAATTTTTAAAGATCTAATACCTAATTTATTAATAGTATCTAAATGTTTTTCTGAAATTATTTCACCTGCACTTACGATGATTTCATTATTTTCATCGACTAGGTTCTCAACGGGAGTTCTTCCCAACACTCTCTCTGTTAATGGAGAAGTGATATTTCCTGACTCAACAATTTCTTCAACTAAAACTCCGTTATTAGTTTTACAGTCATCTTCACGTATTACTGCATCTTGTGCAACATCTACTAATCTTCTAGTCAAATAACCACTACTTGCTGTCTTCAATGCGGTATCGGCTAGTCCTTTACGAGCACCGTGTGTAGAAGTGAAATATTCCAAAACTGATAAACCCTCTTTAAAATTTGATTTAATTGGATTTTCAATAATTTCACCTGAAGGTTTTGCCATTAGACCTCTCATACCCGATAATTGCTTTAATTGAGCAGCCGAACCTCTGGCACCTGAATGTGCCATCATATATACAGAGTTAATTATTTGATTATCTGAGGGATTTGATATTACTTCTAACATTTTATCAGCAACTTTATTTGTACATTCGGACCATGCATCTACAACTTTGTTGTATTTTTCTCCTTGTGTTATTAATCCATCTTGATATTGGTTTTCATATTCCTGCACTTTTTCTTGAGTAGCACTTAAGAGTGTATCTTTTTCTAAAGGTATAATTAGATCATCTTTACCAAAAGAAATTCCAGCTTTAGCAGCATACTTAAAACCTATTTGCATTATATGATCAGCAAATAGAACTGTTTCTTTCTGTCCACAAAATCTATAAACGGTGTCAATAATATTACTTACTTCTTTTTTCGTAAGAACCTTGTTGATCAAATCATAATCAATATTTTGATTTTTTGGTAAAATGTTGCCAAGTATCATTCTACCTGGAGTAGTATCTACAATCCTAAAATTTCCATTATAATCATTTATTCTAGACTTAATTTTAGAATGAAGGCTAACGTCTCCATTCTCTAATGCTTTTTCAATTTCATTTAAGTCTACAAAGTATCTACCCTCACCAATTTGTTTATCCCTAATTATTGATAAATAATAAATACCCAAAATAATATCTTGCGAAGGAACGATTATTGGTTTGCCACTTGCTGGATGTAAAATGTTGTTTGTGCTCATCATTAAAACTCTTGCCTCAAGTTGTGCTTCAAGACTGAGTGGAACATGCACTGCCATTTGATCTCCATCAAAGTCAGCATTAAAAGCTGTACACACCAATGGATGTAATTGGATTGATTTACCTTCAATTAAAATTGGTTCGAATGCTTGTATTCCTAATCTATGCAAAGTTGGAGCTCTATTAAGTAAAATAGGGTGTTCTCTAATTACCTCTTCTAAAATATCCCAAACTCTTGGATCTTCTTTTTCAACAAGTTTTTTTGCAGCCTTGATTGTATTTGCCCAACCATAAATATCTAGTTTATGGAATATGAATGGCTTAAAAAGTTCAAGAGCCATTTTTTTTGGAATACCACATTGATGAAGCTTAAGATTTGGACCAACAACAATTACTGACCTTCCTGAATAATCAACTCTTTTTCCAAGAAGGTTTTGTCTGAATCTTCCTTGTTTACCTTTTAGCATATCAGACAACGATTTTAAGGGCCTTTTGTTGGTTGAAGTTATTACTCTTCCTCTTCTTCCATTATCAAAAAGAGCATCTACTGACTCTTGGAGCATTCTTTTTTCATTACGAATAATTATATCAGGTGCTCTAAGATCAATTAATCTCTTTAATCTATTATTTCTATTAATAACTCTTCTATATAAATCGTTTAGATCACTTGTTGCAAATCTACCACCATCAAGAGGAACCAATGGCCTTAACTCTGGCGGTATAACAGGTAAGACTCTCATAATCATCCACTCTGGTTTATTTTTTGATAAGATAAACGATTCAATTAGTTTTAATCTTTTTGTTATTTTTGATTTCTTCAACTCAGATTTAGTTTCAGTTAAATCAATTTTTAACTGATTATAATCAGCCTCTAAGTCAATGCTAAGCAACATTTGCTCAATAGCTTCAGCACCAATTGCTGCACTAAATGAGTCTTCTCCGTATTCGTCTTGATATTCAATAAATTGCTCTTCAGAAATGATTTCTCCTTTTTTTAAATCGGTTAATCCAGGTTCAACTACAATAAATTGCTCAAAATAAAGCACCTTCTCAAGATTTTTGATAGTCATATCTAGTAATGTTGCAATTCTGCTTGGCAAGGATTTCATAAACCAAATATGAGAGACAGGTGCAGCTAGTTCGATATGACCCATTCTATCTCTTCTTACCTTAGAAAGAGTGACTTCAACTCCACATTTTTCACAAATGATTCCTCTAAACTTCATTCTTTTATATTTGCCACACAAGCATTCGTAATCCTTTACAGGGCCAAAAATTCTTGAACAAAAAAGTCCATCTTTTTCAGGTTTAAATGTTCTGTAGTTAATTGTTTCAGGTTTTTTTATCTCACCAAAAGACCAGGATCTTATATCTTCAGGACTGGCGATAGAAATTTTTAAGCTGTTGAAATTCTGCACACCTAAATTTTGGTTAAAAATATTTGTAAGTTCTTTATTCATGTGATCCTATTAAGTTAGTTAAGTTATTTTCTTTTAAATTTTCTTTAAAATCTAAGTTTAGACCAAGAGATCTTAATTCTTTTACCATTACATTAAATGACTCAGGGGTACCTGATTCAAAGTTATTATCACCCTTAACAATGGATTCATAAACTTTTGTTCTGCCAGCTACGTCATCAGATTTTATAGTTAGAATTTCTTGTAAAGTATAAGCTGCACCATATGCCTCCAAAGCCCAGACTTCCATTTCACCGAACCTTTGTCCTCCAAACTGTGCTTTACCACCTAATGGTTGTTGCGTGACTAGACTGTATGGGCCAATTGATCTTGCATGAATTTTTTCATCAACAAGATGGTGTAACTTTAACATATACATATATCCAACTGTAACTGGTCTTTCAAACTTTTGACCAGTAATTCCATCATATAATATTTCTTGACCACTACTAGAAACCCCTGATTGAGAGAGTAAAGTTGTAATATCCTTTTCCTTAGCACCATCAAATACAGGAGTAGCAAAAGGAATACCATCTTTTAAATTTTCTCCAAGTTCTAAGATTTCATCATCATTCATATTTTTAATAACTTTTTGATGACTCTCTAAATCATAAATTTCTAAAAGTTTATTTCTTAAATTAGTAGTTTGGCCTTCTGATTGAATTTTTTTAATCATTTCATTAACCTGTCTTCCCAAAGATGCAGAGGCCCACCCTAAATGAGTTTCAAGAATTTGGCCTATATTCATTCTACTTGGAACTCCAAGAGGGTTGAGAACGATATCTACAGGTGTTCCATCTTCTAAATATGGCATATCTTCAACAGGACAAATTTTAGAAATAACTCCCTTGTTACCGTGTCTACCTGCCATTTTATCTCCAGGTTGTAGCTTACGTTTTACAGATATAAACACCTTAATTAATTTTAATACACCAGGTAAAAGCTCGTCTCCACTTTGAATTTTATCAATTTTATTTTCGAATTTCTGATTAATATTGCCAAGCTGATTTTCATAGTTTTTAACCAAGGATTCAATTTGATTTGTTTTCTTTTCATCTTCAATATTAATTTTAAGCAAACTACTAAGAGCAAAATTTTCTATCTGATCATATTTAATTACTGAATTTTTTGTTAAAATATCTGATCCAGAAAGAAATTTTTGATTGCTTAATAATTCTCTCAGATGATTTCCAAAACTTTTTTCAAGTATTTTCAACTCATCATCTCTATCACGTGCAATAACTTCTATTTGATGATTTTCAATACTAATTGCTCTTTCATCCTTCTCAATTCCTCTTCTAGAAAATACCCTAATTTCAACAACTGTTCCTTTAACACCCGGAGGAACTCTTAAACTAGTATCTTTAACATCTGCTGCTTTTTCACCAAAAATAGCTCTTAATAACTTCTCTTCAGGAGTCATTGGAGATTCACCCTTAGGAGTCACTTTACCAACTAATATGTCACCTGAATTAACTTCTGCACCAACGTAAACAATTCCAGTTTCATCTAAATTAATTAACATTTCTTCACTTGCATTAGGAATATCTCTTGTAATTTCCTCAGGTCCTAATTTAGTATCTCTAGACATAACTTCGAATTCTTCAACGTGAATTGAAGTAAATACATCATCTTGAACAACTTTTTCAGAGATTAATATAGAGTCTTCAAAATTATAACCATTCCATGGCATAAACGCTGCAAGCACGTTTCTGCCTAAAGCAAGTTCGCCTAATTCGGTAGCTGGTCCATCAGCGATAACCTGATTTTTTTTAATTTTATCTCCCACATTAACTAATGGACGTTGAGTAATACATGTATTTTGATTTGATCTTTGAAATTTCGATAAATTATAAATGTCTATCTTGTTTAAGGACTTATCATTTTTATCAGTTATTCTAATTACTATTCTATTAGCATCAAGTTGATCAACAATACCTTCTCTTTTAGCGACAATCGTAGAACCACTATCATTAGCGACAGTATACTCCATTCCAGTACCAACTAATGGAGCTTTGGGTTTAATTAGTGGAACTGCCTGCCTCATCATATTAGATCCCATTAAGGCTCTGTTAGCATCGTCGTTTTCTAAAAATGGAATAAGTGAGGATGCAACTGAAACAAGTTGCTGAGGTGATACATCCATTAAATCAATTGCATCGATATCTACGTTTATAAATTCACCATTTTTCCTACAACTAACTATTTGATTTTCAAACTTTCCTTTGGAGTCTATTTCAGCGTTTGCTTGTGCAATTACAAAGTCCTCCTCATCTATAGCACTGAGGTATATTACTTTATTAGTAACTTTACCTGAGTTTACAATTCTGTATGGAGTTTCTATAAAGCCGTATTTGTTTATTCTTGAATAGGATGCCAAACTATTGATTAGCCCAATATTTGCACCTTCTGGAGTCTCAATAGGACAAATTCGTCCGTAATGAGTTTGGTGTACATCTCTAACTTCAAATCCAGCTCTTTCTCTATTTAACCCACCAGGACCTAATGCTGACACTCTTCTTTTATGGGTTATTTCACTTAGAGGATTTGTCTGATCCATAAACTGACTTAACTGGCTAAGACCAAAAAATTCTTTTATAGAGGCAACAACAGGTTTTGCATTAACAATATCCTGAGGCATAATATTATCTACCTCAAGAGAACTAAGCCTCTCTTTTATAGCTCTATCCATTTTTAATAAACCAATTCGATATTGATTTTCAAGAAGCTCACCTACAGATCTAACTCTTCTATTAGCTAGGTGGTCAATATCGTCTATTTCACCCTTGCCATCAATAAGGTTGTGCATGTGCTTAACAACATCTGCTATATCATTTTTATCAAGTACTCTTTGTTCAATTGAAGTATTTTTTTTAAATTTAGCTCTAATTTTTAATCTTCCAACAGAAGATAAATCATATCTGTCTGAGTTAAAAAATAAATTATTAAATAGATTTTCTGCTGTTTCAATTGTAGGTGGTTCTCCTGGTCTTAAAATTTTAAAAACTTCAAAAAGTGCCTCTTCTCTTGATCTAGCTTTATCTAACTGTAGTGTATTTCTAATGTAAGTTCCAATTTCAATATTATCAGCTTTTAAAATATCAAGTTTGTTTATTTTGTTTTCTTTAATAAATTGTAAAAATACTTCATCTATTTCATAACCAGCCTCAAAAAATATTTTTCCTGTTTTTTCATCAATGACATCTGAAGACAAAAAGAGCCCTAGAAGAGATTCTTCATCAATAGATAAGTTTGAAATATTTTTTTTCTTTAAGTCGTTAATTATTTTTTGATTTATTTTTGTTCCTTTTTGAATAAGAGTTTTCCCATTTTTTGAGTCAAGTAAATCAAAGTTTAGAATTTTAGCTTTAAAAAATGAAAGATCTTGTTTGAAAGACCAACCATATTCATTTTTTTTATATTGAGTATTTTCATAAAATAAAGATAGAATTTCTTCGCCTGTCATACCAAGAATTCTTTTTGGATCAGGCTCTATTTTATTTTGCTCACATTCATTGATATATTTTTCAGAAATGTCACTTAATAGACATTTAAAAAGTGTCGTTACTGGAAATTTTCTTTTTCTATCTATTCTTGCATGAATGTTATTTTTAGCATCATGCTCGAAGTCTAACCAAGATCCTCTATATGGAATGATACGTGCATTAAATAAGTATTTGCCACTTGTATGTGTTTTTCCAAAATCATGATCAAAAAAAACACCAGGGGATCTATGCATTTGACTTACAACTACTCTTTCTGTGCCATTGATAACAAAAGTTGCATTCTTAGTCATAAGAGGAATATCTCCCATGTATACTTCCTGCTCCTTAATATCTCTTACAGATTTAGTGCCTGCAATTTCATCAATGTCCCAAATAATTAAACGAAAATTTACAAGCAGAGGAGTTCCATATGTCATACCTCTTTGTGAACATTCTTCGACATCATATTTTGGAATTCCAAGATTATAGCTTACGTAATCTACAGTTGCTCTTTCTGCATAGTCATTAATAGGAAAAACAGATTTAAATATTGAATGAAGACCAATATCTTCTCTTTGATTAGGATCAATTTTAAGTTGCAAGAAGTTATCAAATGATCTCTTCTGAACCTCAACAAGGTTTGGTAGAGATGTTACAAGTGGAATTTTGCCGAAAGATTTTCTAATCTTTTTATAATTTATATGATCTAAACTCACTTTTTCTCCTTCAATTAATTTGTTGTGTAGGCCTATAAAGGCCTACAAAATATTATTTTAATGTTACTTTAGCGCCAGCTGCTTCTAATGCTTTTTTCATTTCTTCAGCTTCTTCCTTTTTAACCCCTTGTTTAAGAGGTTTAGGTGCGCCTTCTACTAGATCTTTTGCTTCTTTTAAGCCTAGACCAGTAATAGTTCGAACCTCTTTAATAACTGCAATCTTGTTTGATCCAGATTCAGATAATTCAATATCGAATTCTGTCTTTTCTTCTGCAGCAGCTTCTCCACCGCCTGCAGCTGGAGCTGCAGCAACTGCCACTGGAGCAGCGGCAGATACACCCCATTTCTCCTCTAGCAACTTACTTAATTCAGCCGCCTCAAGAACAGTGAGGGAAGAGAGATCTTCGACAATCTTATTTAAATCAGCCATTTATTTCTCCTTATTTACCTAGTTCGACTCTTGTTGATTGCTACTGTTAGAACTAATTAATCTTGCGATTTGTGCTCCTGGCTCAGCTGTAATTGAAGCTATCTTTTGAGCAGGCGCAGAAATTAATCCTAATATTTTTCCCCTTAACTCATCTAAAGAAGGTAATTTTGCAAGAAAATCAATTTTTTCTTTATCAATTTTCTCACCATTATAACCTCCGCCAATAATTTTAAACTTTTCAAATTTTTTCTCAAAACTAACAGCTACTTTTGCTGGTGCTACTGCATCATCAGAATAAGCAATTGCTGTTGGACCTTTAAAAAGTTCTGAAATATCTTTAAATTGAGTTTCAGATATAGCAAGTTTAGTGAGTCTGTTCTTAGTTACTTTAAATTTTGCTCCATTATTTCTCATTTCTTTTCTGAGTTGCTCTGTTTCATTAACTGTTAGCCCAGAATATTCAGCCACAATTACAGAAGTAGCATTTGAAAAGTCTTCTTTGAGATTACTTACAAAATCTTTTTTTTCAGAACGTTTCACGTCAACCTCGGTTTTTATTGAATCCAAAAGATTCAATATTAGCTAAAATTAGTTTGCCCATCAAACTAACTTAAAGCCTGTCAAGAAGCAAATCAATGACTCGCTTCAGTCTATGCAGGAAATTAAGCTAAAAGCTCCTGCAGTCTTTGACAGGTGATGATCTAAGATCATCTTTTGGATTAATTAACGCAAGCTAGCTTGATTAATATTTAATCCAACTCCCATAGTTGAAGCTATGGTAACCTTTTTTATAAAAGAACCCTTAACCGCATCAGGTTTACTTTTATTTACTGAAGAATAAAAAGTTTTTATATTTTCTAATAAATCTTCTTCACTAAAATCTATTTTTCCAATACCTGCATGGACAATGCCAGACTTATCATTTTTAAATTTAACTTGTCCTGATTTCGCATCTTTTACTGATTGAGAAATTTCATTAGTTACAGTGCCAAGTTTAGGATTTGGCATTAATCCTTTTGGACCTAGTATTTTTGCAACTTTACCTAATTTAGGCATCATATCTGGACTTGCAATTAGTACATCAAATTCAATTTTTGATGTAGAAATTATTTCAATCAAATCATCACCTCCAACCAAATCTGCACCATTATTTTTTGCATCATTGTGTTTGTCCTCACTTGCAATTACTGCTACCTTTACTGTTTTTCCTGATCCATTAGGAAGATTCACAACTCCCTTAATATTTTGATCAGTTTTGTTACTGTCAATTCCTAGATTAATTGAAATATCAATTGTTTCATTAAATTTTACAAAAGATTTTTCTTTTAAGATTTTGATTGCCTCTAGTGGCTCGTACACTTTAGTAGTATTAAAATCATTTAACATTTTTTTTCTATTTTTTGTTATTTTCATTAAGCCACTACCTCCATACCCATTGAAACTGCAGAACCTTTAACCATGTTCATTGCTCCATTTAGATCAATAGCATTTAAATCTTGCATTTTTTCTTTAGCAATTTTTTCAATATCTTGCATTGAAACTTTACCTACTAGCGATCTTCCAGGAGTTGAATTTCCTTTTTTTATTTTAGCTGCTTTTTTTAAATAAAAACTTACAGGTGGTAACTTAGTAGTAAAGTCAAAACTTCTATCTTTGTATGCTGTAATTATAACTGGAATTGGGGCACCTTTTTCTAAATCTTTAGTTTTATCATTAAATGCTTTACAAAAATCCATTATATTTAATCCTCTTTGTCCAAGTGCAGGGCCCACAGGAGGTGAAGGATTAGCTCCTCCAGCAGGTATTTGTAATTTAATTAATCCTAAAATTTCTTTAGCCATAGTTTATACCTTTTCTACCTGAGAATATTCTAAGTCAACAGGTGTTGATCTTCCAAAAATTGAGACAGCTACTCTTAGTCTTGCTTTATCTTCATCTATTTGCTCAACCTCTCCATTAAATGATGCAAAAGGACCATCAATAACTTTTACCTGCTCTCCAACATCATACATTATTGCAGGTCTAGATTTCTCAACACCATCGATTACTTGTTCAGAAATTCTTTTGGCCTCAGCGTTACTAATTGGTATCGGTTTACCTTTATTACCTAAGAAACCGCTTAGCTTAGGTGTTGTTTTAATTATATGCCATGTATCATCATTTAAGCTCATTTTAATAAGAATATATCCAGGAAAAATTTTTCTTTCTGTATTTACTCTAACACCTCTTTTTACTTCAACTATATTTTGAACAGGTACCGATATTTCTTCAATATGTTCTTTTACACCAAGTTTTGTTGCCTGATCTAAAATGCTATCAGCGACTTTTTTTTCATAACCTGAATAGGCATGAAGAACGTACCATCTTGCTTTATTCATTAAAAACCTGAACCTATTTCAATTATTTTTCTTATCGAAAAAGACCAAATTTGATCAGTTAGTAGAAAAAATAATGAAAATAATATTATCAATAATATGACTATTGCAGAAGAAACAAAAGTATCTCTTCTTTGAGGCCACGTTACTTTTTGCAATTCTTGTCTAACTTGTCTTACAAAAAGTGCTGGTGATGTTTTCTTTTTTTCAATATTCATATTTTCATTTCTCTTGGCAGGAGTGGCAGGACTTGAACCCGCAGCCCCCGGTTTTGGAGACCGGTGCTCTACCAGTTGAGCTACACTCCTAATAAGTATTGGCTAACTGATAGAGCAGTCTCTAAAACTATTCAATAATTTCAGCAACAACTCCAGCACCAACTGTTCTTCCACCTTCTCTGATTGCAAATTTTAAACCTTTATCCATTGCAATTGGAGACAAAAGAGTAACTTCCATAGCTATATTATCGCCAGGCATTACCATTTCGGTTCCTTCTGGTAATTTAATTGTTCCAGTTACATCAGTTGTTCTAAAGTAGAATTGAGGTCTGTAGTTTGAGAAGAATGGGGTATGTCTTCCACCCTCTTCTTTTTTTAATACATATGCTTCTGCTTTAAATTTTGTATGAGGTTTTATTGAACCAGGTTTTGCTAATACTTGACCACGTTCAACTTCTTCTCTTTTTGTACCACGAAGAAGAACGCCTACGTTATCTCCTGCTTCACCAGAGTCTAGAAGTTTTCTGAACATCTCAACACCAGTACAAGTAGTTTTTTGAGGCTCCCTGATACCCAGGATTTCAATTTCCTCTCCAACTTTAACTTGTCCTTGTTCAATTCTACCAGTTACAACTGTACCTCTTCCAGAAATTGAAAAAACATCCTCAACAGGCATTAAGAAAGGCTGATCTACAGGTCGGCTAGGTTGTGGTATATGTTCGTCAACAGCTTTCATTAATTCCATAATTGAATTTTTACCAATTTCATCATCTCTACCTTCTAGGGCTGCTAAAGCTGAACCCTTAATGATTGGGATAGTATCACCAGGGAATTCATAAGATGTTAAAAGTTCTCTAATTTCCATTTCAACAAGATCAATCAACTCTTTGTCATCTACTTGATCGACTTTGTTCATGTATACAACAAGGGCAGGTACACCTACCTGTCTTGCTAAAAGTATGTGTTCTCTTGTTTGAGGCATTGGTCCATCAGCTGCATTAACAACTAATATACCTCCATCCATTTGAGCAGCACCAGTGATCATGTTTTTTACATAATCGGCGTGTCCAGGACAGTCAACGTGAGCATAGTGTCTTGATTCGGTTTCGTATTCAACGTGTGCAGTTGAAATAGTAATTCCACGCTCTCTCTCTTCAGGTGCTTTATCTATATTTGCGTAATCTGTAAATTCTGCTCCACCTGTTTCTGCTAATATTTTTGTTATAGCAGCAGTTAATGTTGTTTTACCATGGTCAACGTGACCAACAGTTCCTATGTTACAATGCGGTTTGTTTCTTTCGAATTTTGCTTTAGCCATTTTTTTACCCCAATAATATTTGTTATGGAGCGGGTGAAGGGAATCGAACCCTCGTAGCCAGCTTGGAAGGCTGGAGCTTTACCACTAAGCTACACCCGCAACTAAACTGACTGCTTCACACACTCACTTTAATGCTTTCATCCCATTACCTCCATAATGGTGGAGGGGGTAGGATTCGAACCTACGTACGCTCACGCGGGCGGATTTACAGTCCGCTGCCTTTAACCACTCGACCACCCCTCCGTTTGAAGAAATTGGCCAATACTAATAAATTAGTATACATGTCAATCTAAAACAGCAGCTTCACCTTTGCAAAATACGTATACTCGTAAAAGCAACGGCCTTTTAGACAAAAAATGCTATTTTGTATATATCTAGATTGTATTAATTAGACAAATCTGTGATATTAAATCATGACTAAGTTTAGAAATAATAAACCTAATAAAAATCAAGGAATTCATACAATTTTTGGTCAACATTCTGTTAAAGCAGCTCTGCAAAATGATAAAAGAGAGCATATTGAGTTAATAATTAGTAAAAATCAGGCTAATTTTACCAAGAAATATGAATCTAAAGTACAAAAAATTACCATTCTTCCTCAAAATGAATTTATTAGAAGATTTGGAAATGAGAACACAACACAGGGAGTAGTTCTAAAAACAAAAGATTTTGTAAGGCTAGGTTTAGAAGAATTTGTAAAAGTAGAAAGTAAAAAATCGAAATCAGTAATAATAATTTTAGATCAAGTAACTGACCCCCAAAATATTGGCTCAATAATGAGATCATGTGCATTATTTGATTGTGCAGGAATTATAGTTGGTAAAGATAATTCACCAGAATTGACTTCATCACTTTATAAATCAGCTTCTGGTGCTGCTGAAATTGTAAATTATATAAGAGTTACAAATATAAGAAGAGCTATTTCTTTTTTAAAAAAAAATAAATATTGGATTTATGGCTTTGATAGTTCAAAAATTAATAATTCAAAATTAAATTTTTCACAAAAATCAGTATTAGTTTTTGGCTCTGAAGGAAAAGGTATTAGAGAATTAGTAAAAAAAGAATGTGACGAAATAATTCAGATAAACATGAAAAATAATTTAAAATTTGAAATTGATAGTTTGAATGTTTCTAATGCAACATCGATTGCTTTATATCAGTTTTACTCAACATAAATATAATTAAAGTGGTGCCGCGTGTCGGAATCGAACTGACTACCTGATGATTACAAATCAACTGCTCTACCAAATGAGCTAACGCGGCATCAATTTTGCATTTATATTAAATTATAAATTCGACAAGAATTTTATAAATTAAATTCCAGGAATATAAGGAACTCCATCACCCTTTACTCTTTCGTTTAATTCACTGAATGTAGAGCATGCTGTGATTGGACTAAATACAAGAAATAAAATTATTAATGTTTTTTTTATCATAAAATATTTATAACTTCTCAATTTTTGCTGCACAATATTTAAATTCAGGAATTTTTCCATATGGATCTAAAGCTGGATTAGTTAAAAGATTAGCTGCAGACTCATTATAACAAAATGGAATAAATATAACGCCATCAGGAATCGCCCTGTCTTGCCTTACTCTTATATCTATTGAGCCTCTTCTAGTGGTGACTTTTATTTTGTCACCAGCTTTCATATTATTTTTAATTATATCTTTAGGCGATATTGAAACCGAAGGTTCTGGTTCAATGGCATCTAAATTTGATGCCTTTCTAGTCATAGCTCCAGTATGCCAATGCTCTAATTGCCTTCCGGTAGTTAGGATCATCGCAAATTCTTTATCCGGTACTTCATCTGGTGCAGTCACACTAGCTGGAACAAATTTACCTTTACCATTTTCGTTTGGAAATTTATCACCAAAAACAATTTCGTCTCCTGGGGTTGTTGGAGATTTACTTGGATAAGTTACGGAGTTTTCATTTTCTAATCTTTCCCAAGAAATATTGTTTAATGAAGGCATTGTTAGTGACATTTCTTCATAAATTTCCTTGGGATGTTTGTATTTCCAATCTAAGCCCATTCTTTTTCCAAGTTCGTTCGTTATCCACCAATCTTCTTTAGCTGCACCTGGAGAGTCTAAAGCTTTTCTTCCCATCTGTACTTGTCTATTAGTATTAGTAACTGTTCCATTTTTTTCAGGCCATGCCGAAGCTGGGAAAATAACATCCGCATATGTTGCTGTTTCAGTTAAGAAAATATCTTGAACAACTAAATGGTCTAACATTTGTAAAGCTTCTCTTGCATGATTAAGATCAGGGTCAGACATTGCTGGATTTTCACCAAGTATATACATCCCTTTAATTGTATTCTCATGAATAGCATCCATAATTTCAACAACAGTTAGACCTTTTTTATCATCTAAAGAAGTGTTCCAAAGTTTTTCAAAAAAATCTTTATTATTATCTTTATCAACTAATTGGTAATCAGGATACATCATTGGTATAAGACCAGCATCTGACGCTCCTTGAACATTATTTTGTCCTCTTAAAGGATGTAAACCAGATCCTCTTTTTCCAACATTCCCTGTCATTAAAGCTAGAGAAATTAAACATCTAGCATTGTCGGTACCATGTGTGTGTTGAGAAATTCCCATACCCCAAAAAATTATTCCTTTATTTGTATTGGCATATAAACGAGCTACTTCTCTTATAAGTTCTGGGTCGATACCTGTTTCGCTTTCCATTATATCAGGTGAATAATTCATTAAATGTTTTCTTAATTTTTCAAATCCTTCAGTTTGTTTTTTAATATATTCAGAATTAAATAAATTTTCTTCGACAATAACATTCATTATTGAGTTTAAGAGAGCAACATCAGATCCTGGTTTAAATTGCAACATATGAGTTGCATGTTTTTTTAAGGAATGACCTCTAGGATCCATCACAATTAATTTGGAACCTTTTTTTGCAGCATTCTTAAAAAAAGTTGCTGCTACTGGATGATTTTCAGTAGGATTTGCTCCAATGACTATTATCACATCAGAATGTTCAACTTCATAAAATGGGGCAGTAACAGCTCCTGAACCAATAGTTTCTAATAAAGCAGCTACAGATGATGCATGACAAAGCCTTGTACAATGATCAACATTGTTAGTATTAAAACCAGTTCGTATCAATTTTTGAAATAAATATGCTTCTTCATTTGAACATTTAGCTGATCCAAATCCTGCAAGATTACTTTTACCATTTCTTTGTTTTTTAAGTTTTAAAAATCCTTGTGCAGCATAATTTAAAGCCTCATCCCAAGATGCTTCTTTAAAATATTCATGAATATTTGAAAAATTAATACTTGGATGTAAATCTTTTGGCTTATCTTTAATTCTAATCAATGGCTTTATAAGTCTTTCTGGATTATTTACATAATCAAAACCAAATCGTCCCTTTACACATAATCTGTTCTTGTTTGCAGGACCATCAACACCATTAACGTATTTAATTTTGTTATCTTTTACATTGTATTCTATCTGGCAACCAACGCCACAATAAGGACAAACGCTATCAATTTTTTTATCTACCTTACTATGACCAACACCATCCTTGTCTACGATGGATGCAGGCATTAATGCTCCAGTTGGACAAGCTTGTACACATTCACCACATGCCACACATGTGCTATCACCCATTGGATCATCAAAATCAAATATAATTTTAGAATTTTCTCCTCGATATGCCATTCCAATCACATCGTTTACTTGAACCTCTCTACATGCTCTTACACAGAGATTACATTGGATGCATGCATCTAAATTTACAGCCATACTTGGATGAGAAACATCTGCCTGACATGAAGTTTTTTTTGGAAATCTACTTTCTTTAACTTCAACTTTGTCTATCCATTTCCAAAAGTCAGAATTATTATCATGAGCGATTTCTTTTTTTGGCTGGTCTGCTAGAAGTAATTCGAAAACCAACTCTCTAGATTTTTTAGCCTTTTCTGATGAAGTTTTTACCTTTATACTATTAGTTGGTTTTCTAATACAAGATGCTGCCAGAACACGCTCTCCTTCTATCTCAACCATGCATGCTCTACAATTTCCATCTGCTCTATAGCCAGGTTTATTGGAATAACATAAATGTGGAATTTCTGTTCCAAGTCTATTTGCAACTTGCCAAATAGTTTCATCAGGATTTGCTTCAACTAACTTTTCATTTAAATAAAATTTTGTTTTCTCTTTAGTCATAAGTTAGTTCATTGCTAAAATATTTTAAAACAGAATTTAATGGGTTTGTTGCAGCTTGTCCTAAGCCACATATCGATGCTTGAGCCATGACTTCACTTAAATCTTTTAATTTATCCTTGTTCCAATTTTTTTCTTGCATTAATTTTACAGTTTTCTCCGTACCGGAACGGCATGGTGTACATTGACCACAACTTTCCTCTTCAAAAAATTTTAGTAAATTAAGTGCAACATCTTTCATATTATCTTGATCCGATAAAACAACTACTGCCGCTGAACCTAAAAAACATCCGGTATCCATTAATTCTTTCGATCCATAATCAAGTGGAATATCATTCATTGTTGCGGGGAGAATACCGCCTGATGCACCTCCTGGAAGATATCCTTTAAAAGTATGTCCATCGGCCATTCCATCACAATACTCGTCAATTAATTGCTGAATTGTTATCCCAGCTGGAGCAACTTTTACTCCTGGGTTTTTTACTCTTCCTGATACTGAAAAACTATGAAAACCCTTATTTCCATTAAACCCCTTTTCCGCAAACCACTTTGCTCCTTTTTCAATTATATCTCTTACCCAAAAAAGAGTTTCTAAATTATTTGTTAAAGTAGGACATCCAAATAAACCAATTTCAGCCACATAAGGCGGTCTATGCCTTGGCAATCCTCTCTTACCTTCAATACTTTCTATCATTGCTGATTCTTCTCCACAGATATAGGCTCCTGCCCCTCTTCTTACTATGAAAAAGTCTCTTGGAATTATTTCTTCGGATTCCATTTTATTTATTTCATCAATTAAAATTTTTATAACTGCTGGATATTCATCTCTCATATAAATGTAAACTTTATGAGCATTTATAAAATAGGAGGCAATTAAAGCTCCTTCTAAAAATCTATGTGGATCACTCTCTAAATATGACCTATCTTTAAATGTTCCTGGTTCACCTTCATCA
>CACKQA010000012.1 GCA_902602135.1 uncultured Alphaproteobacteria bacterium
AAAAAGAAAATAGGAATTCTAAAAATACTTTAGAATATTTAAAAAGTAAGAGAATTTTCTAAAAAATTATTTATTTTTCCATCTAAAACATCATTTACATTAGAAGTTTCATATCCACTTCTCAAATCTTTTATTAATTTATAAGGATGTAGAACATATGATCTTATTTGATTACCCCATCCAATATCTTTCTTGTCTTTATTTTTGATATTTTCGCTTTCTTTTCTTTTTTGAAGCTCTGCTTCGTAAATTCTTGATTTGATCATTTTCATAGCATTTGATCTATTTTTATGTTGTGACCTATCACTCTGACATTGAACAACAATATTTGTTGGTAAGTGTGTAATTCTTACTGCACTATCAGTTTTATTAACGTGTTGTCCACCAGCTCCAGATGCTCTATAGGTATCTACTCTCAAATCACTTTCTTTAATTTCTATTTCAATTTTATCATCTATTTCTGGATATACCCAAACACTTGCAAAGCTTGTATGTCTTCTTTTATTACTATCAAATGGTGAAATTCTTACAAGTCGATGAATGCCGCTTTCTTTTTTCAACCATCCATAAGAGTAATCCATAACAATTTTTAGTGTGCAAGATTTTATTCCTGCTTCCTCACCACGCATTTCTTGTAATAAACTTACATTACAATTATCTTGATCATCTGCCCATCTTAGATACATTCTTTGCAAAATCTCTGCCCAATCTTGACTTTCAGTTCCTCCAGCACCAGCATGAATTTCTATAAATGCGTTTAGGTGGTCAGCTTCATCATTTAATAAATTTAAATATCGAATTTTTTCAGATAATTTTAAAGTCAGCTCAACTTCATTTTTTAAATCATCTAATAATGTTTTATCATTATTTTTTTGAATAAATTTATAAATTTCTTCATTTTCATCAAGTAATTTACTAAGTTGATTAAAGTCACTGATTTTTTTCTCAATAGATTTTATATCTTGAAAAATATTTTTTGCATCATTATTTTCCCAAATGTTGGGATCTGAACTTTTAAGCTTTAAATCTTCTAATTTTTTTTTAAGAGAATTATAGTCAAACCCCCCTCCTTATAAGGTCAAAGTTTGATCTTATTTTATTTAAATTTTCTTCAATTGAATCAATATTTTCCATAATGATCTATTATAATAAACCACCTGTTCCAGAAATGGAATTATTATTAAAATTTTCTAATCCATCAATAATGTTTACATTCCCAGAATATGGCTCTGAACCTAAAATAAAAGGTTCACTTATACTTCCATCCTCATTTGATATCATTCCATTACTTGGGTCAATTCTTACAAAACTTATTCCCGAGGGAATTCTAAATGGTTTTTTATTTTTATTAATTTTTATTTTTTTAGCAAAGTTTTTAAATATAGGAACAGCTACACTTGAACCAGTTTGCTTGTATCCAAGAGACTTTGGCTTATCATAACCAACATAAACACCTATGACTAAATCAGGGGTATATCCGATAAACCAGGCATCTTTATTTTGATTTGTTGTACCAGTCTTACCAGCTATTGGAACATCTAAATCTTTTAATTTTTTTGCAGTACCTCTTAGAATTACACCTTCCATCATCGAAGTAATTTGATAAGCCAAACGAGGATCAACAACTAAATTCTTTGCTTCATCTAAATTTGGAATTTTTATTTTTGATGGAATTGAGTCAACAATACATTCATTACATTTTTTTAAACTAGTATCACGTATCTTATTTCCATTTCGACTATAAATACTTGTTATAAATTTAGATTCAATTTTTTTACCTCCATTGGCAATAATGGCGTAAGCATTCGTTAGATCTCTTAAGGTAATTACTCCAGAACCAAGTGACATTGAAAGTTTATCATCAAAACCTTCATTTATATTTAACTTACTTGCCATATTTAAAATATTTTCCATCCCAATTCTATTCGCAAGTCTTACGGTCATTAAATTTCTAGATTTTTCAATACCTGTTCTCATTGTTGTTAATCCATAAAATTCATCCGTATAATTTGATGGCTTCCATTTTGGAAGTCCTGGGCCTTGATCAACTACATAAGGTGCGTCTAGTATTAATGTTGAAGGAGAATAGCCTTCATTTAATGCAGCTAGGTAAACAATGGGTTTAAATGCTGACCCAGGCTGTCTTTTAGCTTGAGTTGCTCTATTAAATTCACTTTTGTGAAAACTATATCCTCCAGAAAGAGCTAATATATCACCATTATAAGGGTCCATAACGATTATTGCACCATTTACTAGCGGCTCCTGTTTTATGATGTAATAATTATTTTTTCTTTCGATATAAATTACATCACCTACATTAAAATCTTCGTAAGAAAGCCAAATATTATCGGGGCTATTTAAATCAACAATTAATTTAACTTTAGAATTATTATATACCTCTATTTTAGATTTATATATTTTATTAATAATAACAGTTTCCCAATTTGGGAAAAAAGGATTTATTTTTTTATAATAATTTTGATTTTTAAAAAAATTATCAAAATTAGTATTTTCTATCACACCATGCCATCCCTGGTTTTTTTCATATTCTATTAATCCTTCAATTAAACTGAGATTTGCATTTTTTTGTATTTCTGAATCAAGTGCAGTCTTGATTATTAATCCATCTGAATAAAGTTTTTCTTTTCCAAATTTTAAATATAATTCCTTTCTTATTTCTTCATAAAAATAATCTGCTTCTGAAAATTTTCTATCTTTACGTTTGAATACCTGAAGTGGTTTATTTTTGTATAGTAGATCATCTTTTTTTATAAATCCATTTTGATACATTCTATCAATTACCCAATTTCTTCTTTCAATAGCCTTTAAGTAATTTGTTTTTGGATTATAATTAT
The DNA here is from genome assembly GCA_902602135.1 of uncultured Alphaproteobacteria bacterium. Taxonomy (GTDB): domain Bacteria; phylum Pseudomonadota; class Alphaproteobacteria; order HIMB59; genus CACPNW01. The sequence goes on from CACKQA010000012.1 coordinate 2,856, forward strand.
TTGGTGCTTTTGGTAATGCAGCCAAAAAAGCTATTTCATGAAGTTCTAGATCATAAATAGATTTATTAAAATAATTCAAACTTGCCGTGCCAATTCCATAAGAACCATATCCTAAATAAATATCATTTAAGTATAACTCCAAAATAGAATTCTTATCTAAAATATTTTCAATTCTAACAGATAAAATAATTTCTTTAATTTTTCTAGCGTAACTTAATTCGTTACTTAATAAAAGATTTTTAACTACTTGCTGCGTGATTGTAGAAGCTCCAACTACCCTTCTATCAGAATAAGTATTTAGAATATTTGTAAAAAGCGCTCTTACTATTGCAATCAAATCAACACCATAATGTTGATAAAAATTCTTGTCCTCAGATGATAAAAAAGCCAATTTTATATTTTCGGGTATTCTACTTTCAGGAATAAATATTCTTTCTTCAGTATAAAAACTTTTCAATAATAATCCATCTGAACTATAAATTCTTGAAGACAAATTTGGTTTATAATTTACTATACTATCATATGATGGTAATTCAGGTGAGTATCGCCAAAGTGTGTAAAAAATTGTTGAAATTGAAATAAATGCAAATATCAATAGTAAAATTAACAATAATTTTATATAACCAAATAATCTAATCATATTTATAAACTACATTGTGAAATAGTTAAAAATGTGACATTAGGCAAATATTATACAAATATTCAAAAATGACTTTAATATATAAAAATTTTTACGGAGTTTCGGCATTATGTCAAAAAATATACTTATTGATACAACAAATAACATTGAAACAAGAATTGCAGTTACTGAAAATGGCAAACTTGACGATTTTGAAATTGAGACTAATAAAAAAAATGCAGTCAAAGGAGATGTTTATCTAGCTAAAATTACAAGGATAGAACCTTCTCTTCAAGCAGCATTTGTTGATTTTGGAACAAATAGAAATGGTTTTTTACCTCTTACAGAAATACACCCAGATTACTTTAAGATTCCTGCTGTTGATGAACAACAAATAAAAGAACTTAACGATAAAATAATTAATGAAAAAGAAGATGATGATTTACAAAACCCAGAAAATGTAAATGATCTAGATGAAACTGAGAATGAAAATCCTGAAACCAGATCTGAAGAAGAGCAAGAGAATACAGATGAAAAAACGATTTCTATTAAAAAAAGAAGGAATAAAAAATTAAGTCCAAAGAAAGAATATTTCAATTATTTTAGAAAATATAAAATTCAAGATGTAATTCGACCTAAACAAGTCTTACTTGTTCAGATCAATAAAGAAGAAAGAGGTTTAAAAGGAGCGGCACTAACAACATATTTATCATTTGCAGGAAGATATTGCGTGCTAATGCCAAACAGTATGAATAGTGATGGAATATCTAGAAAAATTGGAGATATAGAAGAAAGAAAAAAATTAAAACAGATTTTATCTTCAGTAGAAATACCAGAAAAAATGTCGGTTATTGTAAGAACTGCTGGAATAGGAAGGACAAAAAAAGAAATTTCAAAAGATCTTTCATTGCTTGTAAGCCAATGGAATAAAATAAGAGAAATTACTTTAAAATCAGAAGCACCAGAAATGATTCATGAAGAAGGCAATGTTTTAAAAAGAGCAATTAGAGATATGCTTAGTGAAGATGTAGAAAAAATTTTAGTAGAAGGAAAAGATGGTTACGATAAAGTTAAAAAAATTACAAAAAATTTAGCACCAGCATTTGTTAAAAAAATAAAACAATACAAATCTGATGAAAACTCGCTTTTTGCTTCCAATAATATTGAAACACAAATTAATGATCTTTTTAGTCTCAATGTAAAATTAAAATCTGGCGGATCTATTGTAATTAACACAACTGAAGCATTGGTGGCAGTAGATGTAAACTCTGGGAAAAATACATCTGAGAGAAATATTGAAAATACCGCCTTAAAAACAAATTTAGAGGCTGCAGTAGAAATAGCTAGGCAACTAAGATTAAGAGATCTTGGTGGTTTAGTAGTTATAGATTTCATTGATATGGATGATTATCGGAATAATTTTAAAGTCGAAAAAAGTTTAAAAACTGCCCTTATAAGAGATAGAGCGAGAGTTCAAATTGGAAGAATAAGCATGTTTGGATTAATGGAACTATCAAGACAAAGATTAAGATCGAGCTTAATAGATAAATCTTTTGAAAAATGTAATTATTGTAAAGGATCGGGTTTAATTTTGAATTCTTCTTCAATAATTGATCAAATATTAAAAGTAATTAAAGAAAAAATCTCTGAAAATAAAAATTCAATAATTAATGTTAAATGTAATAGTGGATTAGCAGAAAATTTATTAAACAATAAAAAAAGTGAGATAAATGCATTAGAGAATAAATTTGAATCAAAAATCAATTTTTATTTTGATCCACAATATTCTTTACATGATCCTTTAATTGAAATTGATGAAAATTATCAGTCCAATAATAATGAAAAAATAAATACAAAGAAAAAAAATAAAACTACCAAAGTAATTAAAAAAAAGAAGTTAATACAAACTAAGAAAACAAAAAAAAGTATTAAGAAAAATAATTTAGATAATAATGAAATAAAAGAAGATGATAAAATTGATACACAAAATGATTTAAATTTAAACGAGAGTGACATAAAAGAAGATGAAGAAAAAACTGGATGGTGGTCTTAAAAAAATATTAGTTTTTTTTTTATTTTTTATTTTTTCTCTAAAAAGTGGTTATAGCTCACAAATATTAGATTACGAAACTGAAGAATTTATTAATCAGATTTTAGGAGATATAATTAAAGTAAATAAAATAAATAAAAAAATTAAATTTAAAATAAATAATAGTAATGAAATAAATGCTTTTGTAGATATTAATAATGTAATTCATATTAATTCTGGATTAATAATTTATTGTTCAGACTATGTAGCACTATTGTCTGTATTAGCTCATGAAATCGGTCATATTGCCCTTAACCATATAGCGCTTAGAAAAAAAACAATAGAGGATACTAAGAAATATAATGATATAAGTCTTTTATCTATAATAGCGGGTTCAACATTAACTCAAAATCCTCAATTAATACAAGGGAGTCTTCTAACTAAAGCCGTTTTATCAAATCAATATATTGTCTTTAGTAAAGATCAGGAAATGGAAGCGGATTTATATGCATTGAAAACATTGAATTTACTAAAAACTAATTCTAAATCAATTCAAATATTATTAGAGACAATAGAGCAAAAATTATTAGATAAAGGTTTTTCAAAAGATAAACAGAGAATTAGTACTCATCCCTATTTTGAAGATAGAATTTTATTAATACAAAACTTTAAAGATAATAAAGAAATTAATTATAATAAAAATTATAATGAGAGATTTAACTACATAAAAGCTAAATTTGTAGGTTATAGTGACAATGAGGAAGTATTAAATGAATTAAATCAACCTTTTAAAGCTTATGCAGAATCAATTAAAATAGCTAGAAATGGAAATCTAAAAATGGCCTTGAAGAATTTAAATGAAGTAATTAAAAAAAATAAAAATAATTTTTTGCTAGAAACTAAAGCAGATATACTATTTTCTTATGGATATACAGACGAAGCTGTAAAATTTTATAAAAAAAATTTAGAAAAATTTCCCTTAAATTATTATGCACAGATTAGAATATTTGAAAATATAGAAATAAAAAATCTATCTGATAGTGATACTGAGATAATTTTTCAAAATAATAAAGATCTCTTATACAAATATTTTAATAATAAAAATGTTCTACAAAAATATATTGAATTAGCACAAAAATTAAATAAAAAAGAATGGTTAAAATTCTTTAACTTTGTTTTATCAATAAATAATATGAAAAAAGAAGTTTTTGATATTCAAATAACAAATTTTAAAAAAACTAAAAATAAAGATTTATTAAAATTAGTTAAAATAATTCAAAACAAAAATTCATGAGTGGATCGCTAGTATACCAAGATTATATAAATTTAATTAATAAAAGTCTTATCGTTGCTGAAAATATCCAAAATACTCAAATACAGCCATCAAGTATAGACTTATCATTAAGTGAAGAGTGTTATGAAATTAAGCATAGTTTTTTATCCTATAATTCAAAGGTTAGAGATAAATTAAAAGATTTAGCTATAAAAAAAATAAATTTAAATAAAGAATATATATTTAGAAAAAACAAAACTTATATTGTGAGACTTAATGAAGGACTTAACTTAAAAAATAATATATTTGGTCACTGCAACCCCAAAAGCAGTACTGGAAGATTAGATATTTTTTGCAGATCACTTGTTGATTATGCAGAAGAATATGAAAAAATTCCTAAGAATTATAAAGGAGAAATATTTTTAGAAATAACATCAAGATCATTTGATGTATCTTTTAAAAAAAATAATTCTTTAAATCAATTGAGACTTGTGAATAAAAATCATAATTATTTGACCGATAAACAACTAATTAATCTGAATAAAAAACGAAAAATTTCAAATCAAACTAGAGACAATGTTAAAATTGATAATGGATTAAAGTTATCAGTTGAACTAGCAGGGTCAAATATAATTGCTTACGTAGCCAAAAAACATACTCCGGTTCTTAATTTTTCTAAAATTAAATCTCATAAAATAAATGATTTTTGGAATGTAATTAAAAAAGACAATAAAAAATTAGTAATTGAAAAAAACAAGTTTTATATTTTAAGATCAAAAGAGAAAGTAGTAATACCATCAAATTTAGCTGGAGAAATGATACCATACGATACAGGGATTGGAGACTTCAGAGCACATTATGCAGGTTTTTTTGATCCTGGTTTTGGTCTAGGTAGAGGATCATATGCAGTTCTGGAAGTAAAAACAAATGAAGTGCCTTTTTTATTAGAAGATGGTCAAACTATAGCTAGAATTAAATATGAAAAGTTGAACAAAAATAGTAATATTGTATACGGAAAGGATATTAAATCAAATTACCAGAATCAAGGTTTAAAATTAAGTAAGCATTTTAAATAGAATGAAAAAAATATTAATTATTAATGGCCCTAACCTAAATCTATTAGGTAATAGAGAAGATGATATTTATGGTAAAGACAGTTTAGATAAGATTAAATCTGATTGTGAAAAAAAAGGTATAGAGAAAAAATTAGAAATAATTTTTTTCCAATCTAATAACGAAGGCCAGATAATTGATAAAATTCATGAAGTAAATGATAAATTTGATGGTCTAATTATCAATCCAGCAGCATTTACTCATTCATCAATAGCCATTCTAGATTCATTAAGAGCAATAAATAAGCCCAAGATAGAAATTCATCTTTCAAATATTTATTCAAGAGAAGAGTATAGAAAAAAAAGTATTACTTCCGAAGGAGTGCATGGTTTGATATGTGGATTTGGAGGAAATAGTTATCTTCTAGGAATTGAAGCAATATGCAAATTAATTTATAAATAATTATGACTAAAATAGATAAAACAGATTTAGAGAATATTAAGTTAATCGTTAAAGAATCAAAAATTGATAGTGTTGCTAAAATAAAAATAAAAAAAAATGATTATGAAATTGAGATTACATCAAATGACTTCGTTGAAAACAATGTTTCCGTTCAAAAAAAAGAGAATAATACTGAAGTTAAAGAGGTTGAAAATACAAATGAAGTTGTAAATGAAGATAATATTGTTAAATCTCCAATGGTAGGGGTTGCTTATCTTTCTGCTGATCCAAATTCGCAACCTTATGTTAAAGTTGGCCAACATGTTAAAGCTGGTGATACTTTATTGTTAATTGAAGCAATGAAGACTTTTAATGAAATTAAAGCTCCTAGATCTGGTATTATCAAAAAAATAGTTACTTTGAATAGTCAGCCTGTTGAATATGGTGATACTCTTATTATTTTTGAATAATGTTCAAAAAAATATTGATTGCTAATAGAGGTGAAATTGCTTTACGTGTTCTTAGAGCCTGCAGAGAATTAGGAATAAAAACTGTAGCCATTCATTCTGATGTTGATGAAAATGCAATGCATGTAAGAATGGCAGATGAAAGTATTTGTGTCGGACCAGCCTCTGCACAATCTAGTTATTTAAACATACCTGCAATTATAACTGCTGCAACATTAACCGATGTAGATGCAATTCATCCTGGATATGGTTTTTTAAGTGAAAATCAAAGGTTTGCTGAAATTATTGAAGAACACAATATTAAATTTATTGGACCAAAATCGGAACATATCAAAATGATGGGTAACAAAATTGATGCAAAAAAAATAATGGATGAAACTGGGGTGCCAACAGTAAAAGGTATAAATGACTTAAGCGATAAAAATAAAATTGAAGATTTTATAAAAAAAGTAAAATACCCAATTATAGTAAAAGCAGCAAGTGGTGGTGGTGGAAAAGGAATGAGAATTGTCACAGAAGAAGATGATTTAAATAAAGCTATAAATGAAGCAAAAATTGAAGCAAAAAAATCATTTAATGATGAAAATGTTTATTTAGAAAAATTTTTAACATCTCCTAAACATATTGAAATTCAAGTTCTTTGTGACTCATTTGGAAATGTTGTTACTCTTGGAGAAAGAGATTGCTCAATTCAAAGGAAGCATCAAAAACTTATTGAAGAAAGTCCAAGTTCAGTTCTAACAAATGAAAATAGAGAAAAAATTTCTGAACTTTGTAGAAAATCTATGAAAGAAATCGGATATGAAGGAGTTGGAACTTTAGAATTTTTATATGAAAATAATGAATTTTATTTTATGGAAATGAATACAAGATTACAAGTTGAACACCCAGTAACAGAAATGGTAACTGGTATTGATCTTGTTAAAGAACAAATTCTTGTCGCCAATGATGAAAAACTTACAATAAAACAAGAAGACATAAAACTTAAAGGTAGTTCAATTGAATGTCGAATTAATGCCGAGCATCCAGAGAGTTTTATACCATCACCTGGTAAGATAACACAATATCATCAACCTGGAGGACTAGGTATTCGGGTAGACTCAGCTGTTTACGATGGATACTCAATTCCATCCCACTATGATAGTATGATTGGTAAACTAATTACCTACGGTGCAACAAGATCAGAAGCTTTAAAAAAAATGAATAGAGCACTAGAAGAATATGTCATTATGGGAATAAATACTAATATTCAACTACATCAAAAAATTATTCAAACTGATGAGTTTAAAAGAGGAAGTTATAACATTAATTTTATGTCAAATTTAATTGAATAAAATAATTGATTTAAACAGCTTAATAGAATTTTATAAAAAAGCTTACTTTCCGATGGCTGATAGTAAGTATTCTGAAGAAATCAAATTTTATAAACCCAAATTAAGATTTATCATTCCAATTTCAAATTTTCATTATCCAAAAAAACTTTTTAGTGATTTTAAAAAAACAAAATATAGTTTTAAAATAAATCAAAATTTTGCAAAAGTTATAGAATTTTGCAAAGAGATTAAAAGAAAAGATCAAGATACTTGGATTAATGAAATTATTTTGGATACATATATTGAATTACATAAAATAGGTAAATGTCACAGTGTAGAATGTTATGAAGATGATAATCTAATTGGTGGTTTATACGGTTTACATATAGGATCATGTTTTTTTGGTGAAAGCATGTTTAGTTTAAAGACCAATACAAGTAAGTTTTGTCTACTTTATTTATTGGCAATATTGAAAAAAAATAATTTTACCATTTTAGATTCACAGTTTTTCAATCCTCATTTAGTTCAGTTTGGTGCGTATGAAATAGAAACTGTTATCTATGAAAATAAACTAAAAGAAAGTTTAGAGATTGAGAGTTTTTTTAAGGAAATTAATAATTTTCAAGAAGTCTTATCGTTACTACAATCAACTAACCAAAGATCATAAATAGGATTTTCTAAAGGAGTAACATCGGGAGAAGAAGAAATCATCCAGCCTTTATAAATATTAGTATTTTCATTATTGATAGTATCGTAGACATCTATCAAAACATAATCTTCAGGAATTTCAGTTGGCGGAGTGCTGCCACAATATAAAACTTCAATATTTAAAGTTTCCCATGATATTTTAGAATTTACTGAAATATATTTTGTAGAAACTTTATTAGTAGTCTTATTTAATAACTTAAAAGAGGCATACTTTTTTTCAATAGTTTCAGCAGAAACAGTTAGTGGTAGGAGAAAAAAAATTGTTACTCTAATTAGGAGACCAAGATTTATATTCTTCTTCTTTTTTTTCTGGGTCATAATTTTTTGAAAGAGGATGAGATGATGGAAAATATGCATCACTAGTACCAGTCATATTTGGTTTATGATTTTTTTGCCATTTATATTTATGTGAATAATTAAGTGGAGGATTATTAATAGATTTATGAAGCCAGGCATGCCAGTGCGGTGGAATATTTGATGCCTCTATTTCACCATTAAAAATAACCCATCTTTTTGCTTTTAAATCTTTAAAATCTTTAGAACTACAGTAATATTTATTTCCTAAATCATCACTACCAACCAAGTTTCCTTTGAGCCAAGTATAAATTTTTGTTCCTAATGACATTAATATTTCTATAAAGATTAATGGACTACTTTCCAATTAATTTTTTTATTAGCATAAAAATTCTTAACCTGAATATCTTTATAACTAGATAATTCCGACATAATCCATTCTTTTTTTTCTAATTTAATTTTTTTATCATTAATTGGAAAGTTATAGTGTTTTGCGCCATTAATTGAGCAAAATATCTCCAACTTATCAATTGCATTTTCTTGATCAAAAATTTCTGCATATAATTCTATTGAGCAAGGAGATGAAAATATTCCTGGCTTAGATGACATATCTGGTTTTTTTTCTTGAATTGGATGTGGGGCTGAGTCTGTGCCTAAAAAAAATTTAGTATTATTGTGAGATGCAGCTTTTCTTAATTCTATTAAATCTGTTTCGTTTTTAACAACAGGCATACAAAAATGGTGCGGATTAATAGAGTCATCATGAAATACATCTTTTTTTGTTAAAAGCATGTGGTGTGGTGTAATTGTTCCTGCAATATTTTGATTTTCTTTCACATAGTTTACTCCATATGAAGTTGATACATGTTCAAGAGTAATTTTTAAAAAGGGAAATTTTTTTCTAATAATGCTTAATTCATCATCTATAAAGTATTTTTCTCTATCAAAAATATCAATATTTTCAGCTACTTTTTCACCGTGTATTAGTAATGGACTTTTTTCTTCTTCTAAAATCTCCAAAAATTTAAAAATTTTTGAAATATCGCTCACTCCATGACTTGAGTTTGTAGTAGCATTTGAAGGATAAAGTTTAGATCCAAAGAAAACTTTATTTTGAATACCTTTTCTAAAATCTTCTAAATCTAAATTTTCATTTAAATAACAAGGTATAAGTGGTTCAAAATTATTACTAGAAGCACTATTTAAAAGCTCTTTATAAGCGGAGGCCTTATTAGTATCTGTTATGGGAATTTCTGTATTTGGCATTGCTACACATCTTTTATTAATTCTAGAAGAGAAATTAGTGACCATTTCTAACATATCACCTTCTCTAAAATGTACATGCCAATCATCTGGCTGAATTATTTCAATTTTTTTACTCACAATAATTATTTTTTAGTAATGTATTATAAACCTTTTCTACACTTATAGAGTCCATATACGACATTGTTTTATCAATATTTATGCTTTTAAAATAGTCATAGCTTTCATTTGTTCTTATAACGTATGAATCTTTCATAAATGGACCGTAAATCTTATCATTTGTTGGACCAAATAATACTATTGACTTTAATTTTGTTGCTGAAGCCATATGTGACAACCCTGAGTCATTTCCAATAAATAATTTTGATTTCTTCATATAAGCAGCAGTTTGAGTCAATGATACTCCAAATAAATTAATTATCTTATTACTATCAATATTTTTTGTTATTGCATTTAAATAATTTTCTTCTTCTGACTTTGACCCAACTAAAATAAATTTAATATTTTTATTTTGAGATAAAATTTTGATTAATAGTGAATTATAATTTTTAATACTCCAAATTTTTGGTTTCCAATTTCCACCTGGAAATATAACAAAATATTTAAAATCATTAGATAAATGTTTAGTTACTATTTCCTCTTCTTCTTTATTTGTTTCAATAAACAAATCTGAACAATCAAATTTAAAGTAATCAGATAATTGTTGAACATGGTTTAGATTAGATTTTTTTTTAAAAATAAATTTTTGCTTATGTTTTAAAAAATATGATAGTAACGAACTTCTAAAATCAATAATTATATCCCACTTCTTTCCATAACAATTAGAAATTATATCTAACCAATGTATATTGTATCTTTTTTTTGAAATAGTGATTATGGTCTCTACAGATTTAAAGTTTTTGAAAATTGATTTGGCAGATGGACCAATAACAAACGTAAATTTAGTTTCAGGATATTGATTACTAAAATATTTTATTACTCCAGTCGATAGAATTGTATCTCCAATAAGATTTGACGAAATAACAAGAATTTTCACAGAAATATTACACTTTTAATATATTCAATATATATTTAGATAATTATGAAAGATAAATACTTTTTTCATCATTTGAATTCAAGATTTTTTGAGATTTCTGGAAAAGATAGTAAATCATTTATTCAAAATTTAATTACTAATGACATTGAAAAATGTAACGATGGATCAATTATTTATTCATGTCTATTAACACCTCAGGGTAAATTTTTAGCAGATTTTTTTATATTCAATATAAATGAAAACTATATTTTTGAAACCAATGATAAATTTTATAGTAATTTATTAGGACGATTAAAAATTTATAAACTTCGTTCTGATATAGAAATTAATGAAATTAAAAATCTAGATTCTTTTTCATTATTTAATATAGATTATGAGGGCGATTATAGTATTTATTTAAATGATCCTAGAAATATAAATTTAGGTAAAAAACTTATTACGAATAAAAACATTTTTATAGAAAAAGAGAAATTGAAAGAAATTAATGAAACAGAATATCATGAAATTTTAATTAATCATACAACCCCCTATTCGCCATTTGATATTTTAGAAAATAAATCTTTATTATTAGAAAATAATTTTGATAATTTAAATGCAATTGATTGGGATAAGGGATGCTATGTGGGTCAAGAAATTACTGCAAGAATGAAGTACCGTGGATTACTAAAGAAAAAACTGTACGCTTTAAAAATAAAAAATGGAGATGTTCTAAAGGGAGATGAATTAATAGTAGATAATAAAAAAATAGGAACAATTATATCAAAAGCAAATTCAAATATTTTTGCTGCACTAAATATTAATTTTGTTAATGAAATAAAAAATCAAAATAAAAATTTAGTAATTAACGATTCATTATCTTTTGATTTTTTAAACTAAAAATTTTTTTCTATAAAAACTTAATGGAATTATTAAAACCATAAAAATTATTAGCATTGGAACAAATATATTATTAATTCCATAGTTGTTTGCTATAAATCCTAAAGAAGCTGGAGCACCTATAAATGTTCCGTAAACTGCAATTGAAATAATTGTTATACCTACTCCACTATCAATTCCCTCAATTTTTCCAGCTAAACTATATGCGATAGGAACAATTGAAGATGCTCCGATACCCAATAATGAAAAACCAATAATAGCTGCATAAATACTACTGAAATTAGATAAAATTATTAAACTTATAATCGTCGATAAAAACAAAAAGAAAATCAAAAAAAACACACCAATTTTATCTCTTAGCCAATCACCACTAAATCTTCCGATAACCATAAAAATATTAAAACTTAGAGTTGCTAAGCCTATATAGAAACCATCAACTTTAATAAAATCTCTCATATAGAGAGCTCCCCATGCATCAACACTTCCTTCTGTTAGTGCATTTGCCATTGCAATTAAAGCTAATAAAAAAATAAGTAAGGGCCAAATAAAAAATATATTTTTTTTAGTGGAATCTTCTGATTTTGTTTCAACTTGTGACTCTAAACAAAGTACAAAATACAAACTCAAAGGAAGAAGAATGATGACATACAAAAGTATATTAAAAATAAAAGAATAATTCCACTCTAGTAAAAAGCTGGTAATTAGAGATCCAAATAAAACTCCAAGACTCCAAAATGCATGGAACCCTGACATCATAGATTTTTTTTCCCTAATTTCTAAATTTGATGCATAAACGTTGCATGCTATTTCGAATGCACCATAACTCATACCAAAAACAAATGAGAAAACCATAAAAAACCATAACTCTTGAATGAAAGGTACTGGTAACCACAAACAACCTTCGGCAATTAAGGTGCATGTTAAAATAGATTTTGTAGAAGTTTTAAGAATAAGAGCATTTGCAAAAATCATTGCAACAATTGAACCAATTGCAAATGATAACATAATATATCCAACACCAACATAATCAGTTTGAAGTTGATCCTTTATGGTAGGTATCCTAATTGCCCATAAGCCTACATAACAAGCAGTTATAAAAAAAATAATTTTTATTGCATGAATATCACTGATTTTTTTCATACAATTTTATTAATTAAAATATTTTTTGTAATATTCAGATAAATTTTCTATAGAAACTCTTTCCTGTTTCATAGTATCTCTATCCCTAACAGTAACACTTTTATCTTCTAGAGTTTCAAAATCTACAGTTAAACAAATTGGTGTTCCTATTTCATCATGTCTTCTGTAATTCTTACCAATATTTCCTGAATTTTCTAAAACAACTCTTCCCAATCCCAATTTCTGCAGATTAGATTTTATTTCTTTAGATAAATTTACTAAATCATCATTATTCTTTTTAAGAGGAATAACTGCAGCTTTAATAGGTGAAAGATGAGGTTTTAGAGATAAAAGAATTCTTTTATTATCTTTATCTACACTTTCTTCACGATAAGCTTCATTCAACAAAGCAAGTACTCCCCTATCAACACCAGCTGATGGCTCAATAACGTAAGGAATATACCATTTTTTTTCTTCTAAATCTTGAACAGCTAGTTTTGTAGTTGAAGAAGAGTTTTTCATTACTTCTGATGTAATTTTAAAATCGCTTTGATTTTTGGTGTGAGAACCTAAGTCAAAATCTGTTCTATTGGCTACACCTTCTAGCTCCTCTTCCCCATGAGGATAAACGTAATTGATATCAACTGTTCTTTTTGAGTAGTGAGCTAGTTCATCTTTTTCTACTTCAATTTTTTTTAAATTTTCTTTTTTTATTCCTTGGTTAACCCACCATTCTATTCTCTTATTTATCCAGTATTCATGCCATTCATCATCAGTACCTGGTTTAACAAAAAACTCTAATTCCATTTGTTCAAACTCTCTAACTCTAAAGATAAAATTACGAGGTGTTATTTCATTTCTAAATGCTTTTCCGATTTGTGCGATTCCAAAAGGAACAGTTCTAGACGTTGAGTCTAATATATTTTTAAAATTAGTAAAAATTTGCTGACACGTTTCTGGTCTTAAATATGCGAATGACGTTCCATCATCTACTGGTCCAATTGCAGTTTTAAACATTAAATTAAAAGGCCTTGGTTCAGTCAAATCTTTAACTTTACAATCTGGCAATAACCCTCCTCTTGGGCATTCACTATTTTCTAACTGATCTGCTCTAAATCTAGCTTTACAAACCTTACAGTCTACAAGTGGATCTGAGAAAGTATCTTCATGACCAGAATATTTTAATACAACTGGCGCACTTAAAATACTTGCATCTAATCCCTCAGTGTCATCTCGCTCATATACAATTGATTTCCACCAAGCTTGTTTAAGATTATTTTTTAACTCGACTCCCATTGGTCCATAATCATATAAACCTTTGATACCACCATAGATGTCATTTGATTGAAATAAAAAGCCTCTTCTTTTACAAAGAGAAACTAACTCTTCCATTGTTTGTGCGGTCATATAACTCTTAATCTTTTGGTTTATATTCTTTCGTTCTTGGATCTTTTTCTAAATCGATTACTGAGTCATTATTTACTTTATTATTAGTGAATTTGTCTTGTTTTTTTTTCTTAAACCTTAAAAATAATAAAATAGAAGCTAAAATTACAAATAAAACTAGAAATTTCATCACAGACCAAACCTAGAAAACATAATTCTTTCTTCAATTTTATTTAAAATTTCATCAGAGTTAAATATTGATGAAGAAAACCTACGTTGTAAAAATGATTTTTTTTGACTGATCATTTTAATTTTAATTTTTTTTCCAAACTTTTGTTCTAAAATTGGTTTTAATGCACCAATACCATCTGCTAAACCTAAATCGATAGCTTTGTTACCAACCCAAAATAAACCAGAAAAGATATCGTCTAATTTATTCTGATCAAGTTTTGTACCTCTTCTCTCTTTCACATAATTAATAAAATTATCATGAATTTGCTCTTGAATATTTTTTAATCTATCAATGTCTTCCTGTTTTTCTTCTTTGAAAGGATCAAGAAAACTTTTACTTTTTCCCGATGTATAAACTCTTCTTTCAATTCCAACTTTTTTTAAAAGATCAACAAAACCAAAACCTGGTGAAATAACACCAATTGATCCAATAACTGAGTTTTGATCAATATATATCTCATCTGCAGAACAAGCTAACCAATAACCACCAGAAGCTGCAACATCTTCAACGAATGCTAAAACTTTTTTGTTTTTTTCCTTTGCCAGATCAATGATCCTTTTTGCTATTAAAGAGGATTGTGTAGGAGAACCTCCAGGTGAATTAATGACCAAACCTACAACAGGAGATTTTTTATCAGCAAATAATTTATCAATTAATTTTTCTAAATTATTTATTGCTAAACCAGAGCCTGTTAAGCCTGACGATGATGATATAATGCCAGATAAACGTAAAACCGGTATTGTAGTACTCTTCGAAAATAACCTTTTAAACATAATATCTAATAACAAATGTTAATCTTTTCTTAAAGCGTTATTAGCATTTGTTTGTAATTTTGGTAATTTGAGTTTAAGTGCGTCAATTAAGTTAATGAATTAACATAATATTCTAATAGTTTAATAATATGGATAATGTTCTTCCACTTAGAAAAAAAGATTTCTCATTTGAAGATGAAATCAGAGAATTAACAGATCTGTGCAAAGAAGATCTAGTATCAGTAAATACCTTAATCCTTGATAAATTAGATAGCAATGTTCCTCTAGTTCATGAAGTTGGAAAATACCTTATCTTATCAGGTGGAAAAAGGTTACGACCTCTTTTAACTGTTTCAAGTTTTCATATGACAAGAAATGAAAATAGTGAAATTAGAAATCAAATGAATCATATCGGTCTATCTGCAGCAGTAGAATTTATACACACAGCAACACTATTACATGATGATGTAATAGATGAAAGTAAACAAAGAAGAGGAAAACCAACGGCAAATGAGAAATGGAAAAATAAAACAAGTGTATTAGTTGGTGATTTTTTATTCAGTAGGGCTTTTCAATTAATGACAAAATATGGCAACACTGAAACGTTAAAAATATTAGCCGATACTAGTGTCGTAATTTCTGAAGGAGAAGTTTTAGAACTTGCTAATGATAAAAATTTAGAAATAAATGAAAATATTTATTTTGAAGTTGTAAACGCAAAAACTGCTTCCTTATTTAGTGCAGCATGTCAAGTTGGATCAATAAGTGGTCTTGGAACAGAAGCTGAGGTTAATGCATTAAAATCATTTGGAACAAACTTTGGCATGACCTTTCAATTAATTGACGATGCTATTGATTATTCTTCAAACAAAATAATATTAGGAAAAAATACTGGAGATGATTTCAAAGAAGGTAAAATTACTCTTCCAATAATATTAGCATATGGAAGATCAAATGATAATGAAAAGAAGTTTTGGAAAAGAACAATATCTGATCTTAACCAAAATGATGGTGATTTTGAAATGGCATTAGAAATAATTAATAAATATCAATGTATCGAAGATACTCTTACAAGAGCAAATCATTTCTCAAATGTAGCTGTAGACTCAGTTGATATATTTAAAGATAATATTTACAAAGAAAAATTAGTATCTCTTGTCTCAAAAAGTGTTTCAAGAATTTATTAATTAATATTTCTCATAAGATTTTACCTCTACTAATTCAGAGCCAAAAGTTTTATTAATATCATTTTTTACTTTTGCTCTTTCATCATTTGTAAAATAGACACTTCTAGCTAGATCAATAAATGTTTGATCAAATAATTTTTTTCTTTCGCACTCTCTAATATCATCTTCTATATCCCACAATTTAGAATTTATATTTACTAGTTTTAGAAGATATTCATTTATTTTGTCTTCAGAAATATATTTCTTTAATGTTTTCTGAAGAAATTCTAATTCTTTATTTACATGTTGAAGTTTAATTGAATCAGAAATATTTTTCTTTTTAATCATTAAAATAGATATTTTATCTACTAATTCGCCTAAGGAGATTGGAGTGTTAATTATCATTAGATTATATTATAATTTTCATCATATCTTTTAATATCATTCTCATCGAGAATTTCACCGTACCACATTTCTATGATTATCAAATCTTTAGAACCTTTATTAGCGATTCTATGAAGGGAACCTTTTGGAATAAAAATATTTTCATTTTCTACAAGATTTATAGTTTTTTTATCTAAAGTAACCTCAGCTTCACCTTCTGCAACAAGCCAATGCTCTGACCGATGATCATGATTTTGTAAAGATAACATTCCACCTGGTTTAATAAAAAGTTTTTTAACAAGGAATCTTTTACCAGATTTTAAAATCTCATAGTATCCCCAAGGTTTTTGAACAATAGAATTCATTATGAATGTTTATTTATATATTATATATCTATATTTAAATGATAAAAATATCTCCATCTATATTATCAGCAGATATTCTTAAATTGGAAGAAGAAGTTAAGCTTTTAGATAAAAACGGTGCTGATTATATTCATATAGATATCATGGATGGTCATTATGTGCCTAATATTACCTTTGGGCCAAATATTGTTAACTCGATAAGAAAAATTACAACAAAAATATTAGATGTTCATCTAATGATACAGCCAGTCAATCCATATATTGATGAATTTATTGAAGCTGGTTCTGATATTATAAGTTTCCATCCTGAAGCAGATGCGAATCCACAAGAAATAATTAGTAAAATACATGATGCTAAAATTAAAGCGGGAATTGCTATTCATCCTAAAATAAAAATTTCAGAGATTGAATATTTATTAAATAAAGTGCAACAAGTAATTGTAATGACAGTAACTCCAGGTTTTGGAGGGCAAAAATTTTTACAAGATCAAGTAGATAAAATTAAACACTTAGATAAAATTAGAAAAAATAGTAATTATAAATATGATATAGCAGTTGATGGTGGAGTGAACAATGAAAATGCAAAAATATGTAAGGCTAATGGAGCAGATGTTTTAGCTGTAGGATCTTACTTGCTATCTAAAAATCACAATGATTATAATGAAATTATTAATTCTTTAAAATAATGGACTGGGATAAATTAAAATCATTTTATGAAATTGCAATTGCAAGAAGCATTTCAAAAGCTAGTGCAAAACTTAATATAAGTCAATCCGCTCTTAGTAGACAAATACAAGATCTTGAATATGATTTAAAAACACCATTATTTATAAGACACCAAAAAGGTGTAAGATTAACAGAGCAAGGTGAAAATTTATTTAATACTGTAAATCAAATTAACTTTTCAATTTCTGATTTTGAAAAAAAATTATTAGATAAAAAAATAAAACCTGCTGGCAAATTGACCGTCAGCACAACAGTAGGATTTGGTTCAACTTGGTTAACACCAAGAATAAATAAATTCGCAAATCAATATCCAGAAATCGATGTAAATTTAATTATGAGCGATGAAGAGGTTGATTTAGCTGCAAGAGTTGCTGATGTTGCGGTCAGAGTAAAAAAACCAACTCAGGCTAATTTAATATTTAAGAAATTTGTTAACTTTCATAATCATATTTATGGTTCATCAGATTATCTTCAAAAAAGTGGAATTCCAAGAAATGTTAATGATTTAGATAAACATGATTTAATTTGTTTTGGAGCTGGTTTACCATCCCCAATTTCTAATATTGATTGGATATTAAAAATTGGAAAAGAAGGTACAAAAAGAAGACCAAAATTTAGAGTAAACAGTATTTATGCTATGTCACTTGCAATAGAAAAAGGGGGAGGATTAGCATCATTACCCGATTATATGGTTGCTGATAAACCTCAACTTGTTCGAGTATTACCTAATCTTGAAGGTCCCTCATACCAAACATATTTTGTTTATTCTGAATCCTTCAAAAATGATAGAAGACTTGTAGTTTTTCGGGATTTTTTGTTTAATGAAGCTAAAGATTGGCATTATTAATTCTTTGACTTAATAAAAAGAATTTGTATATACTTCAAACAAATGGGATATCCAAAAAAACATCGTGGCCGAAGAAAAAGAGGCTCAAAATATAGACGTAACAAAAAACGTCAGAAGAAAAAATAATTTCTTACAATTTTTAGGCTAAATTTTTTCTCGAAGTAAAAAACTCAATTATTTTTTGTAAAATAAACAAAAAAACTATTATATTTAAAAACCAAGCTAAATAAGAATACCTTCCAGTTGGCACAAAAACAAGTAATACTGCATGCTGAGATAAAGCTAAGGAAGAAATAATTTTAAAATAAAAATTTTTGTATCTAAAAACAATAAATAATAACGTAAATATTATTATGTAGTGAATTTCTTGTGGCTTAATCCATTTTTTAAACTGATTATTAATTATATTTATATTTTCTGAATTATTAAAATTTAAATTTAAAATATCTATTACAGCAGAAAAATAAATACTTAATGGAGCTCCCGTATTATGTATATAACCTGTTGTTAATAAAACAATTTGTTGTCCAAAATACAAATTATGAATTGGTATCAGTATGATAAAACTTATACCAAGCAAAGAATAGAAAATTTCTTTGTATTTACATGAGAAATAAAGACTATATATATTAATTAAAAATAATAAAAATACAGTTGGTAAATAATTTGGTCGTAGTGAAATAATCACAAAAGATAAAAATCCAAAAATAAAGTTCATCATATTATATTTCTTATCTTTATTTTCATAAATAATAATGAATATGTAAAGGCATAAAAAAAATATAGTTATTGCGAAAGGCTCTGCGTCACTAGCATTAATATGTTTTAATAATTTTATTATTGATGCTCCATATCCTTCAAATAATCTTGTACAAATAATTAAAAAAGCAAAAAATAAACCAAATCTCAAACCAAAAATTTTTATAAATAATGTTAAAATAGTTATGCATAACAAGTATCCAATCATTAAATATCCATATGTAGAGTCATTAAATATTACTTTAAATATTGCTAAAAAATATCTAATAGATGATGGAAAATAAAATATTTCTTCTGATCCCAATAAAAAATA
>CACKQA010000013.1 GCA_902602135.1 uncultured Alphaproteobacteria bacterium
CTACTGCAACATTTGATGCAAGAAGAGGAAAAACATCTGTAAAAGAAAAAACATTAATTAACGTTGCTAAAAAAATTCATGAAATACCTGCAGATTTTAATGCTCATAGAAGAATAAAAAAAATTTATGGGGATCGATTAACAAGTGTCATCAACGGAAAAGGTATTGATTGGGCAACCTCTGAAAGTTTAGCTTTAGCAACACTTCTTGATGAGGGATACGGTGTTCGAATATCTGGACAGGATGTTGGAAGAGGAACATTTAGTCATAGACATGGTGTTCTATACGATCAAGAAAACGAAAATCGTTTTGTTCCATTAAGACACTTTCAAAACAAGCAAGGTTACTTTGAAATTATAGATAGTTTTTTATCTGAGTTTGGTGTTCTTGGTTTTGAATATGGATATTCACAAGTTGATCCTAAGACACTTGTTATATGGGAAGCGCAGTTTGGTGATTTTGCAAATGGCGCACAAATTATGATTGATCAATTCATTAGTTCTGGAGAAAGAAAATGGTTGAGAATGTCTGGTTTAACGATGCTTCTTCCCCACGGACATGAGGGTCAAGGTCCTGAGCATACAAGTGGAAGATTAGAAAGATTTTTACAGATGTGTGCGGAAGATAATATGCAAATTGTTAATTGCACAAGTCCTGCTAATTATTTTCATGTTTTAAGAAGGCAACTACATAGAAACTTTAGGAAACCTCTAATTATATTTACTCCAAAATCTACACTTAGACATAAATCAAATGTTTCTAATATTGAGGATTATATTAATGGATCAACCTTCCATAGAATTCTTACTGATAAATTATCTGTTAAAGAAAAAAGGAAAAATAAAAGATTAATCATTTGCTCTGGTAAAATATATTTTGAACTTGCAGATCACATAGCAAAAAATAAAATTAAAAATCTCTCCATAATAAGATTGGAGCAGATTTATCCATTTCCTTATGAAAATTTTAGAGATGAATTAAAACATTATACGGATGCTGAAATTATCTGGGCACAAGAAGAGCCAAAAAATATGGGTGCCTGGGGTTTTGTGAAAGGTAGATTGGAAAGTGTTATGCAGGAAGCCAAAGTTAAACAAGAAAAAATATTCTATGTTGGTAGAAGTCCAGCTGCATCTCCTGCCGCTGGTTCTTTAGAAAGACACTTAAGTAACCAAGAAACTATTATAAAAATGGCAACTGAAGATTCGATTAGCAAAATTATCAAATCTTGGGCAGGTATTTCAACAAAATTAAAGACTAATCTGCCAATTGAATAAATTGACGTAAATGTTATTAAGCATTTAATTAATGAGCACTGAATTAATAGTTCCAACACTTGGAGAGTCAATTACTGAAGCAACTGTTTCAAAATGGCTTAAGAATATAGGCGATAATTTTGAAGCAGATGAACCTTTAGTTGAAATTGAGACTGACAAAATTACAGTTGAAGTACCAGCACCTCATGCAGGCTCTCTAAAAGAAATAAAAGTTTCTGAAGGCACTGATGTTGAAATTGGTGGTATTTTAGGAATCTTAGATGAATCAAAAGGCAAAACACCAAGTCCTAAAAAAACTGAAAATAAAGAAGAAAAAATAAAAGAAGAAGTAAAATCAGTTAAGGTTGAAATAAAATCTTCGCCTGCCAAATCTTCACCATCTGCAAGAAAAATTGCTGAAGAAAATAATATTAAACTTGAAGATGTCACCTCATCCCGTTCTGATGGAAGAATTAATAAAGAAGATGTAGTTTCTCATCTTTCTTCTTCAAATAAAACAACTACTAACAAAGTTGAAAGAGAAGAAGTTGTTAAAATGTCTAAAATCAGACAGACAATATCTAAACGTTTAAAGGAGGCTCAAAATACAGCGGCCATACTTACGACTTTCAATGAAATTGACATGTCCAAAGTTATGGAAATTAGAAAATCAAAAAATCAAGAATTTCAAAGTCGGTATGAGGTCAAATTAGGTTTCATGTCATTTTTTGTAAAAGCGGTAGTAAAAAGTTTGCAAGAGTATCCAGCTGTGAATGCTGAAATTAAAGATGAAAATATAATTTATAAAAATCATTTTGATATAGGTATAGCTGTTGGAACTGAAAAAGGATTAGTCGTACCAATACTTAAAGACGCCGATCAATTGAGTTTTGGAGAAATAGAAACTAAAATTATTGATCTTAGTACAAAAGCCAAAGATGGAACGCTGACCATGGACGATTTGACTGGTGGAACTTTTACAATTTCAAATGGTGGCGTTTACGGATCAATGCTCAGCACTCCAATAATCAATAGGCCTCAATCTGGAATTTTAGGGATGCATAATATTCAAAAAAGAGCAGTAGTTGTAAATGATGAAATAGTAGTTAGGCCAATGATGTATGTTGCATTAAGTTATGATCATAGAATTATTGATGGAAAAGAAAGTGTTGGATTTTTAGTGAAAGTGAAAGAACTTCTAGAAGATCCATCCGAATTAATATTAGGAATATAAAATGGAAGATTTTGATTTAATAGTAATTGGTGCGGGACCTGGCGGATATGTAGCTGCAATCAGAGCAGCTCAACTTGGAATGAAGGTTGCTTGTATAGAAAAAGAGCCATCACTCGGTGGAACTTGTTTGAACATTGGATGCATACCTTCTAAAGCATTATTAAATTCATCTGAAAAATTTGTTGAAATTTCAAATCATGCTGCAGAGCATGGCATAAAAACATCAAAGATAGATTTAGACCTAAATGTTTTGATGGATCGCAAAACTAAGATTGTAAAAAAACTTACAACAGGGATCGGTTTTTTATTTAAGAAAAATAAAATCACGCATATTCCAGGCATGGGTTCATTTGTAGATAAAAATACTATTTCTATTACAAATGGAAAAAATGAAATTACTGCTAGTGCTAAAAATTTTATTATCGCAACAGGATCATCTTCGATTGAGATACCAAATATTCCTGTTGATGAAAAACAAATAGTATCTTCAACAGGCGCTCTTTCTCTATCTAAAATACCAAAATCACTCCTAGTTATTGGTGGTGGATATATTGGACTAGAGATGGGATCAGTATGGAGTAGATTAGGCTCAAAGGTAACAGTTGTTGAAGCTCTTGACAGAATTGTTCCAACTATGGATGGTGAAATTGCAAAAGAGTTTATGAAAATGTTAACTAAACAAGGATTAGAATTTAAATTATCGCATAAAGTGAGTTCTGCAAAATCTGGTAAGTCTGGTGTAGATGTTGAGATGGAAACATCAAATAAAAAGAAAATAAAAGAAAACTACGAAATAGTTTTAATGTCAGTAGGAAGAAAACCAAACACAGAGGGACTGGGTCTCGAAAAAATTGGAATTAAATTAACGGATAAAAAATCTATTGAAATTAAAGATAACTTTAAAACTTCTGTAGAAGGAATCTATGCAATCGGTGATGTAGCACCAGGTCCAATGCTAGCACACAAAGCTGAAGAAGAAGGAGTAGCTTGTGTTGAATTTATAAACGGTCAAAAACCTCATATAAACTATAACGCTATACCAGCGATTGTTTATACTAATCCAGAGATTGCATCTGTAGGCAAAACAGAAGAACAACTCAAGCAAGAAAAGAAAGACTTCAAGGTTGGAAAATTTCCTTTTATGGCAAATGGTCGTGCCTTAACTACTTCAGCATCTGAGGGATTTGTTAAAATTTTGGTTGATAAAAAAACAGATGAAATTTTAGGTGCTCATATAATCGGTCATGATGCTGGACAACTGATTGCAGAAATTGTTACTACAATTGAATTTGGTGGAAGTGCAGAAGATATTGCAAGGGTATGTCACGCTCATCCGACAACTAGTGAAGCAGTAAAAGAAGCAGCTTTAAGTGTTGATGGCAGAGCCATACATATTTAAATTTTAGCTAGATCCATTCCTTTTTTGTATTTTTTTGATGATGTTTTTATAACTGCTTGACCACATCTCATAATTTTTCTTTTATGATCGAAAGTCATTTTTGGTTCACCATGTAATTTCCATCCATTAGAGAGCGCTTCTGTTACTCTTTGGCAAAAATCAACAGTGTCATCATCTGTGATAAATCTATAACCTTTCATTTTACCTCCTTTTCATTTGGTACTTAACAAATTTACTTCTATAATTTTAATTAAGTACTCAACAAGATCAGTTTGCATATCAACTGTGAATTTATTTTTATTATTTGATCCCATAGCCAATATTAAACTATCTTCACGAAATTTAACTTTTAATAAAATATATGATTTTATCATTGCTGATTTATTGGGAAAAAATAAAAGTAAACCTTTAGGATTTTGATTTAAATTTGTAACCATTTTGTTTTTAAAATAACTATTTGCAATTTTATTATCCAGTTGTGATAAGTTTTCTGATTTAATATTTTCATTTGTGACAAAACAATTCATTTCATCACAACCTAAAATTGTTTTAAGATCATTTTTAATTAAACTTATTAATTTTGGTAAACTTTTTACATTTAGAATTCTAATTGTAGACTTAAGAATTCTTTTTTGAGCATTTAAATGACTTTTCCCTGCAAGTAGTACTTTTGTCATTTGATTTTGTAGATCTATATTTTGTTGAGATATTTTTTTATATCTATAAGCTTCTAAATCAACAACCTTACCTGAACTATTATCTATTGTTGGAAAATTTAATTCATTAACTAATTCTGAATTTTTAATAAAAAAATTTTTATTTTTTTTTAAAAAATTTATTATTTGTATTTCACTAATTTCATCTTCATGCGCCATGATGATTATTTTGGCAAGATTTGCTGTCCTGTTTTTGCCCAATCATCGAGAAATGCCTTCAGCCCTTTATCTGTGAGAGGATGTTTATATAATTCGTGAATAACTTTAGGTGGTAGAGTTGAAACATGGGCACCAATCACAGCTGCATCAATAAGATGTTGAGTATTTCTTACCGAAGCAACTAATACTTCAGTATCAAATCCATAATTTTCATACATTATTACTATATCTGAAATCAGATCCATTCCTTTTTCACCAATATCATCGAGCCTTCCCACAAATGGAGAAATAAATGTTGCACCAACCTTAGCAGCTAGTAATGCTTGAGCAGCACTAAAACACAATGTTACATTTACCATGATATCTTTTTCTCTAAGAGCTTTGCATGTCTGAAGACCAGCAGGTGTAAGAGGAACTTTTACAGCAACATTCTTAGCTAATGATGCTAAGTACTCACCTTCTTCAAGCATTTTGTCATACTCGGTTGCTGTCACTTCTGCACTGACTGGACCAGATACTATGGAACAAATTGTTTTAATGGTTTCCCCCATATCTTTACCACTTTTTGCAATTAGAGATGGGTTTGTCGTAACACCGTCTATTAATCCACTAGGCATTAACTCTTCGATCTGAGGTATATCGGCAGTGTCTATAAAAAATTTCATTGTATGTTGTATACCATATACAAGTTATTTAGAAAGTTAACATATAAAAAATACATAAATATAATGTTGTACGATGTAGTAGTAACAAGACCTTTCGACAAAGTTTTCACTTATTCTTCAACAAATGAGCAACTTGAAATTGGTCAAGTAGTCTTAGTTCCATTTGGAAAAAAAATAGAAGCTGGAATTATTTGGAAGAAGAATGTTAAAAATCCTGGATACGAAATTAAAGAGGTTACAAAAATTTGTAATGATCTTATTCTTCAGAATTCTTCAATCGATTTTATAAATTGGATCGCAAGTTATACTTTAGCTCCACTAGGAGCAGTTTTAAAATTATTTCTTATTAATAATGATATAGTTGAATTTGATAAAGAAAAATTAGATAGTTTCAATAACACCAAACCCTCTTTAGTGACCTTGAGTGAAGAGCAAGCAAATTCATTCAAAGAAATTACCCAATCATTTAATAAATCAAATAAACCTGTTTTATTAGAAGGTGTAACAGGCTCTGGTAAAACTGAAGTATATTTTGAAATAATAGATAAATTTTTGAAAGAAAAAAAACAAATATTAATAATGGTTCCAGAAATTAGCCTAACACCGCAATTAGAGACAAGAGTAAAGAAGCGTTTTGGAATGGAAGTGTGTTTGTGGCATTCTAAAATTACAAAAAAAAATAGGCAAAAAATTTGGCATAAATGTTTTGCTGGAGATCCAGTAATTGTAATTGGCGCTCGTTCAAGTTTGTTTCTTCCTTTTACAAACTTAGGATTAATTGTTGTCGATGAAGAACATGATTCTAGTTATAAGCAAGAGGACAATATACGTTACCAAGCAAGAGATCTTGCAGTTGTAAGAGCTAAAATTGAAAAAAATTTTATATTATTAGCCTCGGCAACACCGTCTTTAGAAACAATAAATAATGTTAAAATTAAAAAATATGATCAAGTCTATTTATCAAAACAATTTTCTGGAACTCCATTACCTGAAATTTCTATAATTGATTTAAATAAATATAAACTTGATAAAGATAAATGGATATCACAATCAATTATAGATTCTATTTCACAGTGTTTAGACAATAAGGAACAAATTCTTATTTTTTTAAATCGTAGAGGATATTCTCCATTAACCTTATGTAACAGTTGTGGATTCAGGTATGAATGTGATCAATGTTCATCATGGATGGTAATGCATCAACACAAAAAAGTTTTCTTATGCCATCAATGTGGAACTATAAAAAAATTAAATTTAGATTGTCCTAAATGTAATGAAAAAGATAGTATAAAATTTGTTGGTCCTGGAGTTGAGAGAGTTGCAGAGGAGTTAAAAGAATTCTTTCCTGGAAAAAATATTTCCATCATGTCTAGCGACAATGTTAACACGCCAAACAAAATTAAAAAATTTATTACTGATATAAACAACAAAGATATAGATATAATTGTAGCCACACAAATTATGGCAAAAGGATATGATTTTCCAAATTTGTCATTAGTAGGAATCGTTGATGCGGACGCAGGTTTATTTGGTGGTGATCCTAGAGCTATAGAAAAAACTTTTAACCTACTTCAGCAAGTTGGAGGAAGAGCTGGTAGAGGAAAAAAAATTGGTAAAGTTTTTCTTCAAACATATTTTCCAGATCAAGAAATAATTAAGTCGATTCAACTTCGAGAAAGAGAATCTTTTATTGAAAGAGCTTTAAAAGAAAGAAAGAATTTTAATATTCCTCCTTTTGGTTTTATGACTTCAATAATTCTTTCTAGTCATACAAAAGCTTTAGTTCTTAAACATGCTTCAAGACTGGCTCAACAAGATCAAAATAGTAAAAATATTAAAATTCTAGGTCCAGTTGAAGCTCCAATTTTTCTACTTAGAGGACAATATCGATACAGAATATTATTGAAGAGTAATAGTAGAAAAAATCTAAATAAATTCACAAAAAAAATTGTCGAAAACACTAAATTACCTTCTTCTGTAAAGTTAATTATTGATGTCGATCCCTATTCATTTATGTAATTTACCCACAATTTTAAAAATATTTTCAATTTAACTCATTTGACGCACAAACTGACAGTTTACCTACTTTTTCTGATGTGTTAATAGCCTATTTCTAAACTTCTTATGAACTTAATTTATGGCATCTAATACATTGTCTGGAGACGTAATATCTGAAAGGTACGGAGCAGCTCTCTATGATCTTGCTTCTGAAAAAAAATGTATTGATGATATTCTAAATGACTTTGGATTAGTGCAAAAAGCATTGAAAGAAAGTTCAGAATTGAGACAAGTAATTAAAAGTCCATTAGTAAATTCAGATGAGAAGCTTAATATTTTGTTAAAATTATTTTCTAAAGCAAATTTACATAATCTTACGACAACTTTTTTAAAAGTTCTTGATAACAATAAAAGAATTTCAAATATCGGTTCTATTATTTTACAATTTAAAAAAATAAACTCTGAAAGAAGAGGTGATATTACTGCTGACATAACATCAGCAAACATATTATCTGATGATGAAAAAAATAATATTACAAATCAACTTAAAAAATCTTTAGGTGAAAAATTATCTTTAAATTTTGATGTTGATGAAGACATTATTGGTGGTTTAATTGTTAAGGTTGGTTCCAAAATGATTGATACATCTATAGCCAGTAAAATTAATAAACTTAAAATTGCAATGAAGGGGGCATAATGGAAATTAAAGCTGCAGAAATATCTTCTGTAATTAAAGACCAAATAGCTAATTTTGAAACTAAAGCGGATGTTGCTGAGGTTGGAACAGTACTAAGTGTTGGAGACGGAATTGCACGTGTGTATGGTCTTGATCAAGTACAAGCTGGAGAGATGGTTGAATTCCCAGGCGGCATTAAAGGTATGGCCCTTAACCTTGAAATGGATAACGTTGGTGTTTCAATCTTCGGTGATGATACTGGAATTAAAGAAGGTGATACAGTTAAACGTACAGGAGAAATTGTTGACGTTCCTGTTGGAAAAGAATTGTTAGGACGTGTTGTTGATGGTTTAGGAAATCCTATTGATGGTAAAGGTCCTATTCAATCTTCTGAAAAGAGAAGAATTGAATTAAAAGCCCCAGGCATTATTCCTCGTCAAAGTGTATCTGAACCTATGCAGACAGGTATTAAAGCACTTGATGCTCTTGTTCCAGTTGGAAGAGGACAACGTGAATTAATCATTGGTGACAGACAAACAGGTAAAACTGCTGTTGCTATTGATACAATCTTAAATCAAAAATCTGTAAATCAATCAGATAATGAAAAAGAAAAGTTATATTGTATCTATGTCGCAATTGGTCAGAAAAGATCAACAGTTGCTCAAATTGTAAAAACACTAGAAGATAATGGTGCAATGGAATATACAATTGTTGTATCTGCAACTGCATCAGAGCCTGCACCGTTGCAATTTTTATCTGCTTATACTGGCTGTACAATGGGTGAGTATTTTAGAGATAACGGTATGCATGCATTAATTGTTTATGATGATTTATCAAAGCAAGCTGTTGCTTACAGACAGATGTCTCTATTATTAAGAAGACCTCCTGGACGTGAAGCATATCCCGGAGATGTATTTTACATTCATAGTCGTCTTTTAGAAAGAGCTGCCAAAATGAGTGATGAACATGGTGGTGGAAGTTTGACGGCCCTGCCAATTATTGAAACTCAAGCAGGAGATTTATCTGCTTATATTCCAACAAATGTAATTTCCATTACTGATGGACAAATATTTTTAGAAACAAACTTATTTTTTGCTGGTATTCGTCCTGCGATTAACGTTGGTCTTTCCGTAAGTCGTGTTGGTTCTGCAGCTCAAACAAAAGCAATGAAAAAAATTGCTGGTCCTGTAAAACTTGAATTAGCTCAATATCGTGAGATGGCTGCTTTTGCACAGTTTGCATCAGACTTAGACGCTTCAACGAAACAATTACTTGATCGTGGTGCAAGACTAGTTGAAATCTTAAAACAAGGTCAGTATTCACCACTAACGGTTTCAGAGCAAGTTGTATCTATTTATGCTGGTGTGCGCGGATATCTTGATAAAGTTGCAGTAGGCGATGTAGTCAAGTTTGAAGCAGAAGTTTTAAATGAGATTAGAACTAAGCATAGTGATTTATTAGATGCAATTGCCAATGAAAAAGAATTATCTAAAGAAAATGATGATAAATTAAAATATATCTTAGATGATTTGGTTGTAAAGTTTGCAAGTAACTAACCTATGCCAAGTTTAAAAGATATCAAAACTCAGATCAATTCAGTTGGATCTACAAAAAAAATTACATCAGCAATGAAAATGGTTGCTGCAAGTAAGTTACGTAGATCACAAGAAAAAGCTGAAGCAGCAAGACCATATTCATCAAGACTAGAGGAGATGCTTTCCTCTCTTGCATCATCTGCTGCATCTGGGGAAGGTATAATTAAACTCTTAACAGGTACTGGCAATGATCAGAATTATATCGTAGTTCCAGTTAGTGCTGATAGAGGTTTATGTGGTGGATTTAACAGCAGCATAAATAGAGAAACTTTTAAGTTAGTTAAATCACTTGAGGGTAATGGAAAAAAAGTTCAACTAATGCCAGTTGGTAAAAAAAGTAGAGACTTTTTTAATAGAGTAATGAAGGATCAAATTATAGAGAGTTTTGTCGACTTAAATGTTTCAAGTACTGGTTACGAGTCTGCATTAAATATTTCCAATAAGCTTCAAGAATTATACTTTGAGGATAAATTTGATAAATGCATATTAGTTTTTAATAAATTTAAATCAGCTATTTCTCAAGAAGTAACACAACAACAATTAATACCATTAGACGTTTCAAATTCTGAAAAGGAAGAAGAAAAAGAAAATTCTTCAAATGCAATTTATGATTATGAGCCTGATGAAGAAACAATTTTAAAGGATTTACTTCCAAAAAATGTTTCTATTCAAATATTCAAAGTACTTTTGGAAAGTGATGCAGGTGAGCAGGGAGCAAGAATGGCTGCAATGGACAACGCAACCCGAAACGCAGGTGAAATGATAGATAGTTTAACGTTAAAGTATAATAGAACGCGACAAGCGTTCATTACAAAAGAATTAATAGAGATTATTTCTGGAGCTGAATCAATATAAAGGGGGATATATGGCTAACAATTTAACTGGAAAAATATCACAAGTTCTCGGAGCTGTTGTTGATGTAGAGTTCGATGGTGAACTTCCTGCAATCATGAACGCTCTAGAAGTTGACAACAATGGAACAAGATTAATGCTAGAGGTTGCTCAGCATTTAGGAGAAAATGCTGTTCGCACAATTGCCATGGATACAACAGATGGACTAGTTAGAGGTCAAACAGCTACTGATACAGGTGCCCCTATTTCAATGCCTGTAGGCCCAGAAACTCTAGGTAGAATCATGAATGTTGTAGGAGAGCCAGTTGACGAAAGAGGCGACATTGGAACAAGTAAATCCTATCCTATTCATAGACCAGCACCAGAGTTTGTTGATCAATCCACAGAAACTGAAGTTCTGGTAACAGGAATTAAAGTGGTTGATCTACTAGCACCTTATGCAAGAGGTGGTAAAATCGGATTATTTGGTGGAGCCGGAGTTGGTAAGACAGTTTTAATTATGGAATTAATTAACAACATTGCCAAGGCTCATGGAGGATATTCGGTATTTGCTGGTGTCGGAGAAAGAACGCGTGAGGGTAATGACTTGTACCACGAAATGATTGAATCAGGAATTATTGACTTAAAAGGAAAAGATTCAAAAGTTGCACTTGTTTATGGTCAGATGAATGAACCACCAGGAGCAAGAGCTAGAGTTGCTCTTTCAGGATTAACTCAAGCAGAATACTTTAGAGATGAAGAAGGTCAGGATGTGTTATTTTTTGTAGATAACATATTTAGATTTACCCAGGCAGGCTCTGAAGTGTCAGCTCTTCTAGGGCGTATCCCATCTGCAGTTGGTTATCAGCCAACACTTGCAACAGATATGGGTGCTTTACAAGAACGAATCACAACTACAAAAAAAGGATCTATTACATCAGTACAGGCAATATATGTTCCTGCAGATGACTTAACTGATCCTGCTCCTGCAACATCCTTTTCACATTTGGATGCAACAACAGTTCTAAATAGAGCTATCTCTGAAAAAGGAATATATCCAGCAGTTGATCCATTAGACTCTACTTCTAGAATTTTAGATCCACAAGTTGTTGGTGATGATCATTATAGAGTTGCTAGAGAAGTACAAAGAGTTCTACAAACATATAAAAGTCTTCAAGATATAATAGCTATTCTAGGGATGGATGAGCTTTCAGAAGAAGATAAATTAACAGTTGCAAGAGCTAGAAAAATAGAAAAGTTTTTGAGCCAACCATTTTTTGTTGCAGAAGTCTTCACAGGCTCTCCTGGAAAATATGTTGATCTTGAAGATACCATAAAAAGTTTTGATGGACTCGTAAAAGGTGAATATGATCATATGCCAGAAGCTGCATTTTATATGGTAGGTGGTATTGATGAAGCTATTGAAAAAGCTAAAAAATTAGAAGCTGAAGCTGCATAATGGCAACAATTTCTTTTGATTTAGTTTCTCCAGAAAACCTTATCTTTAATGATGATGTTGGAACTATTATTGTTCCAGGCAAAGATGGTGATCTGGGTGTCTTACCTGGACATAGTCAAGTAATGTCCTCATTAAGACCTGGTAGAGTGATGGTTTATAGTGAGGATAAAAATTTAGTTAAATCATTTTTTGTATCAGGTGGTTTTGCTGAAATTAATCCAGAGAAATGTATCGTTCTTGCAGAAAGTGTAGTTGAACTAAATTCTTTAGACAAGTCTTCAATTGAAAAAGAAATTGAAGAATTAGGTAGCAAGGAAAGTAAAGAGTCAGAAGAGCAACTGTCGATAGCAAAAGCTAAATTAGAAGCTATAACTGTAAGTTTTTATGATAAGATTTAATTTCTAGAATTAACAGAGTCTATTAAATTTTTTGCATTATTATAAAAAAGATCCTGCTTTTCACTTTCCGTTATTTTGCTATTTCGAATTCCTCTTTTCATTGCTCTTAATTGTTCGTATCTAATAAATGTCATTCGATCATCACAATGACTTAGAGCTAAATTATGATTATCAGAATTTATTGCAGACCAAGCTTTCCCAAAAGTAATATATTTCCCTCTCATTCTCCCTATCATATCATCAGATCCATACATTATTTTTTCAAGACCAACACCTTGATACAGAGCGTCAATTGAATCAGATTCACATACTGTAGAACAATCATACCAAATATTTTTTAAATCTCTAATTTTCTTAATTCCTTTTTCTAACGCCCAAGCAGAATAACTTCTAGCACAGTGAGCAAGTATCCATTTAACGTTAGGAAATTTATCACTCAAATAAATTAGGTCATTAATATTATCATCATCGGCAATTGCATCCTTTTTTGCTAAATGCATCATAATGATAAGTCCAAATTTATCTGCAATTTCTATTTGCTCTTCAGTTATAAAATCTAAAATTTTGCAATTAATCGTATCCTTTGTTTTTGAATAAAATCTATATGGTTTAAAGCCTTTAATGTTATTTTTTAATAAAAGCCCTTCAATATAATTTTTATCCATATTTGGGTTAATTAAAATTAAGCACTTATTTTCAGTAAGTGTTTTAGTTTGTTCTAAAATATATTCATTTGAACCTTCAAAGTTACATGGATATTTGAATGGAAAAGGAAAACTTAACCTGTTTACAACTCTATTAGGCATAAGTAATTGATCTACTTGATCTGCAAATCTCATAGATACTTCACTAAAATATTTTCCTTGAAAATTTCTTTCACCAATATCTTTTTTAGGATCTTGATTAAAACTCCATTTATAAATATGGGTATGAACATCAAAAATATTTTTAGGAACAAAGTTTTCTAACTCTTCATCCCATATTTGTTTATCTAAGCTTGTGATTATTAATTCAGGATTTTCATTAAACATCTGTTAGAACTTTTTTAAATTCACTTTGAATTTTCTGATAAACATTTTTTTTAAATGGTACTGCATTATGAGTAATTTCGTCGTAATTCATCCATTTCCAATCACTAAATTCAGGATTTTCTGTTCCAACATTTATATCTCTATCATCTCCATTAAAGTTAAATAAAAACCATTTTTGAATTTGACCCATATACTCATTTCCCCAGGGCAAAGTGCTTAAAATTTCACTTGGTATGTCATAGGATATCCATTCTTTAGATGAAGCAATTAAGGATGCTTTATTAGTTCCAATTTCTTCCATCATTTCTCTCCAAACTGCTTCTTCAGGATTTTCATTTTCATCAATACCACCTTGGGGCATTTGCCAATACCCGCTGGGATTATCTAATCTTTTGCCAACTAAAACCTGATTTTTTGTGTTGAGAATCATCATTCCCACACATTTTCTATATTTTTTTTGCATTATTATTCTTGAATTTCATTAAAGAGACTAACACCTTGTACAAGATCAAAGGCTCTACGAAGTTGATAATCAAGCTCTAAACGTTTTTCAAATTCACTTAATTCATTATCTTCATTATCTTCTAATTCTTCTTCGTTATTTTTATCAAGGGAATCTTTTAAATCTGACTCAGAAAATCTTTTATAATTAAAAGATTCGAATTCTCCTTGCTCAATAATTATATCTGGAACAATACCCTTACCCTGGATTGATTCACCTGAAGGGGTATAATATCTAGCTGTAGTTAATCTTATACCAGTGAGATTATCGCTATTTGAAACTTGAAAGGGAATTATTGTTTGTACTGATCCTTTACCAAAAGATTGTGTGCCTATAATGATTGCTCTTTTATGATCCTGTAGGGCGCCTGCAACAATTTCAGATGCAGATGCAGAACCTCCGTCAATAATTACAACAAGTGGTTTACCATTAGTTCTATCAGACTTCTTTGCACGATATCTTCTAATATCTTTTTTATCCCTACCTCTTGTTGAAACAATTTCTCCTCTTTCCAAGAATATATCCGTTACCTTAACTGCTTGAGTAAGAAGACCGCCTGGGTTAGACCGTACGTCTAAAACATAACCTTTTATTTGGTTTTCTTTTTCAATTTTTTTTATTGCATCAAGAAGGCCACTTTCTGTTTGTTCGTTAAAAGATGTTATTCTCAAATATCCAATATTATTAAGTACTTCACTTTTTACTGATCTAATTTTTATATAGTCTCTAATAATTTCAATCTCAAAGGGTTCAGTATTTGCTCTCGAAATAGTAATTACTATTGGTTCACCTTTTTTACCTCTCATTAATTCAACGGCTTCATTTAGAGTTAGACCAAAAACAGGTGTTTCATCTATTTGAATAATGTAATCACCTGCAAGAACTCCAGCTTCATATGCTGGTGTATCTTCAATCGGAGCAATGACTTTTACAAAACCTTCTTCCATGGTAATTTCAATACCTAATCCCCCAAATTTACCCTCTGTATCCATTTGCATTTCTTGAAATACTTCTTCATTCATAAAACCAGAATGAGGATCTAAACCTGACAACATTCCATCAATCGCTTTTTCAATTAACTCTTGATCCGTAACCTCTTCTACATAGGATGATCTTACCCTGTCGAATACCTGCCCAAATAGATCTAAATATTTATATTTTTCTTCATCTGAAGAAGATCCATATGTTTTAGGTGCAAGAAGTATAATCAGGGTGAGCAGTAGTATTACTTTTAAAAATGCATTTTTTGAAATTATCATATATTTTAAGCTAGTTTAGTTTGTGAAGAATCAAAGCTAACTTCCCATAATTTTTCTAAAGCGTATAATTCTCTAATTTCTTGTCGAAACAAATGAACAATGATCTCACCTGCATCAACAATTATCCAGTCACATTGAGGTCTTCCTTCAGGATTCGGACATTTTATCCCTGCTTTTTTTAATTTTTTTATCATTTCGTCTGCTGTAGCATCTGAATGTCTAGTTGATCTACAGGTAGCAATCACAAAGGCATCGGCAACGGATGATTTGTTTGATAAATCAATAACTTTTATATCTTCAGCTTTTGCATCACTTAGTATTGATACAATATTTTCTGTCAATGAAGTAATTTTATTAATATTTGCCTCTTAATTTATTTCTTTGATTTCTAATTTCAGATGATGAAATTTTAATTTCTTTATTTTGTATCAAAGTCCATGCAGGAGTTTTTTTTGAAACATATTCTATGTCTTGCGCTATATATTTATGATGAATAAATTTTTTTGCTGCAACACTTTTCAAAGCATTTGTATTATATCCATGTCTTCTGAAAATAACAATAGAGATAATATGAAAAATTGATTGCCATTTTTCCCAT
This sequence comes from uncultured Alphaproteobacteria bacterium, assembly GCA_902602135.1. Classification (GTDB taxonomy): domain Bacteria; phylum Pseudomonadota; class Alphaproteobacteria; order HIMB59; genus CACPNW01. The sequence continues at coordinate 15,777 of CACKQA010000013.1, forward strand.
TCGTGAAAATTAACTAAATTGTCTGCACCCATTAACCAAAAAAATTTAATATTTTTATAATATTGAATAAGAAATTTAATTGTTTGATAAGAATATTGAGATTTAATTTTTTTTTCTACTTCTAATATTTTTATAGGAAAATTTTTTGTAATTTGTTTACAATTTTGTAATCTTTCTTCGTATGTTGCAGGTTTTGAAATCTTCAAAGGGTTCTGAGGTGTAACTAACCACCAAATTTCATCTAGCTGTAATACTTTTTTAGCTTCATTTGAAATAAATAGATGCCCTCGATGTGGCGGATCAAAAGATCCTCCCAGAAGTCCAATCTTTTTCAATTAAGGTCTTTCCTGACCATTACCATTAACTACATATTTAAATGTAGTTAAATGTTTTGTTCCCACTGGTCCTCTTACATGTATTTTGTCTGTTGAGATTCCTATCTCAGCACCAAAACCAAATTCACCGCCATCAGCAAATTGCGTAGATGCATTTTTAAGTATTATTGCGCTGTCAATTTTATTATAAAATTTTTGAAAGGTTTTTTCATTTTCTGTAATTATACTTTCTGTATGACCAGAAGAATAATCATTTATATGCTTAACCGCTTCATCAACTCCTGAAACAATTTTTACTGATAAAATTTTATCTAAATATTCTAAAGACCAATCTTCTTCACTTGCAGTTTTAAAATCACTATCTAAAGACTTAATATATTCATCGCCTCGAATTTCACAGTTTACTTCTTTTAGAGGTTTTAATATTTTCATTGCTTCATCTTTAATTTTTTCATCAATTAAAAGTGTTTCTGCAGCACCACAAATTTCAGGACGCCTCATTTTACTATTAAAAACTACTTTTTCTGCAATGCTTAAATCAGCATCTTTATCTACATACACATGACATATACCGTCTAAATGTTTGATAACGGGTATTTTGCTTGCTGAATTAATTTTTTCAATCAAACCTTTTCCGCCTCTAGGAATAATGACGTCAACATAATCTCTCATGCTTAGTAAATGATCAACCGCTTCTCTTTCAGGTGTATTAATCATTTGGACACAATGTTCTGGGAGGCCAGCTTCCGTGAAAGCATTTGTAATATTATTTACTAACTCCTTAGAGGAATAAAAACTATCGCTACCACCTCTTAAAATTATACAATTGCCAGATTTTATGGAAAGACAAGACGCATCAACAGTAACGTTCGGTCTGGATTCATAAATCACACCTAATACACCAAGTGGTGTTGAAATTTTACGAAACTGTAAACCATTAGGTCTTTCCCATTCTTCTAATGTAATGCCAATTGGATCTGGTATTTCGATTATATCTTCAATTGATGTAATCAATCCATCAATAGATTTTTCAGTTAATGTAAGTCTATTTATTAAAGGCTTAGCTAAAGATTTTTTTTCACCATTTTCTAAATCTATTTTATTTGCTTCAAGAATTTTATTTCTATTTTTATCTAAATTTTTAGTGAGTTTTGTTAAAGCAAGATTTTTTTGATCACTGCTACAGACTTTCATATTTAGAGAGGCAGATTTTGCTCTTTTGCCTAATTCAATAATATTATTTTCAATACTCATGTAGAAAGCTTAACTAAATTATCTTTATGTACCACTTCCTCTCTTCCTTCGAAACCTAAAACTTTATAAATTTTTTTACTTTTCTTTCCAATAATTTTTTTTGCATCATTAAAATCATAAGCAGATATACCTATTGCTACCTTCTGACCATTCTCAACTAAGATAGATATTACATCACCTCTTTTGAACCTTCCCTTGATATCTATTACACCTGCAGGAAGAAGACTTTTATTTTTCAAAATTGCATTTTGAGCCCCTGTATCTATAATAATCGATCCTGATGGTTTTAAATGATTTAATAACCATTTCTTTTTGGACGAATTTGTAGAAGTTAAGGGATAAAAAATTGTTGAATTTTTTTTATTAATATTACTGATTGGTCTGTTTTTATCACTATTAGTGATTATTGTAGCACAACCGTTTCCCGCACATATCTTTGCTGCTAAAATTTTTGTGGCCATTCCTCCACTGCCTAGTTCAGAAGATTGATAATTAGCAAGTTCTTCAATTTTTTTATCAATTTTAAATACCTCTGAAAATTTTTTGACATCCTTATCTTTTTTTGGATTACCTTGATATAAACCATCAACATCACTTAATAAAATTAATAAATCAGCTTCAATCATTTGTGCTACTCGGGCTGCAAGTCTATCATTATCACCATAGCGAATTTCCTCAGTAGCAACAGTGTCATTTTCATTAATGATTGGGATTATGTTTTTACTTTGTAATGATGATATTGTATTTCTAGCATTCAAGTATCGTCGCCTTTCTTCGCTATCTTCTAATGTTAATAAAATTTGAGAAACACCTATCTTGTATTTTCCTAGTTTATTTCGCCATTGATGGGCTAATTCAATTTGACCAACTGAAGCTGCTGCCTGTTTATCTTCTAATTTTCTTAACTTTGTATTTGAAATACTTTTCGCACCTAAAGCAATAGCACCAGAACACACAATCACAATTTTTTTTGTTTTATTCAATTCCGTAATGTCTTTACATAAATTATCTAACCACTTAGATTTGATCTTTTTTGTTTTCGAATCAACAATTGAATTTGAACCAATTTTTACAACTATTTTTTTATATTTTTTAATCATTTGTGATTTCATTATATTTGAATAAATAATCAATTAGATCATCTATACCTTCATTATTAAAACTTGATATAAAAAGAATATCAGAATTTAACTTTTGATTGATCTTAATTTTTTTTTTCTCTAAATTTTCATGAAGTAAATCAACTTTGGTTAAAACAATTATTTCTTTTTTTGAAGATACTTTTTCACTATATTTTGAAATTTCGTTTCTTACTGTAATATAGTTTTCGTACCAATTGTCGTCATTTATATCTACTAAATGAAGTAAATATTTACATCTCTCAATATGTGCTAAAAATTTATCTCCCAAACCTTTTCCCTCATGCGCACCTTCAATCAACCCTGGGATATCTGCTAATACAATTTCTTTATCAAAGCGCTTCACGGTACCAAGCACAGGATGTAAGGTTGTAAATGGATAATCCCCAATTTTTGGGTTAGCATTAGAAATTGTTGATAACAGAGTTGATTTACCTGCATTAGGTAAGCCTATTACTCCTATATCTGCAAATAATTTTAGTGATAACCATATCCATCGCTCTTCTCCTAATTCACCTTTTGTAAATTTTCTTGGAGCTTGGTTAACTGATGATTTAAAATGATTATTTCCTAAACCGCCATTACCACCCTTTAATAAAATGTATTCTTCATCAATTTTTGTTAGATCAGTTAGCAATACCGTTTTATCTTCATTGTAAATTTCTGTTCCAGGTGGAACTTTAATAATCATGTTGCTTCCATTTGCTCCTGTTTGATTTTTTCCCCTTCCATTTTCACCTTTTTTTGCTTTAAAATGTTGTTGGTATCTAAAATCAATTAGTGTGTTTAAATTATCATCCACTTTAAAAATAATATTTCCACCTTTGCCTCCATCGCCTCCATTAGGGCCACCAAACTCAATATATTTTTCCCTACGAAAACTAGCGCAGCCATCTCCACCATTACCAGATGCAATATATATTTTTGCTTGATCTAAAAATTTCATAATAAATTTTTAATTAATTGGGATTATTGTTCTGTGGGAACAACTGATACAAAAGTTCTTACTCTTGTTTTTTTAAAAGCTACTTTTCCATTTATTGTAGCAAATATTGTGTGATCTTTACCTATGCCAACATTATCACCTGGATGAAACTTTGTGCCTCTTTGCCTAATAATAATGTTTCCTGCTATTACGTTTTCACCACCAAATTTCTTAACTCCAAGTCTTCGACCCGCCGAGTCTCTTCCATTCCTAGAACTACCACCTGCTTTTTTCGTTGCCATTATTTATCTTCTTTTTTAGTTTTAACAGTTTTTTTAACAGTTTTCTTTACTGATTTTTTCTTAGTAGGTGAAGCTTTATTTACTGATTTTTTTGCAACTGTCTTCTTTTTTGTAACTTTTCCCTCTTTAGACTCAATTTTTTCTTTAGTAACTTTTGTTTCAGTTTTTTTGACTTTTTTTGTTTCAGGTTCAGCAGTGGACTTTTTTCCGCCATAAGAAATTGATTCTATTCTTAATACAGTTAGATATTGTCTATGACCTTGTGTTAATCTGTAATTTTGTCTTTTCCTTTTTTTAAAAACGATTATTTTTTTATCTCTGATTTGATCAACAATTTTTGCTTCAATTGAAGCATCTTTTAGTAACGGCTCGCCTAAGCTATTTGTGCTTTGATCACTAATCGCTAATACATCAGTAATAGAAACTTTATCACCTTTGGATCCCTCAAGTTTTTCTACTTTAAGTATCTGACCAGCTCTTGCTGAGTATTGCTTTCCACCAGTTTTGAAAATTGCTAACATATCTTTTGATGGCGGGGTTTATAGTGAACTATCCTAATAGTCAAATTAAAAATATGGCGTAAATACTGGAAATAAAGACCTTAAAAGCTATCTTTTGCTTTTCGCAAATAAGCAAATAATTCAAAGTCTGTAAAACCTAGCTCTTTCTTAATTATAGTACCTAATTTTGAATTTTGATTTAGGAATAAGTTATATTGTTTTTCATCTTCTAATAAAAAAGGTACGGATTTTCCTTTATTATTTAAATCATCATTAATTTTGTTTCTAACTGTCAAATAAGCACTTTCTTTTTTAAGTGTTTTCTCAAGAAAATTTAAATTGCCTATTGTATATTCATGACCACAATAAATAATTGTATTTTTACTTAACTCATTGATTTTTTTTAAACTGTTAAACATTTCATTTAATGTTCCTTCAAACACACGACCACAACCAAGTCTGAATAGTGTATCACCACAAAATAAAACACCATTGTTTTCATCATAGTAAATTATATGATCTAATGTATGCCCAGGTGTTTTTATTATTCTAAATGTATTTAAGCAGGAGTTGACTTCATCTCCATCACGTAAAACGAATCTTGTATTTTCAATCTGAGCACTTGGAGAGTGTATATTAACTTCTGGAAAAGCATTAAGTATTCCTTTTACACCTGATGTGTGATCTCTATGATGATGTGTAATAAATATATCTTCTATTGTTAAATTGTTTTCAAGAGCAAAATTTAATATAGGATTACTATCAGCAGGATCTATAACACAGCTATTAAGTGTGTCATTATATAAAACAAAAGAGTAGTTATCTTTTAATTGATTTATAATTTCAACTTTCATCTAATAACTAATTTGCAATAACAGAATTTTTTGCAAAAACTTTTTTTGATGATTTAATTTTTATTGGTTCATAATTTTTATAACTTAATAAAAAGATAGCTTCGTGAGTGAAAAAATTAACTCCAGTAACTGATTCACTTATATCAAATTGCTTACCTTTTGATGTTAATCCAATACTTTTTTCAATCACAATATTCATTTCATTACACAAATTCAAAAAATCCTTAATTGTAAAAAAATGAATGTTAGGTGTGTCATACCATGTATAAGGTAAACTTTCTGTTACTGGCATTTTTCCAGATATTAAAAGCTGTAATCTTATTTTCCAATGTCCAAAGTTAGGAAAAGAAACTATTGCTTTTGATCCTATTCTTAATAATTCTGACAGAATATCTTTGGGCTTCATCATTGCTTGTAAAGTTTGACTTAAAATTACATAATCAAAACTATTATTTGAATATTGAGACAAATCTAATTCGGCATTTCCATGTACAACATTGAAA
>CACKQA010000014.1 GCA_902602135.1 uncultured Alphaproteobacteria bacterium
ATGGTATTAGCAAAAATATTTTATATCATAAAACTAAATCGCCTAACTATTCTGCAGAATATGAAAAGTTATTATTAGAATTTAATTTACCTCTTATTATAAAAACCAGATGTTTAATAAATATAAATAGATTTTATTTTCATGGAGCTAAAAAGGTCAAATTATCAAATAAAAATCAAATTTTATTAAAATTTTTCTTTTTTATCTCATTAATTATTTTTATAATCGATGTATTTAAGCTAAAAAAAATAAAAATTAGAAACAAAAAAAAATTAATTTAAATTGAAAACTGTATTATACTTAACTTATGACGGTTTATCTGACCCTTTAGGACAATCTCAGGTATTAAAATATTTAATCCCTTTATCCAAAACAAATAAATTGATAATACTAAGTTTTGAAAAAAATTTTAAAGATCATAAAATAATAGAAATAGCAAATCTATTAGAGAAACATAAGATAAAATGGTACAAATTAAAATATCATAAACATCCTAAAATTATTTCAAGTTTTTATGATATATTATGTTTTTTTATCTTATTTATTTTTTTAAATTTAAAATACAAAATTAACATTACTCATGCTCGAAGTTATATCCCAACTTTTGTAGCAGCAAGCATAAAAATTTTTTGTAAATACAAATTAATTTTTGACATGAGGGGGTTTTGGCCCGATGAAAGAGTTGATGGAAATATCTGGTCAAAAAAAAGTTTAATATACAGAATAACTAAAAAAATTGAAAAATTTCTATTATCTAAAAGTGATATTGTAATTACCTTAACTAAAAATAGTATTAAAATTTTAAATGAAAGATTTAATGTTAATGATGAAAAAATTTGTTTTATACCTACTTGTGTGGACTTAGATCAATTCAACTTACAAAAAAATAATTATGACAAAAATATTAATCTTATATTAGGCTACCATGGCTCAGTAGGCACCTGGTATGAATTTGATAAAGTTTTAATATTTTACAAAGAAGTAAAAAAAGTAATAAATAATGTACAACTAAAAATAATATCTCAAACTGATAAATCAATAATAGAAAAATATTTAAAAAAATATAATTTAAAAATTAGTCAAGATAAAATAGATTTCATTACTTGTAATCACAATGAAATACAAAATTATATTAAAGACTTTGACATATCTATATTTTTTATAAAAAAATGTTTTTCAAAAATAGCATCTTGCCCAACAAAGTTTGCTGAAAGTCTTGCTATGGGGATTCCAGTTATTACAGGTCCTGAAATTGGAGATATTGATAATTATATTTTAAAAAATGATAACATAGGATACGTAATTAAAGATTTTAATAGTAAAGAAATTTATAATGCAATTAATTATATTATTAAAATAAGAGACTATCCAAAATCAAATCAAAAATGTTATGAAGTTGCTAAAAAATATTTTGATTTAAAAGATGGTGTTAGTAGTTATGACAATTTATATAAATCTCTAGTTTAAAATGTGTGGGATAACTGGTTTTGTTAATTTTGAAGGCTTAGTAAATCCAGACCATATTATCAAAGATATGACAGATGTCATTTCACATAGAGGACCAGATAATTTTGGAATATATTTAGATAAAAAATTTGATATAGCGTTAGGCCATCGTAGACTATCAATACTAGATTTATCTAATGATGGTTTACAGCCTATGTTATCCTCGAATAAAAGATTTGTATTAGTTTTTAATGGCGAGATATACAATTACTTAGAAATAAAAAAATTATTAAACAGCAAAAACATTGCATTAAATTGGAAAGGAAAATCAGATACTGAAGTTCTTTTAGAATCTATATCATTTTTTGGTCTTCATGAAACTCTGCGAATGGCAAGAGGTATGTTTGCTTTTGCATTATTTGATAATCTTAAAAAAAAACTAATATTGGTCAGGGATAGGATGGGTGAAAAACCTATTTATTATGGTTTTTCACATAATTCATTTCTATTCTCTTCTGAACTAAAATCTTTTTATAAATTTCCAAAATTTGAAAAAAAAATTTCAAGGGACTCTCTTAATCTTTTTTTTAAATATTGTTATATTCCAAATTCCCACTGTATTTATGATAATGTTTTTAAGCTAGAAGCATCAACAATATTAGAAATAGATACATCTTCAAAGCAAATAAATAAAGGTAAAATAAGAAAAGAAACTTATTGGGAGCCTAAATTACAAAAAAAATATAAAGAATTTTCAAAAGAAGATTTTTTGGTTGAAATTGAAAATAAACTTTCAAATTCAGTTAATCAACAGATGAGATCTGATGTACCTTTAGGATCATTTTTGTCTGGAGGTATTGACTCTTCTTTAATATCATGTCTAATGCAAAAAAACTCTTCGAAAAAAATTAATACTTTTAATGTCAAATTTGAAGAAAATAGATTTGATGAATCTGTTTTTGCAAGAAAAGTTTCGGATACTATTGGTTCAAATCATCACGAAATAAATGTAGACTATAAAATGGCATTAGAAACTATTCCTAATCTTGGACAAATTTATGATGAGCCTTTTGCTGATTCTTCTCAAATTCCTACTTTTTTAATAAGTAAAGAAATTAAAAAAAGTGTTACTGTTGCATTGTCAGGAGATGGAGGAGACGAGTTATTTGGAGGATATAATAGGTATACATCAGTAGAAAATGTTAATAAAATTTTAAAATTATTTCCTTATAACTCAAAATATTTTCTTTCTAATTTAATAAGATTATTTAGTGAGAATAATTGGGATATAATTAATAAATACATAATTTCAAAAATTTCGAATAAATATTCATTCTCTAATTTTGGTCATAAATTGTATAGATTGGCAGAAAGAATAAATCGTTGTTCATCAAAAATTGAAATTTATAAATCTTTCCTATCTGAGAATAATTCAGATAATATGATTGTAAAAGATTCTATTGATATCGATATAGTACAACAAATTATACAAAATAATAATATTATTGATGAAGATTTTAAAAATTTTATGATGAATATAGATACTAAAATGTACTTACCTGATGATATATTGGTAAAAGTTGATAGAGCCTCTATGGCAAATAGTCTTGAAAGTAGAGCTCCTTTTCTTGATGCGGATTTAGTAGAATTATCATTTAATATTCCATCAAAACTGAAAATTATAAAAAATGATAAAAAAATTCTTTTGAAATCTATCCTTGAAAAATATTTTGAAAAAGATTTGTTTAATAGACCAAAAGCAGGTTTTGCAATTCCTCTTGCTGAATGGTTAAGAGGTCCGCTAAAATCATTGTTATATGATTCTATAAATAATCTTAAAAAGACTAATACAGATATTTTAAATTTTGAACTAATTGAAAAAAAATGTAAAGAACATTCTTCATATCAAAAAAATTATGATAATTTTTTATGGTCAGTTATAATTTATAATAATTGGTACGAAAGTATCAATTGATGAATAACAATATTCTAGTTACTGGCGGATCAGGTCAACTAGCTCAAGTATTAAAAACAAACAAAATAAAAAAAAATAATTATAAATATTTTTTTACTTCAAAAAAAAAATTAGATATTTGTAAATTTAAAGATATTGAGTCATTTATTATTAAAAATAAAATAAATATAATAATTAATTGCGCAGCATTTACTGATGTCGATTTGGCAGAAACTAATGTCAATAAAGCTAATAAAGTTAATAATTTATCAGTAAAAAATTTATCGTTGATTTGTATAAAATATAAAATTTTATTAGTACAAATTAGTACAGATTATGTATTTGATGGAAATAAGAAAAAAGTTTTTTTTGAATATGACAAACCTTTTCCCAAAAATAAATATGGTCTAACAAAGTTAAGAGGTGAGAAGCAAATTACAAAATATAATATAGATTCTATTATAATAAGAACCTCATGGTTATATTCAGAATTCACTAACAATTTTGTTAAAAGTATTTTTAATACAATAAATAAGAATAAAAATATTGAACTAAGAAATAATAGTTATGGTTCTCCAACTTATGCTGATGATCTTGTAAAATTTATTAATTTAATTTTGTCAAAAAAAAAATATTTATTCTTATTTAAAAAAAACTATATCTTTCATTTTGCAAATTTAGGTTGTATATCTAGGTATCAATTTGTAAAAAAAATTATTGAATTTTCTAAAATTAAAAATACAAAAATAATTAAAAGTTACACTAATAAAAATATTTCCAACATTAGACCAATTTGTAGTTGTTTAAAAAGTAAAAATCTGAAAATAGTAAAAGAATTTAAATATAATAAGTGGGATAAATCATTATTAAAATGTATAAATAAATTGAAAAATAAATGAAAAAAATGAACATATCTGTAATTGGCTTAGGTTATGTCGGGCTTCCATTAGCTTTGGCATTTGGAAAATATTTTAATACAATTGGATTTGATATTAATAAAGATAGAATCAAATATCTTAAAAAAAATATAGATCAAAATAATGAAACAAAAAAAATTGACTTTAAACAATCAAAAAAAATTTATTTCACCAATGATTATAATCAAATTAGTATTTCTAATATTTACGTTATTACTGTACCTACACCAATATACAAAAACAAAAAACCAGACTATAGAATTTTAAAAAATGCATGTGAAATCGTAGGAAAATTTTTAAAAAAAAATGATATTGTTATTTTTGAATCTACAGTTTATCCTGGTATGACTGAAGATATTTGTGTACCAATTCTTATTAAAAATTCTAAATTAAAATATAAAAAAGATTTTAGTGTTGGTTATAGTCCTGAAAGAATCAACCCTGGTGATAAAAAAAGAAAATTAGAAAATATACCAAAACTAGTTTCTGCTTCTGATAATAAGAGTCTAAATATAATTTCATTTTTATACTCTAAAATAATAAAGGCAAAAATTCATAAAATAGAGAGTATTAAAATTGCAGAGGCAGCAAAAATTATTGAAAATACTCAGAGAGATATAAATATTGCATTTATTAACGAACTTTCAATTATATTTAATAAACTTAATATAGACACATACAAAGTTCTTAAAGCTGCAAGCACAAAATGGAATTTTTTAAATTTTCAGCCTGGATTAGTTGGAGGTCATTGTATTGGTGTTGACCCTTATTATCTAACCTACATAGCAAAAAAAAATGATTATAATACTAAAATCATATTATCTGGTCGGGAATTAAATGATAATATGTATAAAGAGGTAACTAAAAAGATCTTTAAACAAATTAAAATTCAAAAATTAAATAAAAACTTAAAGATTTTAATTATGGGTTATACTTTCAAGGAAAATTGCTCTGACATAAGAAATTCTCAAATAATAAAAATTAAAGATTTAATTTCAAAATACTATTATACTGACATTTACGATCCTCATATCTATAATAATATTAAAGATAAAAAATTAAATATTATTGAATATCCAAAAAAGAATTACTATGATGTAATTTTATTAGCTGTAAATCATGAAATTTTTTTAAAACTTGGAATTAAAAAAATTCTTACATTTGCAAAAGAAAATAGAATTATTTTTGATATTAAAAATATGTTTCCAGAATATAAAAAATCTATTACCCTATGAGAGTTTTAATATTAGGTGGCGCAGGATTCATTGGTATCAATTTTTTAAAAACTATTATTAAAGACAAAAAATACAAAATTTTAAATATCGATAAATTATCATATGCATCTAACAAAAAAGAAATTAAAAAACTTTCTATATATAAAAATTATACATTTAAAAAAATTGATATTTCTAATTATTTAAAAATTAATAATGTTATTCATACATTTAAGCCAAATAAAATAATTAATTTTGCTGCAGAAACTCATGTTGATAATTCAATTAAAAGTTCTTTAGAATTTATAAAAAGTAATTATTTGGGTACATACAATTTACTTTTATCAGCTCAAAATTTTTATAATAAACTGTCAAATTTAAATAAAAAAAAATTTATTTTTTTTCAAATTTCTACTGATGAGGTTTACGGCAGCCTAAAAAAAAATGACAAAAAATTTTCAGAAGAACATCAAATCAATCCTAGATCGCCATATTCTGCTACTAAAGCTGGCTCTGATCATCTTGTAAAAAGTTGGTTTCATACTTATAATTTACCTGTTTTTGTTTCCCATTGCTCCAATAATTTTGGACCATTTCAACATAAAGAAAAACTAATTCCAAAAACTATTGAGTGTTGTATTCTTAAAAAAACTATACCCATTTATGGCAAAGGAAAACAAATTAGAGAGTGGATCTATGTACAAGATCATGTTGATGCAATTTTACATATTTTAAAATTTGGTAAAATTGGTCAAAGTTATAATATTGGCTCTGGCTTTGAGATTGAAAATATAAATCTAGTTAAACAAATATGTAGAATATATAATGAATTATCCAAATCTAGTTTCAACACAGTTAAACTAATTAAATATGTTCAAGATAGACCAGGGCATGATTTTAGATATGCATTAAGTTCAAAAAAGATTAAAAATTTAAAATGGAAAAATAAATATAATTTTGATATTTCATTAACTAGAACAATAATATGGTATATGAATAATTTTAAAAAATGAAAGTGAAGGGTGTTATATTAGCTGGTGGTAATAGTTCTAGATTATTTCCAGCTACAAAATGTTTTACTAAACATTTTTTAACCATTTATGATAAACCGTTAATTTACTACCCTTTATCGACATTAATGCTGGCCGGCATTAGAGATATCTTAATAATTGTTAAAAAAAATGAATTAGATTTATACAATAAATTGTTAGGGAATGGGGAATTCTTAGGCTTGTCTATTACATATGAAATACAGGAAACTCCAAGGGGTATAGCAGATTCATTATTTATTTGTAAGAAATTTGTAGGAAATAGTAACTTCTATTTAATATTGGGAGATAATTTATTTTTTGGAACATTATTTTCAAAAATACTTAATGATTCAAAGAAATTAAAAAATAAAAATTCGTGTTTATTTGTATGTGAAGTCGATGACCCATCTGAGTTTGGAGTTTTAAAATTCAATAAAAAAAATTTACCTACTGAGATTGTTGAAAAACCAAAAAAAAATATATCAAACAAAGTAGTAACTGGAATGTATTTTTATAAACCTAAAGTTTTTGAATATTTAAAAAAAATAAAAAAATCTTCAAGAGGTGAGTATGAAATAAGTTCTATAAATAATTTTTTTCTTAAAAATAATGATTGTAAATTAATTTACCTAAATAGAGGGTTTACTTGGTTAGATACTGGAAATGCTGATAATCTTCTACAGGCAAGTCAATTTGTGCAAGCTTATCAAAAAAGACAAGGTTTTATGATCGCATGTATTGAAGAAATAGCTTTAAGTAAGGGTTTCATTAAATTAAGTCAATTTTATAAACTTATCAAAAATCACAAAAATTCTAAATATGGAAAATATTTAAGAAAAATTTATGAAAATAAAAAACATAAGTTATAAAAAATTAAATATTTTTGGTTGTTATTTAATTTCACCTAAATTATTTAAAGATGATAGAGGAAGTTTTCAAGAGATATATAATGAAAAAAATTTTTATAAAATAACAGGTATAAAAAAATCATTTAAACAAAATAATATTTCAGTATCAAATAAAAATGTTTTAAGAGGTTTGCATTTTCAAATTAAGAAACCGCAGGGAAAACTTATAAAAGTTTTAAATGGATCAATTTTTGATGTTTTTGTTGATTTAAGAAAAAAATCTCCAACTTATAAAAAGGTCCAGGCTATAAGTTTAAACAAATCAGATAATTCAATATTATGGCTACCACCTGGTATAGCGCATGGATTTTACTCAATTACAAGTAATGTTATTTTAAATTATAAAGTAACTGAATTTTATGATCCTAAAGATGAATATACTTTAAAATGGAATGATGAAGATTTAAAAATTAAATGGCCATCAAAAAAACCAATCCTATCAAAAAAAGATAAATATGAGTGTTTATCTTTCTATAATGTATTAGAAATCACTAATTAATTAAAATGAAACCTTATTTAAGCGTTAGAGTATGGCAAAAAAAAATTAATTTTTTTAATATTGAAAACGCAAATCTTGATAACAGTACAGTTGCGTCTTTTGGTAATGAATGGGAGGCATTTTCAGATTTTGAAGATGAAGAAATTAACTTTATTGCAAAAGATTATTTTGATATAGTAAATGATGAAGATGTAGAAAACAAAATAGTTCTGGACGCAGGTTGCGGGTCAGGAAGATGGACTAAATATATTGTAAATAAAGCTAAACATGTAGAATTAGTTGATCCTAGTGAAGCAATATTTGTTGCAGCAAAATTATTAAAAAAATTCAGCAATGTTTCTATAAGCCATGCAAGTATAGATCAACTACCGTTTAAAGATGAGCATTTTGATTTTATTATGTCCCTAGGTGTAATTCACCATATTCCCAATATGGAATTAGCATTGAAGCATCTTACAAGTAAATTGAAAAAAGATGGGAAAATTCTCTTATATATTTATTATAATCTAGAAAATAGAAGTATTATATACAAAGCAATTTTTACTATATCGAGTGTATTTAGATTTCTAATTTCAAAACTTCCATTTACGCCTAAAAAAATAATCTGCGAAATTATTGCTTTAATAATTTATTATCCATTATCTAAATTTTCTAAATTAATTTTAAAATTAGGTTTTAAAAATATTTCAAAAAAAATACCACTTGAGTATTATAAAGATAAAAGTATTATGATAATGCGTAATGACGCACTTGATAGATTTGGAACCCCGCTCGAGCAAAGATTTTCTAAAAAATATATTGAAGAAATTCTAAAAAAAAATAATTATAAAGATATTACATTCTCAAAACATAAACCATATTATCATTTAATTGCTACAAAAAGATGAAAAAAAAAATATTAATTTTATGCCCATACCCTGAAAATGTAGCAGCAGGACAAAGATTAAAATATGAACAATATTTTCATAATTGGAGACAAAATAATTATGAAGTCACAGTTTCTCCTTTTATGGATCACAATTTGTGGAAAATAATTTACAAAAAAGGTTATTACTTAAAAAAAACTGCTTTAATTATCAAAGGGTACTTGAGAAGAAAAAAAATAATTAAACAAATTAGAAACTATGACTTTGTATACGTTTTTATGTGGGTAACACCTTTTGGAACCCATGGTTCTGAAAAAAAAGTAAGAAAATATTCAAAAAGATTAATCTATGATTTAGAAGATAATATTTTAGAAAACAAAAAAAACAAATTTAATATTATAGATTTTTTTTTAAATCGACAAAAAAAAATACATTTCTTAATTGAAAATGCAGATCATGTAATAACTAGTTCACCTTATTTATCTGATTACTATTGTAGGCATTTAAATAGATATCATTCAGCATCATTTATTACATCATCACTTAACATAAATTATTACAAAATTTCTAAAAATACTAACAAAAAAATTACTATTGGTTGGACAGGTACGTTCAGTTCAAAAATTTATTTAGACAGTATTGAGAAAGTATTAAAAAAATTATCTAAAGAAATTGATTTTAAATTAATAATAATAGGAAACTTTGATTACAAAATAGATGGCATAGATTATGAGGTAATTCAATGGAATGCTAAGAATGAAATTAAGGATCTAAATAAAATAGACATAGGAATTTATCCATTAATTGATAGTAAGTGGGTCTTGGGTAAAAGTGGTTTAAAAGCGTTACAATATATGGCAATTGGAATACCAACTGTTGCAACAGATGTAGGAACTTCAAGTGACATAATTGAAAATATGAAAAATGGTATATTAGTAAATAATGATGAAGAATGGATTTTGGCACTTAAATATCTAATCTTAAATCCAAATGCTAGAAAAGAGATGGGTATTAATGCAAGAAAAAAAATTGAAAGTTATTATTCTACTGAAGTAATCAAATATAAATATTTGAATGTATTTGAAAGTTTATCAAAAATAAATGTCGGATTGATCTTTTCATCTGGTGAAATGGGGGGAGCAGAGAAGAGTTTAACCAAAATGGCTCAATCTGATGAAATTATTGATTATAAAATTTATTTATTTGGCAAAAAAGGACCTTTTGTAGACTGGTTAAAAGGTATTGAAAGTTATTTTTATTCTTTTGGATCAAATATTAATATTTTCTCTTTATTAAAATCAATTTATATTTTGAAAAATTCAAATTTGGATATTGTTTATGTTTCTGGATTAAAGATATCACTAATCTTAAGGTTTTTTTTGAAATTCAACACTAAATTAAAATTTGTTCAAGCAGTTAGAAGTAGTCCATTTTCTAATTCAAATTTTGATATATTATTTAGAAAGACAGAATGGATGAGTAAATCACTAATAGATTTTTATATCACTAACTCTTTTTCAGCTAAAAAAGTTTTAATAAATAAAAGTAACATAAATAAAGATAAAATTTCCACTGTTTATAATGGATTAGATTTTTTTCCTTCTAAAGATGAAATAATACCAATTAATAAAAGAGATAATGTTGTGATTACTGTAGCAAATGTAAATTATAGAAAAGGCCATATAGAATATTTGAGAATTATTAAAAAATTAGTTGAGAAATTCAATGATCTTAAATTTATTTTTATAGGGAGAGATGATTTGAATGGAGTAGTTCAAAACGAGATCAGAAGGTACAATTTAGAAAATTATATTGAAATGTTAGGATTTAAAAAAGATATAAATCCTTATTATAAAATTGCAAAATTATCAGTACTTCCCTCAACTTGGGGAGAAGGATGCCCTACATCCATAATTGAAAGTATGTCCTGGGGCACACCTGTCTTAACATATGATGTTGGTGGATGTTCAGAATTAATTACTAATAATAAAGATGGTATTATTGTACCTAGGAATAATGAAAACAAACTATATGAATCTATAAAAAAATTATTAAAAGATGAATATCTTTTAAATTTTATGTCAAATAATGGCTTAGATAATTCAAAAAAATTTAAATTAGATAAATGTACAAATGAACATAAAAATATATTTACTAAATTACTGAGAGAAAAAGTATGAAAAAAATATTTATTGCTGGGGGATCTGGCATGTTGGGTACTGCGTTTTATGAAGTATTTAAAAATGATTATAATTTGAAAATAACAGATAAAGATGTCAATGATCATTGGGTTGAATACTTAGATTTTAATAACAATAATGAATATCAAAACAAAGTTTTTGAGTTTAATCCAGATTTTTTATTTCATATTGGTGCATTAACTGATTTAGAATATTGCGAAAAAAATATTGATATTACCTATTTATCCAATACTATTTCAGTGGAAACTGCTGTAAATATTTCAAACTCTCTTAGTATACCTCTTTTATACATAAGTACTGCAGGAATATTTGATGGAAAGAAAGAAGCTTATGATGATTGGGATATTCCAAATCCAATTAATCATTATGGTCGAAGTAAATATAATGCAGAAAAATTTGTTATTGAAAATAGTGTAAAATATATAATATGCCGCGCTGGCTGGATGATGGGGGGCGGTAAAAGAAAAGATAAGAAATTTGTTAGTAAGATTATAAATCAAATTAATAATTCTCAAAATGAAATTTTTGTAGTTAATGATAAACTTGGGACACCAACTTATACAATAGATTTTGCAAGAAATGTTAAGTTGCTTATAGAAAATAATGAAACAGGTCTTTTTAATCTTATATGTGATGAAAAAACTTCCAGACTTGAAGTAGCAAAATTTATTATTAGCAAATTAAATCTTGAAAATAAAATCAAAATAACTGAAGTTGACTCTAATTATTTTAAAAGTGAATATTTTGCAAAAAGACCATATTCTGAAATTTTAATTCCGAAAAGATTAAAATTAAAAAATATTTATACTATGCGTAGCTGGAAAGAATCATTAACTGAATATCTAGATTTATATTTTAATGAAAAAATTAAATAGATATTTTTTCTTACTTTATTTTTTCCATTTAACACTATCAGTCATTTTTAATAGTTTATCTTACTCCTCTTTTCTAAAAAATTTACATAATGGTAATGGAACTTGGAATTTTATGAGAGATTCAGCACTATATCATAATGAGTCATTAATATTATTAAATTATTTGCAGACAAATAATTTTTATAAATATTTTATTTATTTTAATGAACATATTAATACAAAAGTAATATCGTTAATATATTATCTGACATCATTTAATTCACCTGTTACATACATCCCTTTTCATAGCTTACTTTGGGTATTTTCAGTTATGCTTGTTTTTTTTGGTACAAAAAATTTATTTAATACAAAATCAGCTTATATTTCAATTATACCACTTTTTTTTGTATCATATCTAACATTATATATGGGTCTTTTAAGAGAAAGTTTAAATGTATTAGGTTATTCTATGTACATATTTAGTCTTATAAATATTTACAAAGGAAGTAAAGTTAAAAAAAATCTCACTCTTTTTTTTCTTAGTTTTATATTATTACTTTTCGTCAGGACATATTTGATGCCAATAACAATGATGTTTACTCTATTTATTCTAATAGTATTCAGTTTTTTAAAAATTATCAAGTTAAGATATTTTTTTGCAATATCTACATTAATTCTTTTTAGTATTTTTTTAAATACTAAATCATTTATATCACTAGGATTAGCAGATGAACATCTAGAAATAAGAAATAAATTTTTAAATCTATTCTATAAAATAGAACAAAATGTTGAAATAAAAACAAAGAATACAAACTTGGAACTAAGTGAATTTCTTACTTATGATTGGATAAATGAGGAAATAAATAAAAATATAATAAATCCAAAAAACTTTTATAATGAGTTTAGTTATGAAATTTTACAAAAAGAACTTGATGGTTTAAGACTGAAACCAGCTCTTGAAAAAATTATTGAAATAGCAACTTTATATAAATTTGAACAAAATTTATCTCCGGGAGAAGAAATAAAAATAATTAATGCGTTAGATAAAATGGTTGGTCGATATATAAGATTTAGTGATGATAAAAAAATATATATGATTAAAACTTTATTAAAAGTTAGAAATTTAAATAATAATACAGTTTTAATTGAAGGAATAAAAAATAAAGATATAAACCAAATCAATGACAATTCTCAAGACAACTCAACAGTAATTAATGATAAAATTGATAATAACCAAATTAACAGTGCTGACATCGAAGTTAAAGGAAATTGTATTTTTGGTAAAATTTCAAATTTTGCCCTAAAATTAAATAACATTAGAAATGATTTTCAAGATGAAATAGTAACAGGTGGCTCAAAGGCATCTGAGTTAAACTTAATAAATCTTTGTGATTTTTTTAAACATCTTCCTAAAATAGCCTCTGATGGACTTTTGTCACCTTATCCTAAAATGTGGTTTCAAAGTGGAACTGAAACTGGAAGAATAGGAAGGATGCTATCTGGAATCGAAACTATTATTACTTATATTTTTTTGTTAAGTTTTATTTTTACTTTACTAATTAAAAATAAGAAAATAGTTTATATATTTCCTGTAGTATTATTAAGCTTAACTATAATAATTCTTACAGCTTATGCAGTGCCAAACTATGGTGCGTTATACAGGATGAGAATGGGGCCAATGATAATATTTTATATACTTGGATCTTATAGCTTATATTCATTAATAGAATATTTTAAAAACAAAAGAAATGAGTAAAATAAAACTTTGTTTTGTAGTTTCAGAAGATTGGTATTTTATTTCTCATCGATTTGAACTGGCAAAAAAATTTATAGATAATAATCTAAATGTAAGCCTAATTAGTAATTTTTCTAAATATCGAAATTTGATTAAAGAAGCTGGAATAAAAATTAACGAAATTAATTTTAGACGTTCAAAAATTAATGTAATAAATGATATTCTAAATATAATTAAAATAAATAAAATTATTTCAAAAAATAATTATAAAATAGTACATGCTGTAGGTATAAAACCTATATTAATTACTTCAATTGCGTGTTTATTAAAAAAAAAAATGTCATTAGTCTGCGCATTTGCCGGCATGGGCACACTTTTTACATCTGAAAGTATTTTAAATTCAATTTATAAATATATTTTTACGACAATTATTCAAATAATTTCAAAAAAAAATAATTATTATTTTTTAGTTCAAAATTTTAACGATAAAGATGTTTTAATTAAATTTTTAAAAATTGATGAAAAAAAAGTATTTCTTGTCCCAGGCTCAGGAGTAAATACTAATTATTTTTCATTTAAATTTAAAAATAACTTTGAAAATAAAAACATAACAATACTTATGCATTCACGTATTTTAATTGAAAAAGGAGTAAAAGAGTTTTTTGAAGTTGCCAAAATTTTAAAAAATAGAAAACCAAATTTTAAATTTTTACTTATTGGTAAAATTGATAAACATAATCCTTCAGCTTTGAAACTAAATGATTTATTGGAATGGAATAAAGAGCCTAATTTTAAATGGATAGATTACAAAGAAGACATAAGATCCTACATATACCAAGCCGATATTAGTTGTTTACCATCTTATAGGGAGGGGCTGCCAAAATCAATACTAGAAGATTGCTCTTGTGGTACACCAGTTATCTGCACTGATATTCCTGGCTGTAATTCAATTATAAAAAATGAATTTAACGGACTTCTTATAAAAACAAAATCAACAAAATCTTTATTAGATGCAATATTAATTCTTGCAAAAAGTAATGAGAAAAGATTTAAATATGCAAATAAGTCCAGAACGTTAGTTGAAAAAAATTTCTCATTAAACATAATTCATGAATCAATGAATAAATTATATCAAAAAATATTATAAAATGATGAATATTATATTAACTGGCTCATCGGGATTTGTTGGCTCAAATGTATATAATTATTTTAAAGATAAGGCTAAGAAAATAATATGTTTAAATAGAGAAGATCTAACTAAAATTAATTCTTTAGCTTTTAATAAGTATACAAGTGATAAATTTAATAACATGGATGCTATTATTCATTGTGCTGGTTTAGCTCATAAGCCATTTGGAAAATATAAATATTTAGATATAGAGAAAATTAATATAAATTTAAGCATAAATTTATTAAAGCTAGCAGGCATACATAAAATAAAAAAATTTATTTTTATAAGTACCGCAAAGGTAATAGCAGACTCATCAAAAATATCTCATCCTTTAAATGAGGAATTTACTTGTAATCCAAATGATGATTATTCTAAATCTAAATATGAAGCAGAAAAAAAATTAATAGAAATAAGTAATCAGTATGAAATTCAACTTATTATATTAAGACCACCATTGATTTATGGACCTGGTGTCAAAGGTAATTTTTTAAAGTTAATTAAACATATAGATTCATTATCAATAATTCCGTATTCAAATGATTTAAATTCAAGAAGTTACATATCTACATTAAATTTGTCTAATATTATAGAAACTATAATTAATAAGAATTTTAAGGGAGTAAAAATTTATTTGATTTCAGATGATAACGATTTATCTTTAATAGATATATCTAAAAAAATTTCACTTATTTTAAAAAGAAAGATATTTATAATTAAAATACCAGATATTATTATAAACTTATTTTTAAAAAGATTTAATAAAGGAATATACAACAAATTATTTTCATCATTTGCCCTAGATATAAATACTTTCAAAAAAGATACTGGATGGCAAGCTTTAAAAAATGACAATAGTCTAGAACAAGCAATTAAATTTTATAAAAAAAATGCTAATTAAAGAAACAATTTTCATTATAATTTCTAATTTTATTGTTTTAAATTTTCTTATTTTTATTTCAATAAAACTTGCTAACTATTACAAAATTAATGACGTACCTAATGCAAGAAGTCTTCATAAGCAAAGTACTCCGAATATTGGTGGATTGCCAATTCTGATTTTGTTTTTTTTCAATATTATATATTTATATTTTTCTTCTTTTTCAATTAATGAAATATATTTTATAATTTGTTTATTCATCATATCCTTTATTGGTTTGATGGATGATTTTTTTAAATTAAGCTCATTAACAAGATTTATTTTTCAATTTTTTGTGAGTCTTATGTCTTCATTTATATTATTATTTTTTGCAAACTTAGAAATAAATCAAAATATTAATATTTCTTTTTTTATGTTATTTATTTGCTCAATATTTTTAATTATTCTTTTTATTAATATTTTTAATTTCATGGATGGTATCAATGGATTAGTATCTATAAAGTCAATTTTGTTTTTAATAACTATTTTCTTTTTTTTAATTATAAATAATAACAAAATACCTTTAGAATTTAAAAATATAGAAAATTTTATAATTATAATTTCAATTTTAATATTATTTTTTTTACCATGGAACTTTCCATTTGCTAAAATATTTATGGGAGATTCTTTAAGTTATTTTCTCGGGTATTTTATATCTTTTTTGATTATTCTTCTTTCACTTATAGATTTGAAATTTATGTGGATTAGCTTTATTCTTCTCTCTCTGTTTCTTGTTGATACGTGTTTAACAATATTGTTTAGATTATTTAAGAAAATAAATATTTTTAAACCACATAAAACTCATGCCTATCAAATATTAACTCAATATTTTCGATCTCATGTATATGTTACTATATTTGAAGTGTTAGTTTATTTAATAATATTATTACCTATATCGTTTTTAATATTAATAGATTTTTTGAATGGTTTTTTTATGACAATTATAATTTACTTAATAATTTCAATTTTATATTTAATAATTAAAAAAATTAAAATTGATTAAATAATATTTAATATATTTAAAATTTCGTATTTTATTCTATTAATAGGATCTTGCAAATATGATCTTCCACCTCTTTTATATTTATGTTTTGAATTAATAACATCTTCAATATCAAAATTAATAAAAATTTTATTTATCTTATTCTTTAAAAAATCTTCATTTACTAAAGTATCAAAAAAAAAATATTTTTTATTATCTTTATCTTTATGTAAACTAATAACTTTAAAATTATTATTTTTAATATCATTAATTGATGCAAGATTGTTATCTTTAATAAAATAAAATCCATTATATGGATCTACTATTGTCCAAAAATTATCTATTTTTACAAAAGTAAATGGGTAGGAAATATTGTTATAACTTATGAATTTATAAAATGATTCATATTTATTATACACAAGAAGAATTGAATAAAGGTCATTAAATTGATCACTAGTAGCTTTTGCTCTTTTTATAATTGTTATTGGATGAAAATCTATAATAGTTTCACCTTCAGTAATTGGTTTTATGTTCTCTAATAGCCAATTATTAATTAATAAAATATTATTAATTTTATTTTGTTGATGCAAAGATATCTTCTTTTCTAGTAAAATGTCATCAATCAATTTTTTATAAAAATAATGCCTTTTATAAAAATCATATATTTTATTTCCTACAGTAATTCTTTGTTCATTTACTACGTAATTTGTTCCTTTTTTTGTTTTGGTTTCTAGATTTAAAATAGATATTGCAATAAATGCTGTTAATATTATTAGAAGGGTTATAAATTTAAATTTCATAATTAATATTTAATGAATATTAAGTCTTTAGTTTTACTTACACCAAGGTTTATAAAACAAATTTTTGTTTTAATAATTGATTTTTTTTCTTCAATTTTATCTTTAATTATAACGCTATTTTTACTTAACCTTGATTTTAATCTACAATTAAACTTTTCACTAATACTTTTTTTCATATCAATTTTTTCATTTATACCTTTTGCGATATATTTGGGTTTATATAGAGGAATATTTAGATTTTCAGGATTATACTCAATTACAAGAATTTTTTTTACATGTAACATATATTTCTTTATTTTTTACATATATATTCACTTATCAGGCCAAAAAATAATTGAACCATCTCTTGCTGTTGTAATCTTACAAGTTTATTTTTTATTTTTTCTTATGGCCTCAACTAGAACTTTAATTGTTCTTATTTATTCGTTTTCAAATAATTTTGATATTAAACCAACAGCAATAATATATGGTGCTGGCTCAAGAGGATATAAGTTTTATAAACAAAACAATGACAAATATAACTTTATTGGATATCTTGATGACAATGATAAATTAATTGGAACAAGAATTGATAAAATTGAGATTTTTGACAAAAAATATTTTGATAGCTTAGTAAATAAATACAATGTAGATTACTTATTTGTATCTTTTTCTTCGATATCAAAGAAAACTAAAAATAGAATTCATAAATTAATTGATCCATATAATATAGGTTTAAAAATATTAGATGAAATTGACAATAAAAAAAATTTAGTTTCTAAAAAAATTAATGAAGTAGATATAAATTCAATTGTAAATCGCAAAATTGACTGGAATAAAATAGAAATAGAAAAATTAATAAATGATAAAAATATTTTAGTAACTGGAGGTGGCGGTTCTATTGGAAGTGAATTGTGTCGCCAATTAATTAAATACAATCCAAATAAAATAATTATATTTGATAATTCTGAATTTAATTTATATAAATTAAATCATGAAATTTCTGAAATCATTAAACATAATAATTTAAACTGTAATTTAGAATTTATTTTAGGTGATTTAGCAGACTTTCAATTTTTAGAATTTTTATTTTCAAAAAATAATATTAATATTGTTTTTCATGCAGCAGCTTATAAACATGTACCACTTCTTGAAGAAAATATATTATATGCAATAAGAAATAATATTCTTAATACCTTAAATTTAATTAATATTTGCTTAAAAAGTAGAGTTGAGAATTTTACTTTTATATCTACTGACAAAGCAGTAAGATCAACAAATATAATGGGTGCCACTAAAAGATTTTCAGAAATAATCCTTCAATCATATTTTGAAAAATTTTCATCAAAAAATAATATTATCTTTACAATAGTGAGATTTGGAAATGTTTTTGCATCAAGAGGGTCTGCAGTCCCATTATTTATTGATCAAGTTGAAAAAGGAGGGCCAGTAACTATTACAGATAAATTGATCACTAGATATTTTATGAGCACAATAGAAGCGGTAGGTCTAGTTTTAGAGTCTACACACATCTCAAAAGGAGGTGAAGTTTTTGTTTTAAATATGGGAGAGCCCATAAAAATTTATTATTTGATAAAAAAAATCATACAATTATCAGGCTTTACAGAAAAAACTAAGGATAAACCATTGGGTGATATTGAAGTGCAGTCAATAGGATTAAGACCTGGAGAAAAACTATATGAAGAGTTATTAATTGGAAATAATCCGATCAGTACTTCTAACCCAAATATTTTTAAGGCAAATGAACAATATATAGACTATGATCAATTGATTATTGAGATAGAAAACTTAAAAAAATCTTTTAATCAAAATAATATTAATAATTGTATTGAAATATTAAAAAAAAATTGTTTTTAACTAAAATTATTGAGTAAAGATATTAGTTTATCAACTTCGTTTTTTGAATTATAGTGAGTTAAGCTAATTCTTACTACGCCATCTTCTGGATCAATATTAAGTGATTTCAAACACCTCCAGGCATAAAAATTATCATTCCTTGTTGCAATATTATTCTTAACCAAATAATTACTTAGATCTTTCGAACTCCTTTTCTTATGAATAAAAGAAATTGTAGGAGCCCTATTTTTATCTACAATTTTTGATTTTCCAATCAAAAAAAAATTTTCATCTTTATCAAGAAAATCTAGTAGGGGATTTGCTAAATATTCTTCATGATCTGATATAAGATTATTAATCCTACTAATTTTTTCTCTTATTGTGATATTTTCTATTTTAAAATGATGGTTAAATAAATTATCAAAATATTCATAAATTCCTATTAATGAAACAAGTTCTTCATGGTTAGGGCCTCCAGGGTTTATTGTGTATGGATAATTTCCTTCTAGAAATTCATGATTTTGATTTGGTAAAGTTTTTAAAATTTCCTCTTTTCCATAAAGGAGAGCTAAATGAGGTCCATAAGTTTTATATAAACTGAATGTATAAAAATCTACATCTAAATATTTTACATCAGGAAAACCATGTGGTGCGTATGAAACCCCATCACCAATAACTATAATATTATTTTTGTGAGCTAGTTTGGAAATTTCTTTTAAATTATTAATTGAGCCTACAATATTGGAGCAATGAGTTACTGCTAAAATTTTTGTTTTATTATTAATTAATTTCTCTAAATCAGAAATTTGCAATTCTTGATCTTGATCATTAAATTTCCATTCTACTATTTTAGCTCCATTTTCTTTTAATCTTCTCCATGGACTAATATTAGCTTCATGATCTTGGTTTGTGACAATAATTTCATCGCCTTTACTGATAAATTTTTTTAAAGCATTAGATAAAACATACAAATTTATTGAAGTAGATCCCCCTATAAGAATTTCGTTTTCTTTTGCATTAATCATCTGAGCAAAAAGTTTAGTTGCTTTATCCATATTTTCACCAGCCTTTTTAGACATACTGTATTCAGCATATGGTTGCACCTTGGTTGAAATCATAAATTCTGTCAATTTATCAATAACTTTTTTTGGAACATAGCTTCCGCCAGCATTTTCAAAGAATGACCAGTCTTTTGTCAAAGGATCATTGAATGCTGGGAATTGCGATCTTACATAATCAATATCAAGCTTAATATTTTCTAGTGTCAATTTTTCCTCTTTTTGTATATTCTTTTATTCTAATATAAAAAAAAATAAATGAATAATTATTTAATATGTCTTAGATATGATTGATAAACGTAAGTTTTATATAAATGGTACTTGGATTAATCCAATTATAAAGAATGATTTTGAGGTTATTAATCCTTCTAATGAAAAATCATATGCTATCATTTCTTTGGGATCTAAAAAAGATGTTGATCTGGCAGTGAATTCAGCAAAGAAAGCATTCGTTACATGGAGTCAGGTCAAAAAAAACGAAAAAATTACTTTATTAGAAAATTTACTTAACATTTATAAAAGTAGATGGGATGAAATAACACAAACAATGTCTGAGGAAATGGGAGCACCATTAGATTGGTCATCATCAGCTCAAACTTCTTCGGGGGCAGATCATATTAATGATTTTATTTTAAGATTAAAAAATTTTGAATTCGAAACAAAATTTAATCAAGACTCTAATAATTATATTGTCTATGAACCTATTGGAGTTTGTGGTCTTATTACGCCATGGAACTGGCCTATTAATCAAATTACTTTGAAAGTAATTCCAGCGTTAGCTACTGGTTGCA
>CACKQA010000015.1 GCA_902602135.1 uncultured Alphaproteobacteria bacterium
AGCTGAAGAAATAAAAGAAATTATCTTAACCAAAACAAAATCTATTAGAAATATATTCGCGAATAATAACTACAAACCTGCTGTAGTTAATAGAGATAAGTATACTATCATAAACTACTATAAAGATAATGGCTTTCTTGATGCAAAGGTTGAAACTGCAATTGAATATATTAAATCAAATAGAGTCAATATATATTTTAATATTAAAGAAGGTAAAATTTATAATTTATCTTCAATAAAATTTTCTGATGAAAATAAAATTCTAAAATCTGAAACTCTTGATTTAATAAATTCTAAAATTCAAAATTTTCTAATAAATCAAGAAATATTCTCATTAAATAAAGTTGCTAATTTAAAAAATGAAATATCATCTATTGTTATTGAGAGTGGAAACGAATTTTTTGAAATTCAATCTTTTGACAAAATAGCTGAAAATAAAATTGATGTATTATTTAAAATTTTACCTATTTCACCTGAATATACTAATCAAATAAATATTATCGGTAATTATAGAACCTTTGATTACGTTATAAGAAGAGAGCTTGAAATAGTTGAAGGTGATGCTATTCACGAAACCAATATCCAATCAATTAGGAATAAACTTATTTCTTTAGATTTATTCGAATCTGTTGAATTAAAAAAAGAAGAAGTGGGTGAAAATTTAGTCAATTTAATAATTGATGTTGAAGAAAAACAAACTGGGTCATTTAATGCGGGCGTTTCCATTGGTACCTTAGATGGTTTTGCAATTGTTACAGGTTTAAGAGAGAGAAATTTCTATGGAACTGGAAGATCATTAGATTTTCTGGTGAATACCTCTAAAGATAGAAATCAATATAAATTAGTTACTAGAGATAGATTATCTGTCGCTAATGATGCAGATATAAGTTTTAGCTTGGATTATAAACAACAAGATTTTTCAAAAGCTAGTTCCTACAAATTAGATACTTTCTCTTCAGGTATAGGTTTAGGTTATAAAGTTAATAAAAATGTTTATCATAACATTGACCTTGAGTATCTTTTAAAAGATTATAAAGTAACAAATACATCAACTGCTTCTTCATCCATATTATCATCATCAGGATCTAATATGAGTTATTTAATTAGCAATAACATTGGTTATTCTACTGTGAATCCAGGATTTATCTCTAAAAGAGGAAATTATATTAATTTTAATAATACTGTTGAAACTCCAACAAGCTCCAGTAACGGATTTATAAGAAATATTCTAACTTTAAAGAAATTTTATAGTTTTGATAATAATATATTATCTTTGCAATCAAGATTTGGAAATATTTTCTCTTTAAACGATAAGGATATCTTAACTGATAATAAATTTGCTTTAGGTGGTAAGTGGCTCAGAGGATTTGATAATTATGGTGCAGGACCAAGAAATTCTAGAACTTCATATGTTGGGGGTAATAATGTTGCTGTAGCAAAAATAGATTACTCATATGCAATTACAAAGAACGCAAACTTTCCATTTTATGTGAATATTTTCAATGATTATGGATTAATTTGGGAAAATAAAACAAAACCCACTAAAAGTGATAGTAATATAAGAGCTTCAGCTGGATTTGGAATAAAATACTATTCACCTATAGGACCGATAGGCTTTACTTGGGGCTTTCCTTTAATTGAAGAGGAATATGATATAAAACGAATGTTTTTATTTTCTATAGGAAATATAGATTGAAATTAAAATTTCTATTTTTTTTTATACTTTTAAGTAATTTCGCATTCGCTAAAGATATTGCAGTTGTAAATATTAATTCATTAATTGATAATGATAATAGATATATAGATATAATTTTACAAATTGAATCAAATCAAAATAGTTATTTAGAAAATTTTCAAAATAAAGAAAAAAAACTTCAAAGTATGTTAAATGAAATCAATGAATCAAAACTAATTTTAAGTGATAATGAAATAAATATACAAATTGAAAATTATAATAAAGAATTGAATCAATTTAACATGCTAATAGAAGATTTTAATATTCATTATCAAAATGAAATTATAAATATTAGAGAGGTATTATTAAGTGAAATAATTGTATTATTAGAGAAATATGCCATTGAAAATAATGTTGATATAATTTTTGATTCTACTAATTATTTAATAGCATCAAATTCTATAGACATAACAGATATAATAGGTAATGAACTAGAAAAAATTGATTTAGTATTGGAATATAAAAACTTTGAAAAAAATTAAATATATAGAAATTAAAAATTTATTAGAAGAAAATTCATTAGAAATTAAGTCTGAAATTTCAAATGATGAAATATTTTTAAATATTAAAACAATATCTAACTCTTCTATTGACGATTTATCTTTTTTTTCTAATTTAAAATATTTAAAAGATTTAAAAAATATAAAAGCAAAGGCCTGTTTAATTGAAGATAAATACATCGAATTTTTACCTAAAAATTGCAAACCAATCATAGTTAAAGATCCTTATTTAGCTCTGGCTCTAATTACTAATGTATTTAATGAAGAGATTTATAAATCAAATGGAGTTATTTCAAAAAATTCAATAGTTAATTCAAAAAGTAAAATTCATAATAATGTTCAAATTAATGATTTTTCATTAATTAATGAAAATACTGAAATATTTGAAAACACATATATAGGATCAAACTCTAATATAGGTCCAAATGTAGTAATCAAAAATAATGTTGTAATTCATGATAATGTGTCCATCTCAAATGCAACTATAATGGATAATTGCATAATTCAATCAGGTGCAAGAATTGGGGGGACTGGTTTTGGATTTGAAATGCAAACTAAACAAAAAATATTTCATAGGGGCGATGTTTTGATTGGTAAAGATACATCAATTGGATCAAATACAACAATTGATAGGGCGGTATTTGATACAACTACAATAGGGGAGTTTTCTAATATTGATAATTTAGTGCAAATAGCACATAACGTTATAATAGGAAATTTTGCAGTTATTGCTGCTCAGGTTGGTATTGCCGGTAGTACAA
The DNA here is from genome assembly GCA_902602135.1 of uncultured Alphaproteobacteria bacterium. Classification (GTDB taxonomy): domain Bacteria; phylum Pseudomonadota; class Alphaproteobacteria; order HIMB59; genus CACPNW01. The sequence goes on from CACKQA010000015.1 coordinate 2,997, forward strand.
TTATTGGTAAAAATGTAACGATTGGAGGACAAGCAGGTATATCAGGTCACTTGATAATAGGTGATAATGTTACAATTGCAGCAAAAAGTGGAGTAACAAAAAATATATTAGACAACAAAATTGTTGCAGGCTTTCCAGCAAAAGATATTAAATTATGGAAAAAAGAGATAATTAAAAATTCAATAAAAAAATGAAGTTAGAAATTGACGAAATTAAAAAACTAATTCCTCATAGAGATCCATTTTTATTTGTAGATACTTGTGAAATTATTAAACCTGGAGAACACGGAAAATCTGATAAATTATTTTCTAAAGATGAGTATTTTTTTAAAGGTCATTTTCCAGATAATCCAATAGTTCCAGGAGTAATTATAGTTGAGGCAATGGCACAAACAGCTGGGATAGTAGTGTCTTACAAACTTAGAGAATTTGAAGAAAAATCTGTTTTATTCATGAGTGTTAACAAGGCTAAGTTTAGAAAGCCAGTTTTGCCAAATGAGAGAGTTTCATTTGAAGTCAAATTTGTAAATAGTGTAAAAGATGTTTATAAATTTGAAGGTATTTGTTTTAAAGACGGAATAAAAGTCAGTGAAGCTGAGTTTTCTGCAATGATTACATATAAGTAATAATTAGAAATATAATATTAATATAAAGCTATATAATGATAATTTATTAACAATTTTTAAATGATACATCCATCAGCAGTAATTTCAAAAAATGCAGAAATACATGAGACAACAAATATTGGACCCTTCTGTATTATTGGTGATGGGGTTAAAATTGGAAAAAATAATAATTTAATTTCGCATGTATCTATTACAGGTGAAACAACTATTGAAAATAATAATACTTTTTACTCATTTTGCTCAATTGGTTCTGAACCTCAAGACTTAAAATATAGTAATGAAAAATCTTATTTAAATATTGGTAGTAATAATAAATTTAGAGAAAATGTTACAGTTAATCCAGGAACATCTGGTGGGGGATTAAACACAATAATAGATGACAATTGCCTATTTATGGTGGGTTCTCATGTAGCGCATGATTGTAAAATTAAATCAAATGTTATTCTAGCAAATAATGCTACTTTAGCAGGACATGTAGAAATAGATAATAATGCAATTTTAGGTGGCAATTCAGCAATACATCAATTTGTCAGAATTGGGAAATTTGCAATGATTGGTGGTATGAGTGGCGTTGAAAAAGATATTATTCCATATGGTTTGTACACAGGAATAAGAGAAAATTTAAAAAGCCTAAATCTCATTGGTTTAAAAAGAAAAGGCTTAACATCTAATGCAATCAATGAAATTAAAAATCTTATAAATATAATTTTTGATAAAAATGATACAATTGAAAATAATATTAAAAATAAATTAGTTGAAAGTTCTGAAATTTTAGAAATTAAGGAAGTAATTGAATTTCTGAACTCAAATTCAAAAAGAGGTATTACTACTTTTGACAATGACTAAAATAGGAATAATTGCTGGGAATGGTAATTTGCCTTTATATATTGGTAAATCACTATTAAGTAAAAATTATGATGTTATATTTTTATCTTTAAATAATAAAAATAATAAATTTTATAACAATCATCATGTTGTAGATTTAGATATCTTATCAGTAAAAAAAATCTTTAAAGTTTTGGATTCAAACAAAATAAAACATATAATATTTGCAGGAAGTATAAAAAGACCTGGTATTAAAGATTTAGGTTTTGATTTGCCGACATTGTTACTTGCTAAAAGTCTTTTATTAGAAAAAAAAGGTGACAATAATCTTTTAATGAGTTTGAAAAAATACTTTGAAACTAAAGGATATATTTTTTTTAATTGGACCAAATACTGCAAGGAATTATTCTCAACTGAAATAAATTTAACAAAAATCAAGCCTTCTAAAAATGCAATTCTGAATTTAAAAAAAGCAAAATCAATATATCAAATTTATAAAAAATTGGATGTAGGTCAGGCAATGATAATTCAAAATCAATTAGTTTTAGGATTAGAGGCTATAGAAGGAACAGATGAATTGTTAAAAAGATGCAAAGAATATAAAAGAAAAGATGATAATGGTGTACTATTTAAATTTTCAAAACAAAACCAGAGTAATCTAATTGATATTCCTTTAATTGGCTTAGATACAATGAAAAATTTAAAAAAATATAATTATGAAGGCGTATTTTTGCAAAAAAATAAGTGTTTAATTTTAGATAAGAAAAAAATTATTGATTATGCTAGTCAAAATAACTTATTTATCTCATCAGTCGATCTAAATTGAAAAAAATAAAAATTTTTGTTTGTTGTACTGAACAATCTGGAGAAAATATTTGCTCAAATATTTTATCAAGAATGAATATAGATAAATACCAATTTGATGGAGTTTGTGGCAAACAATCCGAAAAATATATTTCTAATAAAATTTATGATTTATCAGAATTTAAATCTATTGGGTTTTTTGAAATAATACTTTCAATTTCAAAATATTTAAAAATGATAAGAAGATTAAAAAACCATATTATTAAAAATGATTATGATTTAGTTATAACCATAGACTCACCAGATTTTAATTATAACCTTGTAAACCAATTAAGAAAATTAAATTACAAAAATAAAATAATACATGTAGTTGCTCCAACTGTTTGGGCTTGGAGATTATATAGGGCACGGAAATTTGCAAATATTTTTGATGAAATTTTTCTATTGTTTAATTTTGAAAAAAAATATTTCAATTTTGATAATCTAAATAAAACTTTTATTGGGCATCCAATTTTTCATATAAAAAAAAGAGAGAATAAAGGTAAATATAAGTACCTCTCTTTTTTACCAGGTAGTAGACAAAATGAAGTATTAAAACTTATGAAATATTTCAGTTATATTGAAAAATATATATCTAAGAATAATCTGAATTATAAAATATTTATTCCAACCTTACCTCATCTTGCCTCTTTAATTAAAGAAAATACTAAGAAATGGAAAACTGAGACTATAATCTCAACTGATATGAGTAAATTTGATGAATATTATCAAGATGTTTACATAAGTATAACTTGCTCTGGTACTGCTTCTTTAGAAATTGCCAAAAGGAATATTCCTCAAATAGTAATCTATAAACTTAATTATTTCACAGAAATTTTAATAAAGCCTTTTGTAAGAGTGAAATTTGCAAATCTTATAAATATTATAAGTAATCAAATGATTATTCCAGAAATTGTTAACTCAAATTTAAATGAAAAAAAGTTATTAAATATTTTTCTAGATTTATTTAATGATAGAAAAAAACAAAAAACTCAAATTAACTCAATTAATATGTATCTTAAAGAAATTGTTAATGATTTTAGTCCTTATGATGTTAGTGTTAATCGTATAAATAAGTTAATTAATCCTTCTTCCAAAGCCAATTAAAAATTGATTTTTTTTCTCTAGAAGACTCAACTTGATAAGGCCTAGCTTTATAACCAGTGTATAATTGACGAGGTCTGCCAATTTTATTAATAGGATCTTCTATCATTTCTTTCCATTGTGATATCCATCCTACCGTTCTTCCTATTGCAAATAGCACAGTAAACATGCTTGTAGGGAAACCTAATGCTTTTAGAATTATACCTGAATAGAAATCTACATTTGGGAATAATTTTTTACTAATAAAGTATTCATCTTTCAGGGCTATTTTTTCTAATTCTATTGCAATTTTAAGCAATGGATCATCTTGCATATTTAACTCTTCTAAAACCTCATGCGCACTCTCTTTCATCACAGTGGCCCTTGGATCATAGTTTTTATAAACTCTATGCCCAAAACCCATTAATCTAAAAGAGTCATTTTTATCTTTCGCTTTATCAATAAATTTTTGTATATTTGATACATCACCAATCTCTTCTAACATTTTAATTACTGCTTCATTAGCTCCGCCATGAGCTGGTCCCCATAAAGATGCAATACCAGCAGCAATACAAGCAAAAGGATTTGCACCAGATGAACCTGCCAATCTTACTGTTGAAGTTGATGCATTTTGTTCATGATCAGCATGTAAGGTAAAAAATCTATCCATTGCTCTTACAATTTTTGGACTCACCTTATAATCTTCTGATGGCACAGAAAATGTCATGTATAAAAAATTTTCAGCATAAGAAAGATCATTTCTTGGATAAACAAATGGTTGACCAATGGAATATTTATAAGCCATTGCACCTATTGTTGGAATTTTTGCTATTAATCTGTGACAGGCAATCATTCTTTGATTAATGTCTGAAAAATCAGTACTGTCATGATAAAAGGCCGAAAGTGCACCAACAACACCTACCATAATCGCCATAGGATGAGCATCTCTTCGAAAACCTCTGTATAAATTTACTAGTTGCTCATGCAACATTGTATGATTTGTTATTACATCTTTAAATTTCTGCTTGTCTTCAGGGGACGGTAATTCACCGTGAAGTAAAAGATAACAAACTTCAAGAAATTCACTTTTTGAAGCTAAATCATGAATATCATATCCCCTATGACGTAAAATTCCTTTTTCACCATCTATGTAAGTTATTTCTGATTCACAGGATGCAGTTGAAGTAAAACCTGGATCAAAAGTAAATAAACCAGTTTCTTGATAAAGTTTACGAATATCCAAAACATTTGGACCATCTTTACTTTCAATAAGTGGAATTTGATACGATTTACCACTCTCATTGTTGAATAGAGTAAACTGTTTATCGTTAACTTTTTTATCTTCGTAATCAGCCATATTTAATTGTCTCTATATTGATTTAATCTTTTAATAGTATCTTTTTTACCTAATATTACAAAAATATCAGAAATTGAAGGCCCTTGATAGGAATTTATTAATAAAAATCTAATTGGTTTACCTAAAACGGGGAATTTAATTTGATTATTTTTTAAAAAATCATTGATGGTATTTTGAATATTATCTCTATTCCAATCATCTATTTCTGCAATTAAATTTAAAAATTCCTTAAAAAAACTATCAAATTCTAAAGGCTGTTCCTCTGTCTTATTTATTTTATAATTTTCATCAAAATATACTTTAATTAAATCGTTCAAATCACTTAGTTTTTTGATATCTTTTTTATAAACATTAAAAATATTTTTCATTTTTGTATCATCTTTTTCTAGATATTTATTTAATTCAACATCACTTTCACAAAAGTTTATGAATTCTTCTATTCCGTTTTCTTTTCTTAAATAAAAATTATTGAAAAAATCTAATTTATCAAAACTAAATATACTAGATGATTTAGATAAATTTGATATTTCAAAATTTTCAATTATTTCATCTAATTCAATAGTTTCTGATTTCTCTTTGTTATTTGACCAACCTAAAAGTATAAGGTTATTAATAATAGCTTCTTTTAAATATCCATCATTTTTCAAATCTAAAATATTAACTGCCCCATGTCTTTTTGATAATTTTGTTCCATCTTCTCCATGAATAAGAGGAATGTGAGCATATTGAGGTACATCCCAATTCATAAATTTATATATGTAGTATTGTCTAAAAGTATTAATAAAATGATCGTCACCTCTAATAATATAATTGATTCCTAAATCATGATCATCCACTACTACAGATAACATATACGTGGGTGATTGGTCTTTTCTTAGTAAAATAAAATCATCTAACTCTAAATTTGCTACTGTAACGTCTCCTTGAATTGTATCTTTAATTTTTAAATTGCCTTTATCTGGCACATCTAATCTAACTACAAAACCTTCATTTTTACTTTGAATATCATTATCATTTTTACATTTAGTACATATTTTTTTAGAATAATTTTTATTTTCTTTAATTAACTTTCTTTGATTAGCTATTTTTTCTTCAGAACATGCACATTTAAAAGCTTGTTTTTTTTGAAGTAATTCTCTAGCAATTTCTTGATGCCTTGATAATCTTTTAGATTGAACTTGAATTTTCTCATCCCAATTAAGCCCAAGCCATTTTAAAGAATTAATTATGTTATCTGTGTATTCTTGTTTTGATCTTTCATGATCTGTATCTTCAATTCTCAAGTAGAATTTAGATGATGCTGATTTCTTACTTAAAATATAATTAATTAAAGCAGTTCTAGCACTTCCAAGATGTAGATTGCCAGTAGGAGAGGGTGCAAAGCGTGTTTTTAAAATAGTCATCTTAATATTAAGATAAACTATTAATTATATTTTCTTATAATACCAGATAAAGTCCCTTGGACTTGGATTTCACCTGCTTCATATTCCTTTGTCTGAAAACTTTGATTAGCAGGAATTAACAAGACCTTGTTTCGATCAAATTTAACAGTTTTTAGAGTAACCTCGTTATCTTGTGTAATAACAGCTGCAATTTTTCCATTTTCAACATTATTTGTCTTTTTTATCACAGCAATATCACCGTCAAATATTCCTTTATCTATCATAGATAGACCTTTTACTTTTAATCCAAAATATTTAGCATTCGGTGACGTCATTGAAGATGGTACAGAAACAAATTCATCAGCATTTTCAATAGCTTCTATTGCTTCACCTGCAGCTATTGCACCAATTAATGGGATATTAATGCTGTTTGACAAAGAATTTTCATTATCAATATTATCCTTATTAATAATTTCCATTGCTCTTGCTTTGTGCTTTAATCTTTTAATAAAACCTCTTTCTTCTAGACTTGTTATTAATCTATGAATACCTGACTTTGATTTAAGATTAACTGCACTTTTCATTTCCTCAAAAGAAGGGGAGATTTCATTACTTGAAATGTAATTTTTTAAATAGTCGTATAGCTCTTTTTGTTTTTTTGTAAGCATTATCGTTCTATATATGTTCTTTAAGATCAAAACAAGAACAAATATAAAAATATATATTTTTCAGTTATTTAAATATTAGATTTACCACCTGTTTTTGACAACAGATGTATATTTTGTATTTTAATTTTTTTATTTAAGTACTTACACATATCATAAATTGTAAGACAGCTAATTGTAACGGCGGTTAATGCCTCCATTTCCACACCAGTATTTGCGTTTGTTTTAACTGTACTTTTGACAATAAGACTTAATTTTTTATCATTTTTTATAACCTCAATATTTATGTGATTGATTGGAATATTATGACAAAGCGGTATCAATCTTGAAGTTTCTTTTGCTCCCATAATGCCACCAATAATTGCAGTTTTTTCAAGGTTCCCTTTTTTAGTTTCAAATGATTTTATTTTTTTATACGTTTCTTTATCAAATTTAATTTCACCTGAGGCAACTGCTAATCTTTCTGTGATATCTTTATTTGATATGTCAATTATATAAGGATTTCCTTTTTTATTAATATGACTCATTTAAAAGTAATTCTCCAATTTTCTTTTCTTTATCTTTAGATTTTAATAAACTTTCTCCAATTAAAAAATTATATATTCCAGTTGAATTAAATTTTTTTATATCATCAGAATTTTTAATCCCACTCTCTGCAATTAAAATATAATCATTTGTTAAATTTTGATTCAAATTTATTGAGTTATTTAAATTGATTTCAAGACTTTTAAGATTTCTATTATTAATTCCAATTACAGGGTAGTCTAATTTAATAGCTCTTTTAAGTTCGCCTTCATCATGAATCTCTATTATACAATCTAATTTTAGTTCATTTGCATAATTTATAAATTCCAAGGCTTGTTCATCAGATAGTATTGATAAAATTAACAAAATACAATCTGCTTGATAAATCTTACTTTCTAAAATTTGATATTTATCAATAATAAAATCTTTTCTTAAAATAGGTAAATTTGTTTTCTTTTTAACCAGAGATAAGTGATCAATATTGCCTAAAAAATATTTACTTTCTGTTAAAATCGATAATGCTCCAACACCTGATCTCTCATATAAAATAGCAACATCTTCTGGTTTGTAATCTGAAATTATTTCACCTGCACTTGGGCTTTGTTTTTTTACTTCACCAATTATAAAATTTTTTTTATTTTTTTGAGCTGAAAATAATTTTTCTTTAAATTCACGTTTCTCTAATTTTGGGGAAATTAATTTTTCTAATGTATTAAAAGAACATCTTTTTTTTGTTTCTTCTAATTCTTTAGATTTATCTTCACAAATTTTTTGAAGTATATTACTCATTAATTAGTGAGTTTACAAAATTTTTTGTAACTCCTTCCTGTATTGTTTTTTTTGCTAATTCAAAACTATCTTTTAGATTATTTCTTAAATTGGATAAATATATTGCCGCTCCTGCATTTATTTCTACAATCATTTGAAATTCTCTATAATCGCCGTTAATCATTTTATTAAAGCAATTTGCATTATATTCTGGATCTCCACCTTTTATATCTTCTAATTTAATTAAATCATAACCATAGTCTCTTGGATCAAAACTATATTCCAGAACTTTATTATCTTTCAATTCATTTATTAGTGTATTGTCGGATAAACTTATTTCATCTAAACCATCCAACCCGTGAACAACCATAGCTTTTTCAGAGCCTAGTTCTTTTAAGCAATTGCAATGTATAGAAACTAAATCTCTTGAATAGACACCTAGAAGCTGTTTGCTTGCTTTAGCAGGATTTGTAAGAGGACCCAATAAGTTAAAAATTGTACGTGTAGCTAAATTCTTACGAACGTTAATTACATTCTTCATGGCAGAATGATGATTTTGAGCAAATAAAAAGCAAAAATTTTTATTGGATAATGAGTTTTCTAAATCTTCTAGATTATTTGTAATCTTATAACCTATTTTTTCCAGCATATCTGCAGAGCCTGATTTTGAACTAACTGAGCGATTGCCATGCTTTGCTATAGTAACACCAGCGCTTGCAGCAACTATGGCGGCACTTGTTGATATGTTTAATGTGTCTTTCATATCTCCGCCGGTACCACAAGTATCAATTGTATTTTGTGGAGAGTTTATTTTTAGAGATTTCTCTCTCATTACTTTAGCTGCACCAATAATTTCTTCTTTTGTTTCACCTTTTAACTTTAGGCCAATGAGTATAGATGTAATTTTAATATCATCTAATTCCCCACTCATAATTTTATTAAATATGTACATACTCTCTTCAATATTCAGGCTTTGTTGTTCGAGAATTTTATTTAATATTAAAGTTTGATCCATTATTTTGCTAAGTTTAAAAAGTTTTTTAAAATAATTTTACCCGTATCAGTGCCTATACTTTCTGGATGAAATTGGAGACCAAATATTGGTAATTTTTTATGTGCAATACCCATTATAATCTTATTATTTGTTTCAGCAGTAATTAAAAAATCTTTAGGCATAGTTTTTTTATCAATTATTAGAGAATGATATCTAGTAGCTTTAAATTTTCTTTCTACATTTTTAAATATTAAGTGGCCAAAGTGATTAATTGTGTCAACTTTTCCATGCATGATTTCTTTGCATTTAACAATTTTACCTCCAAAAGCTTGACCAATAGTTTGATGTCCTAGGCAAATACCAAGTATAGGAAATTGTTTTGATAACTCTGTAACGACATTAAGACTCATACCTGCTTCATTTGGAGTACATGGACCTGGTGAAATAACTATTGATTTAGGTTTTAATTTTAGAATTTTATTTATAGAAATTTTGTCATTTCTAAAAACAACAACCTTTTGATTTAAATCTAGTAAGTAGTGTTTTACATTGTAAGTAAAACTATCATAATTATCTATTAATAATATCATATATCGAATTTGTATGAATCCTCAGCAGCTGCCATTAAAGCACCAGCTTTATTCAAAATTTCTTGATGTTCATTTTTTGGGACAGAATCATAAACTATTCCAGCACCAGCCTGAATGTATAATTTATTGTCTTTTACAAGCCCAGTCCTTAGACTAATACAGGTATCCATGTCTCCATTAGAATCAAAATAACCCATACAGCCAGCATAAAAACTTCTATTTAAATTTTCAAGTTCCTCTATGATTTCCATCGCTCTTATTTTTGGCGCGCCAGAAACTGTGCCTGCTGGAAAACCAGCCATTAAAGCATCTAGAGCATCTAAATTATTTTCTATTTTACCCTCAACGTTTGAAACGATATGCATTACATGAGAATAATATTCTATTATCATCTTTTCAGTAACATTCACTGTTCCTTTTTTTGAAACTCGCCCAACATCGTTCCTTCCTAAATCTAAAAGCATTAAGTGTTCTGCTAGTTCTTTTTTATCATTCAGTAAATCTTTAGATAGAAACAGATCTTCTGAGGCATTCTTTCCTCTTTTTCTTGTTCCGGCAATTGGTCTTATCGTAACCTTTTTGTTTCTTAATTGAACCATTAATTCTGGGCTAGATGCAACAAGGCCAATTTTATCAAAGTTAAGATTTACTAGATAAGGAGATGGGTTTAGTCGTCTTAATGATCTATAAAGATTGACTGCCTTTAAATTATATTTTGTTTCAAATCTCTGTGAAGGCACAACTTGGAAAATGTCTCCATTCTTAATATATTCTTTTGCTTTACTTACAATTTTATAAAATTGTTCTTTTTTGAAATTTGATTTAAATTTTAAATTAGATTTTTTATTTTTATTTTGAGCAGGTTTTAAAATACTCTTTTCTAACTTCTTAATTGTTTTCTCAATTAATAATTTATTTTTTCTATAGGCATTTTCTGCTGAAATTTTTTTACTTGGATAAGTAACTGTCATTAAGGAAATAATATCTTTAATATTATCAAAAACCGCAACTATTTTTGGCCTGATCAAAATTGCATCAGGCATTTTTATATTATCCTTATTGTTAAGTTTAATGTTTTCAATATATTGTATCATTGGATATCCTAAGTATCCAACTAGAGTTGGAAAAGGAACATCAATTTCATTACTTTTAAATTTTGAAATTTTTACAAGTTCTTTAAGGCTACGAATTGGCTTATGATCTAGTTTGTAATCAAAATTATGATCTAAATATTTAATTTTTGCTTTACCTTTTTCAACTTTCCAAATTAAATCTGGATCACAACCAAGCAATGAGTAACGTCCTTTTTTACTTCCACCTTCCACTGACTCTAAAAGAAAGGAATATTTTTCTGATTTACTAATTTTTAATAATGATGAAAATGGTGTTTCAATATCAGCAATGAGATTTTTTTTTAATATCTGAGGCAAGCCTTTGTTATATTGGCTTATAAATTTTTTTTTTTGTACGCTCATTTATATTGAGATAAAAGACCATTTATAAGTTCATCATTAAATGATATTTCTTTTGTCTTAATAATCTCACTACCAAAAGCTGTTTTTAAATCGCTTATTAAATTAAGGTTTGAAGTATTTTTACCTTCTTCAGGCATCTTTATAATTTTAATATTAGCAAAATAAATAGCATTTTCATCAGATCCAAAAGCTACTTTATCAACATCAGTTTCAAAAATTTTTTGTTTAAAAGATATTGGCAATTTATCATTATCACTTAAAGATAAAGTTAAATTTTCCAGATTAGTTGCATAAAATTTACTTATATTCTCAAAAACATCTTTATTTTTTTCAAAAATATTTTCTGCTTGTTCAGTTTTTTTTGTAAACATAAAATCATTTAAAACACTATCAAAAATATTATCAATACTCTCTATTTCTGAGGGATATATGCCATCGATATTTACAATAAAGGAAGTATCATTATCGATGTCTACTAAATCACTAACAAAATCTTTATTTTGGGTAAAAGAAAATGAAATTACATTGCTTAAATTAGAGTCATCTTGATTATTATTATTTATAATTTTTTTCTTATTAATTAATTTAAGATTATTTTGATTTGCTATTTCAGTAATTGAAAATCCATCAAGTATTTGTTGATTGAGGCTTGATTTTAATTCATTGAAGTAATTATCTAATTCAAAATTGGTTAATGTATTATTTATTTCATCCTTAACTTCATCAAATTTTAATTCTTTTTCTGGGAAAATTTCATCCAAAATAATTATATGATATGCTAAGGTAGTCTGGACTACATCCGACATACTTCCTTTGGATAACTCAAAAATCTCGTTTGCAAGTTGTTCTAAAACTTTATTTTTGTTAACATTTTGGAATTCATTAAAAATTATATTATTTTCTTCTGCATAATTAATAATTTCTTCATTAGATTTGCCAGAAATAGTAATTTTAAACTCATCTGCTTCTTCTTTTGATTTAAAATTAAATTGTCTAAAGCTTCTCTCTTCTAAATTAATGAACAGTTTTTTATTATTTTTATAATATTCTTGAAGACTACTTTCTGAAGGTGAAAAATTATCTCTAAAATCATTTTTATTGATTAAAATATATGAAATATCTCTCTCTTCCTTTGTCATATATTCAGCAGAGTTGTTATTAAAATAATCTAAAAGTTCTTTATTATCTTTTGTAATTTGATCTTTGTTGTAGTTTTCTAGTTTAATTTCGTCGTAAGGTATTTCAAGTAACTCAATTTCTCTAATCTGATTATCGTATTTATTAAAATTTATTTGCAATTGTAACGGATAATTTTTTTGAAAGAAAAGGTTATCAAATATATTAGCTCTAGTTTCGTAATTTATTAAATCTACAAGATCTTCAATTTTTAAACCGTTTCTTCTTAAAAAAGTATTCAGCATTTCATCATCTAATTTATTATTGATGTATAGATCTGGAAAATTTTTTTTTGTTTCTTTTGCAATTGTTGTATCATCTAAAATAAAATTTATTTTATCAAACTCATTTTCAAAAATTGCATTGTTCACTAAATTTTGAAGTGCAATTTGGTGAACTTGGAAGCTTCTAATTTGATCACCAGTTAATTTACTTCCAATCATTTGAGAAAATTGATTAATATTTAAATCCATTGAACGCATGAATTTTGTCGTTGAAATATGTGTACCAGAAACATCAGCAACAAAATTATCAGAATTAAATAAATTGGAATATCTTTCTTGCCCTCTAAAGAAAAATAAGCTTGCACCAAAAAGAATAGCTAATCCTACACCAATCCATGATTTTCTAAAGGTTCTCATAAAATTTCTATTGCTTCTATAATATTAGTTTCTATAAATAAAAGTAATTATGATAAATCTTGATAAATATTCCTCTATTTTTATAGCAAATTGGAAATTAAACGGAAATTATTCATTTTTAAAAGATTATTATCAAAAATTAAATGTTAATTCTAATAATTGTACGATTATCTGCTCACCTTCAATTTACTTAAAATCACTAAAAGGAAATAATGAAAACTTATTTTGTGGCGCACAAGATGTCTCCTTTTATAAAGAGGGCGCGTACACAGGAGAATTATCTGCCCTAATGCTGAGAGATAATAATATTGATTTTTGTTTGGTTGGACATTCTGAAAGAAGACAATACTTTGCAGAAACAAATAATAATGTAAACGTTAAATGCACAAACCTTATTGAGGAAAATATTATACCAGTGATATGTATAGGTGAAACCTTAGAGCAGAAAGAAAAAAACCTAACAGAAGAAATCTTATATACACAAATTAAAGATAGTATTCCAAATTTAGCAAATCATCAAAATGCGCTAATTGCTTATGAACCAGTTTGGGCAATAGGAACAGGATTTACACCAACTTTGGATGAGATAGATAAAGTTCACGAATTAATTAAAAATTTTGATACAAAATTTAGGAATTTTAAGGTTCTCTATGGAGGTTCTGTAAAATCTGCAAATTCTAAAGAAATTAATGATTTATATCATGTTGATGGTTGTTTAATTGGTGGAGCTTCCCTAAAAGTAGATGAATTCAATATAATTATATCTTGATAAATCAAATCTAATAAATATAAGCCATCGAATGACAACTCTAATAGTAATCCAGCTTATTTTAGCAATAGCACTTGTAATTCTAGTTTTGTTACAAGGATCTGATAATGAAGGATTGGGTCTTGGTGGAGGAACTTTTGGTGGAATGATGTCAGCTAGAGGATCAGCTAATCTTCTTTCAAGATTAACAGCTATTACAGCAACTTTATTCATGATTATGAGTGTTGTACTAACAATAACGGCTTCTGTTGGATCAGATCGAAATGTATTAGAGTCACTTCCGTCAATTAATACTGAAGAAACTTCTGAAGAACCATCTATACCAGAAAATAATTAATTATATCTTGCTATAAATAGATCTATTATGTATCACGGTATTCCGTAATGCATTTTGTTTTTATTACGGGTGGTGTCGCGTCATCTCTTGGAAAAGGTATAGCTTCAGCCTCACTAGCAACTCTTCTAAAAAGTAGAAAATTTAAAGTAAGGATAAGAAAGTTAGATCCATATCTAAATGTGGATCCAGGAACAATGAGCCCATATCAACATGGAGAAGTTTACGTTACTGATGATGGTGCAGAAACTGATTTAGATCTAGGTCATTATGAAAGATTCACAAATCAGTCTGCTAAACAATCAGATAGCGTGTCGTCAGGTAAGATTTATTCCAATGTTCTTCTAAAAGAAAGGAAGGGAGATTACCTTGGTTCAACAATTCAGGTAATTCCTCATGTTACCAATGAAATTAAATCATTTATTAATAGTGATTTAAAAAATGAAGATATCGCAATTTATGAAATAGGAGGAACAGTTGGAGATATTGAATCTTTACCTTTTTTAGAAGCAATAAGACAAATAAGAAATGATAAAAATATTTCATCGGCATTAATTCATATGACTTATATTCCATATTTAAGTTCAGCAGGTGAGTTAAAAACGAAACCTACTCAACATTCAGTTAAAGAACTTCTCAATGCTGGTATTCAACCAGATATCATTATGTGTAGATCTGAACAACCAATTGATAATGATTCAATTTCTAAAATATCTTTATTTTGTAATGTTAAAAAAGAGTCGGTAATTCCTGCATTGAATGCTAATTCAATTTATGAAGTTCCTTCATTATATTCTAAATATGGTTTGGATGAAGCTCTGCTTAAACAATTGGGTTTTAAGCCAAAAAATCATAAATTAAATTTAAAACCTTGGATCGATCTTCAAAAAAAAATTAAAATAAGAAAACATAAAGTAAAAATTGCAGTAGTAGGAAAATACACAAATCTTAAAGATAGTTATAAATCACTTAATGAAGCACTGGTTCACGGAGGTATAGAAAATTCTGCTGATGTAGATATTCAATGGATTAATTCTGAAAAAGAAAACAACGTTAGTTTAATTAAAAAATTAAAAGGTTGTTATGGAATTCTAATTCCAGGCGGTTTTGGTATTCGAGGTATTAATGGAAAAATTAATGCCATCAAATATGCTAGAGAAAACAATATTCCTTTTTTTGGAATATGTCTTGGCATGCAATTAGCTGTTATTGAAATAGCACAAAATGTACTAAAAATTAAAAACGCTCATTCTTCAGAATTTAAGAAAACTACTAAATCAGTTGTAGGGTTAATGACAGAATGGGTAAATAAAAATAAGATCGAAAAAAGAGATAAAAATAGTGACAAAGGTGGAACAATGCGTCTTGGAGCATACAAAGCTGTTTTGAAAAAAAATTCAAAAATCTTTTCAATATATAAAAATAAAGTAATTAGTGAGAGACATAGACATAGATACGAGGTAAACCAGAAATTTCTATCAAAATTTGAAAACAAAGGTTATTATTTCAGTGGTATGTCACCAGATGGATTATTACCTGAAGTGCTTGAGAGTAAAAAACATAAATGGTTTATAGGAGTTCAATTTCATCCAGAGTTAAAATCAAGACCATTAGATCCTCACCCTCTTTTCGTATCATTTATAAAGGCTGCAATTAATGATTAATATCAATTTAAAAAATTTTTCTATTTCAAATAATTCTCCATTTGTTTTAATTGCAGGTCCATGCGTAATAGAAAATGAAAGTCACTCACTGATGATTGCAGAACAGCTACATAAAATATGTGATGATATTGGTATTAATTTAATTTTTAAATCTAGTTTTGATAAGGCAAATAGATCAAGTATTAATAGTGACAGAGGTATTAAGCTTGATGACGCATTAAAAATATTTGAAAAAATTAAAACTAATTTAAATTTACCAATACTAACCGATGTCCATAATGAAGAGCAATGTAATCAATTAAATCAAGATAGCATTATTGATATTCTCCAAATACCTGCTTTTTTATGCCGTCAAACAGATTTATTATTAGCTGCAGGTAATACAAATAAAATTATTAATGTTAAAAAAGGTCAATTTTTATCACCAACTGACGTTAAAAATATTTTTAACAAGATAGAAGCTACAAATAATAAAAACATTATGATAACTGAAAGAGGAACATCTTTTGGTTACAACACACTAGTAAATGATTTTAAAGGTTTAGATATTATGAAAAGATATGAATACCCGGTAATTTTTGATGCAACTCATTCCGTTCAACAACCAGGAGGATTAGGTGATAAAAGTGGCGGTCAAAGAGAACATATTCCTTCTTTATGTAAAGCTGCTATTTCTATTGGTGTAGCTGGTTTATTTTTAGAAACACATAATGACCCAGATAATGCCCCTAGCGATGGACCAAACATGATTAATATAAAAGATTTAAAAAATTTATTAATTCAACTTAAGAAATTTGATGATATAGCGAAAAACCATGCCTAAAATAACAAATATAAAAGCAAGACAAATAATAGATAGCAGAGGAAATCCAACTGTTGAATGCGATATAGAGTTTGAAAATTCTATTTTTGGAAGAGCTGCGGTTCCAAGTGGAGCATCTACTGGAGTGCATGAGGCTCTAGAATTGAGAGATAATGATAAAACTATATACAAAGGTAAAGGAGTTTTGAAAGCAGTAGGAAATATCAATGATAAAATTTCTAATGAACTAGTTGGAAAATCATTTGAAGATATTTCTTCTTTTGATGATTTTTTATTAGAACTTGATGGTACGGAAAATAAATCTAACCTAGGCGCTAATGCAACACTTGCTGCAAGCTTAGCTTTTGCAAAATGTTTAGCTTCTTCTGAAGGTCATGAACTTTATTCTTTTCTTGGTAAAGAACATACAGTGAGTCTTCCAGTTCCAATGATGAACATTATTAATGGAGGATCACATGCAGATAATGACGTTGATATTCAAGAATTTATGGTTGCACCTATAGGTGCAAATAATTTTTCAGACGCACTTCAATATGGTTGCGAAATATTTCATTCATTAAAGTCACTTTTAAAATCAAAAGGCTTAAATACAAATGTTGGTGATGAAGGTGGATTTGCTCCTAACATAAATAGTTCTAGTGAAGTCATAGAAACTGTTTTGAAATCAGTGGAGGATGCAGGTTTTAATCCTGGAAAAGATATTTATCTCTCACTTGATGTTGCATCAACTGAATTTTACAAAAATAATAAATATGATTTACAGGGAGAAAAAATTGTTTTGTCTTCTGATGAGATGATAAAATATTTAGAGAAATTGGTAAATGCTTATCCAATTTATTCTATTGAAGATGGAATGTCAGAGGATGATTGGGATGGTTGGTCTAATTTAACATCAACAATAGGAAAAAAAGTTCAGTTAGTTGGCGATGATTTATTTGTTACAAATAAAAAAAGATTACAAAAAGGTATTGCAGAGGGTGCGGGTAATTCTATTTTAGTAAAAGTAAATCAAATAGGTACTCTAAAAGAAACTTTGGAGTCGATTAAATTAGCAAAAGAAAATAATTTCACTACTATTATTTCACATCGTTCTGGTGAGACTGAAGATACGACGATTGCTGATTTATCAGTTGGTGTCTCAGCAGGTCAAATTAAAACAGGATCATTATCTAGAACAGATAGAACAGCAAAGTATAATCAATTGTTAAGAATTGAAGAAGCATTACAAGATAAAGCAAATTATGCTGGTTCATCTATCTTAAATAATAAATAATTGACAGTTTCGATCTTAAATATGTTATTTATATAATAAATGAATAAATCTTTAGTTTTAAAAAATAAATTTTACTTCTATTTATCGTTTTTGTTTACTTTTTTTCTATTTGTTTATCTTCTCTATTTTCTTATAAATGGTGAGAGGGGATTACTGAAATATTTCAGTCTTAAAAATCTTAATGCTCAATACAATGAACAATATATGTCCTTAAAAAAAGAAAATGAATTTTAC
>CACKQA010000016.1 GCA_902602135.1 uncultured Alphaproteobacteria bacterium
AAGATCTTTTTCTTCAACGGGCAATATTTCTCCATCTTCTCTATAAATAATAGGTATTGGACAACCCCAAAATCTTTGTCTTGAAATACCCCAGTCTCTTAACTTAAAATTTATTTTTTTTCTTCCAATTTTTTTCTTTTCAATCTCAGTTATAATTTTAGCTTTAGCTTTTTCTACACTTAGTCCATTTAAAAATTCTGAATTTACAATGATACCATCATCAGTGAAAGCCTCGGTGTTTATTTTGAAAGAGTCTTCTTTAACATTATTTGGTTTTACAACAGGGATTACTTCAAGACTATACTCATTTGCAAAATCTAAATCTCTCTGGTCGTGAGCAGGGCAACCAAATATAGCGCCTAGGCCATATTCTTTCAAAACAAAATTTGCAACAAAAACTGGTAATTTTTTTCCCTTAATAAACGGATGATTAACCAGCAAATCAGTATTAAAACCCCTTTTTTCTTTCTCGTGGTTTAAGTTTTCACAATCTTTAATAAATTTTTTAAGATCATTATTTTTATTCGAAATATCAATTGCTAGTTCATGCTCTCTTGATATTGCAATGAATGTCGCCCCAAATATAGTATCGGGTCTAGTTGTAAAAATAGTTATTTTTTTTTCTGAGTTATTGATTTTAAAATCAATTTCTGCTCCAGTTGATTTACCAATCCAGTTAGATTGCATAATTTTAACTTTATTTGGCCAATTATCTAATTTATCCAAGTCATTTAAAAGTTCATCTGAATATTTACTTATTTTTAAAAACCACTGAGATAAATTTTTCTTTTCAACTATCGCACCAGATCGCCACCCCCTACCATCTATAACTTGTTCATTGGCAAGAACGGTTTTGTCTACTGGATCCCAATTTACTTCTGCCTCTTTTTTGTAGGCCAGGCCAGCCTTAAACATATCAATGAAAAACTTCTGTTCGTGTTTATAATAATCTGGGTGGCACGTAGCTATTTCTCTATCCCAATCTAAAGATAATCCCATTTGCAAAAGTTGATTTTTCATTGTTTTAATGTTCTGATAAGTCCACTCTTTAGGATGTTTTTTTTCAGTTAATGCTGCATTTTCTGCAGGCAGACCGAAAGCATCCCAGCCCATAGGATGAAGTACATTAAAACCTTTCATTTTTTTGTATCTTGCCACAACATCACCTAATGTATAATTTCTTACGTGACCCATATGAATTTTTCCTGAAGGATAAGGAAACATTTCTAAAACATAATATTTTTTCTTTTTGCTATTTTTAGAAGTTTTGAAAACGTTATTTGTGGACCAAATCTTTTGCCACTTTTTTTCAATTACTTTATGATTGTATCTTGATGACACTTTTTAACTTGATTGCAGTCTTAGTTTTTTTGCTTTGTTTAGTATAGCATTCTCAATTTTATTATTATTTTCACTATCAATATTTTTATTTATCCATTTTAGATTTTTATACTCTTGACAAAAAGATGTTACTTTAAGGTTTTCGGTACTTAATTTTTTTCCAGAAATAAAAATATTAAGCTTACACCTTTCGTTTTCATTATTAGATGTTGAGTACCAATCTGTAATAATTGTACCGCCAATTGGATCAGCTGAACTTATCGGCATAAAATCAATAGTATTTAGAGCGCCTCTCCACAAATAAGTATTTACTGGCATACTAAGAGAAGCGGTTGAATCATTTTTACCATCTCCCTCACCCAGCAAACCTCCAAAACTCAACCCTCCTTCACCAAACAAACCGCCACCACTTTGAAGTCGTGTTTCAGCATCTCTTAATGCTAGCTCCATGTCGACGCCTGAATTAAATTTAGTTCCTGATCTTTCTATTATTTCATGCTTTGTTTGAGCTTTTGACCACAACTCTTCCATTTCTTCTTCTGATTTGTTGTTATTGCAAGAATATATAAAAAGCAAGAGAGGGATAATAATTAGCCTAATTGAAAACATTAATTATAATTATTGTATTGAGGACTAAATGTAAAACATAAAAAAAACGGCACTAATTAAAGTGCCGTTTTCAAAGATATTAAATCTTTAATTAAAATGCCATGTTAGCACCGATGTACCAAGCTGATCCATCGTCAGTTGCAACACCTTCACTTGAAGAGTCAGTAGTTGTATAACCAAGAATTGCAGTTACACCTGATGCTACAGCGTATGAAACACTAGCAGAAGTTACTTCTTGTGAGTCATCAGCTCCATCACTACCACCGATAGAGTGATCATCTGCATCACCTTGAGCAATACCAACATTAAATGTTAGGTCGCCAGATACATATTTCACACCAGCTTTAACAACTTCATATGTGTATTCATCAGAACCGTTGTCAGTTACACCAGCAACAGAACCATCAGCAAAACCAACAGCAACTGTTAAATCACCAGTTACGGCACTAATACCGACATGCATGTTTGAGTTGTCATCATTTACTTTAGTTCCAGTTTTTGCACCTTCAGAAGCAGAATAACCAGCACCAAGTGTTACAGCTGAGTCACCTAAATCAGTTACATAAGTAGCACCGATTGCTACGTGACTGTCTACTCTATATGTAGAAGTTGCAGCAGCACCACTGTCAGTTGATACTGAAATAGATCCTTTTAGACCATCTGCTAAGAAATCAGCAGCTGTGTGATACTCAACACCAAATACAGTTGCAGTTGCACCAGTGTCTAAACCAGTTGGAGCCATGTTAGTAGATGTATTAGCTACACCTTCTGCACCAGCTGAACCTGGAATAGATACAGCATGTGATCCAGACGCGTTACCAGCGTTAAGTAGATCTAACTTAGATCCATCAGTAAATGCTAGAGTGAAACCAGCGTCCATGTCAGCAGATCCAACACTACTACTTGCAGTAGATTCATTTACAATTGAAAAGCTACTTGAGATAGTCATACCACCGTCAGTAGTTTCAGATAAAGCAACACTAAAGTTGTTGTCATTGATCTGAGCATTAGTGTCAGTTCCACCAGTTGGTGAATCAAACTCCATACCAGTTTGGTGGTTACCACTCATAGTAGCTGTTACAGCTTCAGCAACTGAAGCAGCACCAAGCGTAGAAACTAGAGCAGTTCCCATTAATAGTTCTTTTTTCATAATTACTCCTTTTGAGTTAATGAATATTCATTAAATACAAGTAACACACTTGTATTGATGAACGTATTATTTAAAAATTGAATAAATTACAAAAAAAGCCTAATAATTTATTATATTTTTTTTATTAATGTTGTTTTTTTACAACATATAATTATATGTTCAAAACTGAAAAATACAATGAAATCAAAGATTTCATAAAAAAAACTAGTAATTCCACCAAAATTATTGCAATATCCAAGAACCACCCCCGTGAAAGTGTATTAGAGGCAATAAATGCTGGTGTCCATATTTTTGGTGAAAATAGGGTTCAGGAAGCACAACATAAGTTTAAATTACTAAAAGAAAGTAACCCAAAAATTGAACTTCATTTAACAGGCCCATTACAATCCAATAAAGTTAAAATAGCTATACCGTTGTTTGATGTTTTTCACACACTAGACAGAGAAAAAATAGCTATAGAATTTTCAAAGCATAAAGACTTGCTTGCTAATAAAAAGATTTTTCTTCAGATTAATATTGGAAAAGAAAGCACCAAAAGTGGAATTTTTCCAGAAGACACAAAAGATTTTTTATTTTTTTTAAAAAATGAATTGAAATTATCAATAAATGGTTTGATGTGTATTCCACCTTTTTATGATGATCCAACATATCATTTTTCAAAATTAAAGTTATTAGCAGATGAAAATGAAATTAGTGAACTAAGTATTGGAATGAGCAATGATTATAAGGTGGCTTTACAATTTAACCCAACATATATTAGGCTTGGAACAATTTTATTTGGGAAAAGATTATGAAAGATAAATTAAACATATATTCGAACAATAAAATTAAAAAATTTTTAAACTCTGTTTTTACAAAATATGATTTAGTTTTTATGAAATTAGAAACAATCGATTATAATACTCAAAAGATACAACCAAACATTATTATAATAAGTAATAATAATGAGAACGCTCTAATTAATTTTCAAAATTTAAATGATAATTATTTAATAATTACTAATTTAAAAAAAACCCCCCTAAATCAAAATAATTTTCCTAAGTTTTTAAATATGCCAATTCCAATAAATTCTTTGAAGAACTCAGTATCAAGTTTTATTCAAAATTTTAAAATTCATTTTCATGATATATCTATTGAAAATGAAAAACTTACAAATATTAAAAATAATTCATTTTGTTATCTTACAAAGGTAGAATTAGAAATATTAAAGTATTTAATGAGAGAGAAAGAAACAAGTAAGCATTTTATAAAGGCAAATATTTTAAATATAAAATCTAATATTGAAACAAATTCACTTGAAAGCCATCTTACAAGAATTAGAAAAAAAATGAACAAAGTACAGACAAGTGTAAAAATAAAAACAAAGAGTGAAAAATTATTAATCTCAGTCTAATTTAAAAATTTAGGATTGATTAGTTTAAAAAAATTTTTATCAAATTCTTCGTCATAAGTATGATTGTAGATAGAAAGTTTTAGAAACTCATTATCAAAAAGTACTTCTACCGCTCTTAAAACTAAAGGATTTTTCTCAAAATATACTTTTATTACAAATTTTTTTTCATCAATATCAACTCCAATTTTTTCAATTATTAACTCATTATTTTTTAATTTTAATGAGCTTTCTTCAAAAAAATATGGGTTTCTAAAAATATCATAAAAAAACCAAGCATTTGTATTTTTAGGATTAAAAAATTCATCTTCTTCAAGGTCATAATTATAGTACATAGCTTTATCATCATCTAAAACTATTAAAATTTTTGTTGGTGATAAATATTCAGCTCGAACTCTTTTTTCTCCAATATATACCCTGCCTTCACTTAAATTTATCCCATCATTTTGTATGAATGAGGCAGAAAAATTTTTAAGTGATTTTAAATAATTTAAAACAGCGTTTTTATCATCTGTGGCGTAAACAGTTTTAACAAAAAAAAGAAAAATAATTGTTATAAGAAAACTAAGTAAATAATTTTCATTTTTTAAGAACATGTCTTTTACCTGAATTGTTTGCTTCGCTTATAATTCCATCTTCTTCCATCTTCTCTACTATTCTAGCAGCTCTGTTATAGCCAATTTGAAGATACCTTTGAATATAGCTTGTAGAAACCTTTTGTTGTTTAACAACTATATCAACAGCTTTACTGTAAAGATCATCATTATTAGATGAAACTAAATCCTCTCTTGTCCCCATAGAAAACTCTTCTTCAGCTAAAGAAATTTCTTTTTTATAATCAAATGTTGCTTGGCTTTTTATGTGTGTAACAACTTTATCAACCTCTGATTCTGATACAAACCCTCCGTGTAGTCTTTTTATTATACCTCCATTTTCTAAGAACAACATATCACCACCACCTAATAATTGTTCAGCACCCATTTCATTTAATATGGTCCTGCTATCAAATTTACTAGAAACTTTATAGCTAATACGACTTGGAAAATTTGCTTTAATTGTCCCAGTAATTACATCAACGCTCGGTCTTTGAGTTGCTGTAATTAAATGGATTCCCGAAGCTCTTGCCATTTGAGCCAATCTTTGAACTAATGACTCAACTTCTTTTCCAGCAACCATCATTAAATCTGCCATCTCATCAATTACTACAACAATGAAAGGCATTTTTTCTAAAAGAATTTCTTGTTTTTCTATAATCGGTTTTCTAGTTTCATCATCAATACCTGTTTGAACTTCTCTATATAATTTTCTTCCTGAAGAAATAGTTCTTAAAACTTTATCATTATAAGAATCTATATTTTTGACATTCAAAGAACTCATTAATTTATATCTATTTTCCATCTCCCTTACCACCCACTTAAGAGCAAACACAGCTTTTTTTGGATCTGTTACAACAGGGGTTAATAAATGAGGAATATCTTCATAAATGCTTAACTCTAACATTTTAGGGTCTATTAAAATTAACTTACATTCATTAGGTTTGAATTTATAAAGTATGCTTAGTATCATTGTGTTTATACCTACTGATTTACCAGAACCAGTTGTGCCTGCAATTAATAGGTGCGGCATGCGTTCTAAATTTGCAAACACACTTTTACCAGATATATCTTTTCCAAGTGCTAGTGTAAGGGAATCATTTTCTATTTCAAATTCATCTTGTTCTATTAAATCACCAAACATAACACTTTCTCTTTTAGTATTTGGTATTTCAATTCCTAAACTAGTTTTTCCAGGTTGTGTCGAAATTCTAGCAGAAAAAGATGACATCGCTCTAGCAATATCATCTGACAAACCTATTACTTTACTAGATTTTATTCCAGCATTTGGAATAAACTCAAACAATGTCACAATTGGACCACTACTAAAACCAATAATTTTTCCATCAACCCCATACTCTGATAATGTTTTTTCTAATTTTATTGCTGCTTCAGAATTTATTTTATCTAATTCTTTATTTTTAATATTTCTTAAATTTGATTTTGAAAGAAGATTTTTTGAAGGAAGGCTAAAACTAAAACTATCTAGCTCAAGCTGTTTTTCAGTCTTTGATTTTATAATATTTTTTCTTTTTAAGTTTACATAATTACTCTTCTTTATTGTAGGCTCGCTTCTTAAAATTTTCTTCTTTGATTTACTTTTGAACTTTACATATTTTAGCAATCTAAACATAGAAAACAAAAAATTGAAATATTTAAAAACTTTTAAAAAAGAAGTAATTTTATTTATCCATGATAAATTTATTCTAAATGAGAAAATAACTAGAATTATACCAACTATTAAAAGTAAAAAATTTGTAATAAAATAAATGAAAATATTTTCTGCAAGATTTAAATTAATATTTGTAAATAAATCGATTAAGAATTGAGAAATTAGACCAGAATTTAAATATATAATATTAACTGACTTTAAAGAAACATTAATAATGATTATTCCTGTCAGGTTTGACAAAAATTTTAAAACTACAAGTCGATTATTTATGCCTAAAAATAATTTTCCTCCTTCTACTGTAATAAAAAAAGCTAATAAGTAGCTTAGTGTACCAATAAATATTAATGAATAACTTGATAAATATGCACCAAAAAATCCAAAAAGATTATCAATATTGTTATCATTAATATTATAATTGAATTGATTAAATCCAGGATCGTTTGGTGAATATGAATAAAGGCTTGTAAGATAAATTAGCCCAAATAGAAACAAAACTATTCCTACGAAAAATTTAATTACAAAATTTCTAAATGAACCATACTTGAACATATAGTTAGATTGTATTACATTTAGATTATGGTAATTCGAAGAAAATTATGAGAGAAATTGAAGCAAATATCAATATAATAGGAGGGGGGCTTATAGGGGCTGTAACAGCATATTCGCTTTCTAAACTTGGGAATAAAGTAGTAGTTTTAGAGCAAAATGCTAAATTTAATCATAAAAAAATTTTAGATAAAAGGACAACAGCTATTTCAGAGGGAACGAAAAAATTTCTTCAAGAAATAAATATTTGGAATGAAATTGGCAAATACGCTGAACCAATAAAAAATATTCAGATAATAGACAGAAATCAATCGAACAAAATTTATTTTGACAATCAAAGAAGGAAGTCCAATCTTGGATATATAGTTAAAAACCAGTTTATACTTGATAGTCTCTATAAAAAATTACAAAAACAAAAAAATGTAGAAATTTTCAACAATGTGTCCGTGAATGATATTTCTTACGAAGGCAATAGGATAATAACTAAGCAAAATAATTTATTTGTTAATACAAATATTCTTTTTGCAGCTGATGGAAAAAACAGCTCTATAAGAAAAATTTATAAAACACCAATTTACAGAAAAGATTATAAAAAAAAAGCAATTGTAATAAACTTTTATCATTCAAAAAATCACCATAACACCGCTTACGAGTTCTTTTTTAAAAACGGCCCTCTTGCAATCTTACCAATGCAAAAGAGTAAGAGTGAGTTTCAAAGTTCTATTGTTTGGACAAATACTAATAAATTCATAAACTCTTTAATTTCTCTAGATAATAATAAGATTATTTCCATTTTAAATGAAAAAACCCAAGGAAGCATAGGTGAGGTAAAAAAAATAATTACAAAACAAACCTTTCCTTTAAATGCACATTTAAACTCAAAATTTTTTGAGAAAAGAATTATTTATTTAGGTGATTCAGCGCACTCATTCCATCCAATCGCAGGACAAGGATGGAATCTAGGAATGCAAGATGTAGAAAGTCTATATAATCTTGTCAAAAAGTATAACTCTCTAGGTTTAGAATTGGGAGATGATATATTTTGTAATGAATTTCAAAAAGATAATTTTTTTAAAGCTTATAGGCTGTATCAAATCACCGATAAAGTTGATAGTGTCTTTAAATTAGACAATACAATTTTTAATCATGCAAGATTTTCAGCTATCAATTTAATAGAGAAAAGTAAAAAATTAAAAAATCAGATAAGCGATTTTGCTATGGGTGTTAATTAATGGTTTTACTATTATTATTTTCAACGATCTCAAGCTCTAAAATTGAATTAAGTTTTTTATAAAAATCACTTAAATTTTTTGTTTCCAAAAGAACCTGTTTTTCTATGTCACTAAAAGGGGATATCATTGCTATAAACTTAATAATTTGATTAAAATCTATATTTTGAATTTCTTCTAAGTTTAATTTAATTTTTTTAACTTTAATATATTGGCTATACTTATCTAAAAGATTATTTTTTTGTTTTTCATTTATAATGTTTTTATCTTCTTCAAAATCCAATATTTCAGCATCAACTAGCCTAAACTTATATTTTTTTTCTAACTCTTTCTTAATTTTAAAACAATTAGTACCCTGTAGGCTAATTAAATATCGTCCGTCTGTAGTTTCACTAAAACTATGAATTTTTCCAATACAACCAATATTATAGAGTATATTCTTTTCATCAGATTGTATCATGCCTATACACCTTTCTTTTGAAAGAGCATAGTCAACCATCTCAATATATCTTTTTTCAAATATATTCAGAGGCAAGCTTGTTCCTGGAAAAAGGACGGCACCGTTTAAAGGAAAAATAGGGATTTGCATGTTACGAAAACATTAATTGTGAAAGTTTTTTCCTATATTGAATAGTAACTTGATCAGTATTCCCAAGTACATTAAAAAATTCTACCATTTTATTTTTTATACTGTCCTTATTTTTTGGATAATTTTTTAGAAGTAAATCCATTCCATTTTCATATTCTTTCATTGAAAAATATTTATCTGATACTTCTAAAACTAAATCGATATTATCTGGTTCATTCTCAAGCCTACCAAGCAACTCATCAATATTTGGTCCAGATGAATTATTTTTCACAATCTCCATTTTTTTTAAAACTTGTTTAACCTCTTCCTTTTCTTGTACATCCTTTTCTAATGAACTAATGAAAACCTCAACCTCTTCAAATTGTTTAAGCTCAATCAAACACTCTAAATAAAAACAAATACCCTTAATTTCATCTGAGTTTTTAGAAATAAATTCTAGAAGAGTGTTTTTAGTTTCTTCAAACTTATTTTCAGCCATAGCGCTTTCTATTTCATTATAAAATTCGGTAAAATCTTCATTAATTTTAGATCCTAAACATTTTTCAATAAATTCAATAATCTGACCCTCAGGAATAACACCCTGAAATGCATTTACAATTTGTTTATTTTTAAATGCATACACGGTAGGGATTGATTGTATTCTTAATTGCGCAGCAATTTGTTGATTTTCATCAATATTAATTTTTACTAAGGTGATTTTATCTCCTAATTTTGAAATTATTTTTTCTAAAATTGGCGTTAATTGTTTACAAGGACCACACCAAGGAGCCCAAAAATCAACAACAATTAATTTATTCTCACTTGCTTCAATAACCTTATCATTAAACTCTGTTTCATTAACATCTATTATATTTGTATTTTCACTCATAAAGATTTGACTATATTATAACTATCCAATGAAAAAATATGAATTTTTTTATTATTTTCAAGGAGGAAGCTAATAAACTCTGAAGTTTTAATACTTATAGTTGTGGTATTAATTAGAGGGTGGAAGTTAATTATTTCACTGTTAAAAAGTTTTTCATCTAAGTAAAATTTAACAACGTTATCTTTGTCGTTAAGAAGGGCAAATGGTGAGACTGATCCTGGCTTTATACCCAAAAATTGTTCTAAATAGTCAGCATTAGCAAATGATAAATTCTTAGCATCGATAGACTTAGAAAATTGCTTTAAATCAACCTTTGCATTTTCATAACAACTAAAGAGAAAAAAATTATTTTTTTTATTTTTTAAAAATAAATTTTTTGTATGCGACCCTTTAATTTCACCTCTTAGATTTTCAGAATCTTCAACTGTAAATAAAGGATCATGTTCATGAATTTGAAAATCTTTATTTTTTACACTAAGTAATTCAAATAAATCTGTCTTTGTAAGCATAAATAATACTATATTTATTAAGAAATAAGGTATTTAAATACAATTACAAAATTAAAAATGAGAAAAAAAGCGGTAGTTATAGGAAGTGGTTTTGGAGGTATTGCGATTAGTTTAAGACTAAAAAAATTAGGCTATGATACAACAATTATTGAAAAACTAGACGACCTTGGAGGAAGAGCAAGAGTTTTTGAAGTGAATGGGTTTAAACATGATGCTGGACCAACGGTCATAACAGCGCCATTTCTTTTTGATGAATTATTTAGTTTATTTGGAAAAAAAAGAGAAGATTATTTGAGTTTTGTTCCTCTTGAACCCTGGTATAGATATTACTTTCATGATGGTAAGACTTTTGATTATTGTTCTACAGTTGAAAAAACAAACAGTGAGATAAGTAAATTTGATAAAAGGGACATCAAAGGGTATTCTAAACTTTTAAATCAATCAAAAAAAATATTTGATGTGGGTTTTACAAAACTAGCTGACAAACCATTCATTTCTTTTTTTAAAATGTTAGGTGTCATTCCCAATTTAATTATTTTAAAAAGTTATTTCACAGTATCTCAACTTGTAAACAGTTATCTAAAAAACCCTTATCTTAGAAAGGCATTTTCAATTCACCCTCTTTTAGTTGGAGGTGATCCACATACAACAACATCGATCTATGCTTTAATTCACTATTTAGAAAGAAAATGGGGCGTGTTCTTTTGTATGGGTGGTACTGGTAAAATTGTATCTGAATTAAAAAAATTAATGGTTGATTGTGGTGTTAAAATTAAAACTAACACAGAAGCTAAAGAGTTTATTGTTGAAAATAATAAGATTACAAAAATATTAACGAGCAATGATGAAATTACCGATGTAGACCTAGTTGTTTGCAATGCTGACCCACCAATGGTTTATTCCAAGCTTTTAAAAAAACAAAATTTAAATAGACCCATATTAAGAGAAAAAAACTTATTATATTCAATGGGTCTCTTTGTGCTTTTTTTTGGAACAAAAAAACAATATCATAAAGTCGCGCACCACACTATTTGGATGACTGAAAGATTTAAGTCTTTGCTTCATGATATATTTAAAAATAAAATATTATCTGAAGATTTTTCTTTATATATTCATAGACCTACTGCAACTGACAAATCTTTTGCTCCAGAAGGTTGTGATAGTTTCTACGTTTTGTGTCCAGTGCCTAATTTACAAGGCAACATTAATTGGGATGTTGAATCAGAAAATCTTAAAAATAAAATAGTTAAAGAATTGTCTAAAACAATTATGCCAGATTTAGAAAAAAATATCACTGATGTTTTTTGGATGAACCCTACAGATTTTAAAAACGATTACAATTCTATGCATGGTGCAGGTTTTTCTATTGCTCCAATTTTTACTCAGTCAGCTTGGTTTAGATATCACAACAAAGATAAAAAAATTAAAAACCTATATTTTTCAGCCGCAGGTTCTCATCCAGGCGCAGGAATACCAGGTGTTCTTTCTTCAGCTAAAGTCGTTGAAAATATAATTAAATCTGAATTAAAATAAATATGATTGATTTAGAGCTTAATTCCTCGAAAGATCTTAAAAGAGAAGGTAAAAGTTTTTACTGGGCAAGTTTTTTTTTACCAAAAAACTCAAAAAAAAAAGCAGGTATCCTTTATTCAATTTGTAGATATTTTGATGACATTGCAGATAAGTATAGTGAGGATCAAACTCACTATCTTAAAGATACAATTGAAGAAATTAAAAAAAATAAAAATAACAAGGTAAATATTTTTTTGCAAAAAAGTAAAATAAACAACTCAATTTTCATTGATCTCATAGAAGGGTTTATTTTGGATCAGCAAAAAATTAGAATTCAAAACAAGGAAGAGCTTATAAAATACTCCTATCATGTTGCTGGTACTGTTGGATTAATGATGTCTAAAATTATAGGAGTAAAACATAAAAAAGCAGCAAGATCCGCCATTGATTTAGGTATTGGAATGCAGCTTACAAATATAGCACGTGATGTTTATGAGGATTCAAAAATGAATAGAATATATTTACCCGCAAATTGGATACCTGATATATCATTAAAAAATTTAACCGACCTTCACAACAAAAGTGCAGAAAAAGATGAAAGAATATTAAATGCAATTCATGAAGTAATAAGCCTTTCAGACAAGTTTTATAAAAATGGTTTCGCTGGTTTAAAATATATCCCGCTATCTACAAGACTAGGTATATTCATTGCGGCTAATGTTTATAGAGGTATTGGCATTAAGATAAAATCCAATAAAAAAAAATATTTTAGAGAAAGAGTATATTTAAACTTATTAGAAAAATCTTTAATTACAGTTAAATCAATTTTACTTTTTATTTTTATCCCCTTTATGAAATATGAGTATCAAAAAATTAGAGATAATCTGCCAAATGAAAATTTTTAAAGCTGCAATAATTGGGTTAGGTCCTAGTGGCTTAGCTGTAAATAAAATTCTTTATGGAGATACCTATAATGAAATCATTGCATTTGAAAGTGAAGATATAAACAAAAGAGATAATATTTTTGGTTTTTGGTTAACAGATTGGATGAAACCTTTTGAAAAGATTATTGAAAAAAAATGGTACAAATGGACTATTGGTAACAAAAATACTGAAGTGACACATACAAGTTTAGATAAACCTTATTGTGTAATTAGTTTTAAAACTTGGAAAAAATTTTGCTTAGAAACAAAAAATAAATTAGAAATCATAAATAAAGAAGTTGTCCAATATTTTCCTGAACAAAATTATTTTAAAATAACTACTACTGATGACAAAATATATTACGCTGAAAATATATATGATTCACGATCAGTAAAAGAAAAAGATGGTGAATTATTACAACATTTTTTTGGAATTAATATTACCGTTGCAGATAATACTTTTAATGAAAATAAATTAACCTTGATGCACTTTACGGAAGAAAATAATGTTTTACATTTCATGTACATCCTACCATTTAGTCACAATAAAGCGCTTGTTGAATCGACGGTCTTCTCAAAAGATGTTTTGCATAGCTCCTGGTATAGAGAAAAAATAAATGATTATTTGAAGAAAAATAATATTAATAAATTTAAAGAACAGAGCTCAGAAAAAGGTGTAATACCAATGTTTTTTGCGGGGGAAAAAAGATCTATCAATTCTAATATCTTTAATATTGGTATAAGAGGGGGCGCATGCAAGCCCTCCACTGGATACGCCTTTTCATTTCTTATAAAACAAATCCAATTGTTAAAATATTCAAAGAAAAACTATGTAAATATACATAATTTTTTAGAAGCAAAAATGGATAAAATTTTTATTAATTTTTTAAAAAATAACAAAGAAGACGGAAGTTCATTTATAAAGCTAGCATCCAATCTAAATGGAAATGAATTCCAAAGCTTTATGATGGGTGAATCAAATTTACTAACTAAGTTAAAAATAATAAATAGTATGCCCAAGCTTCTTTTTATTAAAGAGTTTTTCAAATAATATGTTAGCCGACCTTACAATTTTAAATATTATTTCTTTTTTATTAATTTTTTTCATTGGTCTTCCACATGGTTCATTTGATGGTGCAGTTGCTTCCTTAGTGGGTTTTGGTGGCAGAACGCAATTTCTACAATTTATATTTTACTACCTAATTTTATTTTTAGGGGTCATTTTATTTTGGCTATATTTTCCAATTATCGCGCTAACCATTTTTATTATAATGACTATTGTTCATTTTGGATTATGTGATTGGACAAATTTTAAAATAAACAAATACAAGTATTCTATAAGCTTTACTTATGGAATGACTATTATTTTTGGAATAATATTTTTCAATGAAGATCAATCTTTTTTGATATTTGAATATCTGACAAATAATAATATTTACTTAATCCAAAAATATTTTTTCATCCCATATTTTTTAACATTATTATCTATTATATATTTTATGTATCTCTCTTTCTTTGAAAAGAAATTACGAATAGGAATTATTGAGATTCTATTTCTTCTATTATTTTTTTATTTTTTTGATCCATTATTAAGCTTTGCAATATATTTTTGTTTTTTTCATACTTATAAACATTTAAAACATCTGATTAAAAATATTTATTTAAATTTAGAAAACAAATACTTTGTTATTTATTCAACAATAATTTTTACAGTAATATCTTGGATTGGAGGTTTAGGAATTGTTTACTATTTGGTTCAAAATTTATCATTATATGAGTCAATACTAAAAGTAATTTTCATTGGACTTGCTGCTTTAACGCTTCCTCATATGTTACTTGTTGATATTGTTTATAGAAGAAGATTTAAATAAATCGTTTTCTCAAATATTGACTTATAAATTCAAAGTGGTAATTGTGTAATTTAAGCGGGCGTAGCTCAGGGGTAGAGCGCAACCTTGCCAAGGTTGAAGTCGAGGGTTCGAATCCCTTCGCCCGCTCCAAAATCCCTTACAAACCACTAATTTTAAATTTGCTCCTGCAAATGTGAATTTAGCAAATAATGGCAATGAAGGACACGCTCATATTTATGTTAATGATGTAAAATACCGTCATTATTCACCATACTTTCATCTTTCAAATAACTTATTAAAAAAAGGTGAAAATGAAATTAAAGTGACCTTAAACTCGAATGACCATAGTCATCTTATGGCAAATGGAATGCCTTTAACTTTTGAAATAGAGTTAATGGCAGATGTTAAATACAAAATGAAAAAAGGTCATAAGCACAAAGAATATTAAAATTTTTCATTAAGTCCTCCCTTTTCTTGGGGTAGAAATTATTCTACCCCAATTTTTTTAATCATTTTAAAAAAGAACTTTAGACAAATACTATTTCTTGCTATGCTAATCGTATAGCAAGAAGACGAAGAAGGTCATCAATAAACGCAAACAGAAGTATTTCGTATTTAAGACTTCTCTGTGTCTCTTATTTTCAATTCAAACTTCATTGAACATTCATTGAAAACTTCATTGAGAAAACCCTCTAATTTAAAAGCAATTTTATATTGACTTTAATATTGTATGATGTTGTAATGTTATAACATAACATTTTTAATATAAAATAAGGAGATAATATGAAAGTCGCGTATGTATTTAGAAATAATATGGCAAGCACTTTTCAACTTGCTACAATGATATTGCCACAACTGGAACAAAACTCCCACGTAGTAGATGTTGCTGGGATGTTTTTTTTTGACGATAACCTTTTTTGTCTAAAAAAAGGAGATCCTGTTGGTGAGAGATTATCAAAAATTGCTAATGAAAAAAAAATGCTATTAATGGTATGTGACCAGTGTGCTGTAAGAAGAGGTTTTGCTGATGGAACTTTAGAACAATGCGGAAGTGGAGATGTTAAAGCAAAAGGTTTAGTTGATGGTGTGGTAGCAGGATGTTTTCCACAATTATACACTGCTCTTGGATCAAATCCACCAGATCAAGTAATTACTCTTTAAAAATTCAAAAAAAATAATAAAGTAAATTAATTTCTATTGGCGGCATTTAATAGATGCCACCATTTAAATCTTACTCTGCACATATCTACGAATACTGCCTTCCACGATATTTGAGTATTTTCGCATATCTTTTTGTGCAACTTTTTTAAATTGTTCAAGTAATTCTTTATCTAAACATATAGTCATTAAAACTTTATTCTGTTTTATCTTCTGGTTTGTTTGCATGAGCATTCATTTCATAATACTTTTTAAGAATACTATCTTTTGTAGTAACGACCATTTGGTCGTTTAACAAAGTTCAATATACTTTCAATATACTTTGCGTAGTATTTGTTGCATTACTTGGGATAATTGAAGCGAATGATGAATTCGAATCCCTTCGCCCGCTCCAATTATCTTTAAATCCTGATCATTGCGCAGTAGTTACGCAGTAGTATAGATAAAGTTTATTAATTATGCTTGATAATTCTTAGTTAAATTTAAAATTACTACCAGGTAGAGTTTTTATATAGTTCTCCATAAACACCCAGTCTATTGAACTTTTACTGTCTACAGGTAACTTTAATTTTGAATTTAAAAACCTAGTATTACTAGGTATTCTTCCATACGCATATCTATAGCGATTATGTTCAATAATGGGTATTAAAAAAAGTTTATGATATATATTTTTATTACCATCTTTAAATTGAAGCACAGATAAATTATTATTTGGTATGAATTCCTCACTTGCTATGTAACAATATGTATGACTTCCCTCACCTGTATTACCCATGACAAGGGATCCTCTTGGAAAAATAGTTTCTTTGTTCGTTTTTTTATCTAAGAAACCTCCAATCAAATTATAATTATTTGATGGTCTTAAATATAAAAGGTTGTAATTTTCATCTTTAATTTCTGACAAATCTAAATTTACAGAACTTACACCTCTAATTACTTTAAAAATTTCATGAACATAAAAACTTTTCCATTCGTCTTTTTTTAGTGAAACACTATTAGATGATTTTGATTTAGTTATTGGAGTTTTTGGATATTCAATATTTCTTGCAATTTTTTTTACCTCATCAATACTTGGTAACCTCAAATCCCCTAGAGATTTGTTTGCCTGTCTACCATAACTAAATTTATATTTGTTCTCATATATTAAAGTACAATAAATTAGCATTTCCTTTTCACTTAGAGAGGATATGGGTTTTAAGTAATATAAATCTCTACCGCTGTAATATTGTTTTGATTGATAAAATGTTTCTAAAACTGATCCACCACCAGCAACTGATAAAGTGTGTCCAGGATTCGGTTCGAGATCATCTATTTTCATTACATAAGCTGAAACACCATTATTTTGTGAAGTTCTGCTTACAAACGGAATCCCTTCTTTGGCTGATACTTGTTCTAATTCATAAAGTTCTAAATTTACCCCATAAACAATCTCAAAAATATCTGATAGTTTTGAAAAATTAATTATCATCATCCTCTGTATATCGATGTGCTACAAACTTCTTGATTGTTTTTATAAAATCTTTTTTTTCTAAAGTAGAGTAGTCTGTTTCCATATATGCTTCCGCAAGCCATTCATCGCTAGCTGTTATCTTATGAGTTATGGAAATTCCTGTAACTGTTTTTCTATCTTTATAAAGATTTAACCACCTTGATTCTATGTCCGCCCAAATACCCTCATTTGATCCTGGTTTATTTTTTTCAATTCTACCTAAGTTTTTTTTTTTAAAAAAACCATCATTTCTGTAATATCCAAAAAAAGTTTCTTTATTTGTTTTTTCATGACGTTTGCCTAGTTCGAAAACCATACAACACACACTTGCATTGGCGCCAGGATGAAATACATCTGGCGGTAAAGAAAAAACTGCATCTAAAGTATGTTCTTCTAATATCTTTTCTTTAAACTTTCTAATATCACCTGAGTTACCTATTGCACATGCCATTGGAAGTAATACAGCTAATTTTCCAGTCTTAACCAAAGACATAACATAATCAACATAATGAAGACCTTTCGAAGGATCCTGTTTTATTTTGCTATCCCACGTTTTAACATATGGGGGATTACAATGCTTGCGTTGAGCATTAAAAGGTGGATTCATTAAAACAATATTAATATTTGCTTCTTCAATAAATTTATTCATCTCAAAGCAATTACCTTGTCTGATGTTTGAATTTCCATCACTATGAATAAGCATATTAGTTGTTGATAAACCAAAAGCATTTTCTTCATATTCAATTCCAAAGATATTTTTCTTTTTAAATACCTCTCTCTCTGATTCATTTGAACAATCATCCATTGCCTCTGTCATAGCCCTAACTAGAAAAGCTCCACTTCCACAACATGGATCTAAGACCTTTGAATTTCTATTAATTCCTAATACTTGGCACATAAAATGCACAATGTGATCTGGTGTGAAAGCTTGATTTTTATCTGCCTTACCAACATATTTATTAAACGTTGTAAAAAATAAATTTAATATGTCTTGACCCATGGTACTTTTGTCATTGATGTATGGTAAAATACTTTTTTCGATAAACCTTAAAATATCCTGAAGACCCTCTTTTGTTAAGGATCGAACATCTTGAGACTCTAAAACTCTATCTTTCAAAATTCCTAGTTTGAAAGCTTTATTTAAATCAGTATTTAATAAACGTATTATGACCTCTTCAATTCCAGCAACTATTTGTTTTGCAGTTAAGTTTTCATAAGATAATCCATTTTTTAGTGCAAGCAAACAAGTGCCTACAAATTGGCTTCTTATTTTTTCATTTATCCCGTATTTGTGAAGTAGTTCGTTAAGATAATAAGTGCTTTTTAAAACCTGCTCCCTATCATTTTTTGTTCCCAGATATATATCAGCATATTCTTCAAAAGATTTTAATTTATATTGATTTTTTATTTGATGAGATTCATCAATTGTTAAATCGCTACCCCACCATACTTTTATTCTGTCATCTTGGGTATTTGCCAATATAGCAATTAATTTATTTCCTGTTAAAACTTTTTCGTAATTTACATAAGCTTGCAACTGTATCAGTGAACCCTCTAGAGAGGTTTTATCAAAATCTTTTTTTGTCTCAACTAAAACACTAACACCATTAGCTTCAAATCTAATATCTAAATCAGAATGTTTTGTTTTTTTGTTAGATAAAATTAGTTCATCATCAATAGACTTACCCACATTTTTTAATGCTTTCCTGTAACTAAACTCACCGGTTTCTAAATTAGTAACAAAAAAATTTTTCCCAATTTTTTCTATTATTTCAAACCTATTCATATCTTAATCAACTCACTGACCGTGGAGTAAAATCTTTATCCTTCAGATTCCAGAGACCCATTATCTTTAGAGGTTTTAATTTACAAACCATAATTTCAGCTTAACATTAAACACCTTTACTATCAATAGAACCAAGTTCATGCAGTAGTTGCGCAGTAGTTGGTGTTAAATTATGGGAAAATAAGATATTCATTACTTAGGAATTTGTGGTGATCGTTCGTACTCGGCAACCTTGCCAAGGTTGAAGTCGAGGGTTCGAATCCCTTCGCCCGCTCCAAATCTGAATTTCACCTTAATTTTTTGAAAAGTTCTTCAATATACCTTCAATATAGTTTTAAAT
>CACKQA010000017.1 GCA_902602135.1 uncultured Alphaproteobacteria bacterium
ATAAAGCAGCTCAGTATTTTGATGTTGATCTTAGTAAAACCCCAATTTCTATAAAAATAATAATCGAAAATCTTCTTAGAAACGAGGATGGAGAGAATATTAATAAAGAAATGATCTCTGAAGTTTTCTATTCTTTAAATCAAAATGATAAAAAAGATGAAAAAATTGAAATTGCTTTTTTCCCAACTCGAGTTTTAATGCAAGATTTTACTGGTGTACCTGCAGTTGCTGATCTTGCTGCAATGCGGAATGCCCTAAAATCAAAAGGGATTGAACCAAAAAAAATAAACCCATTATCCAGAGTAGATCTAGTTATAGATCATTCCGTTATGGTAGATAACTACAAACATAGCAATGCTTTAAAAGAAAATGTTAGAAAAGAATTTGAGAGGAATAAGGAAAGATATGAATTTCTAAAATGGGGACAAAGTTCATTTGATAACTTTTATTTAGTGCCACCAGGAGCAGGAATATGTCATCAAGTAAATCTAGAAAATATAGCTAAGACTATATGGTTAAAGGAAATTAATAATCAAAACTATTTATTTCCAGATTCAGTTGTAGGAACGGATAGTCATACAACAATGGTTAACTCACTTTCAGTTCTTGGATGGGGGGTTGGAGGAATAGAGGCAGAAGCTGCAATGTTAGGTCAAGCAATTTCGATGAATATCCCAGATGTGATTGGTTTTGAACTTAAGGGATCATTAAAGGAAGGAATTACAGCAACTGATTTAGTTTTATCCATAACTAAAATTCTTAGAGATAAAGGCGTTGTTGGAAAGTTTGTTGAATTTTATGGAAAAGGTCTAAAGAATTTGTCATTAGCCGACAGAGCAACAATTTCTAATATGGCTCCAGAGTATGGAGCAACTTGTGGGTTTTTCCCTACAGACGAAGAAACTATAAATTATCTAAAATTAACTGGTAAAGAAATTGAGCATCTTAATATTGTTAGAGAATATTCAAAAAAACAAACTCTTTGGGCAGATAAAAACTATCAACCTGATTACACTGACAAAATATTATTAGATCTAAATTCTGTTGAACCTACTTTAGCAGGACCAAAAAGACCTCAAGATAAAATTCTATTAAAAGAAGTGCCATTTGAATTTGGTAAAATAGATAATAATCAAAATATTAATAATAAATTAAATACAGGTGATATAGTAATAGCAGCAATAACAAGTTGTACAAATACATCTAATCCTAATGTAATGATTGCAGCAGGACTAGTTGCTAAAAAGGCAATTGATTTAGGCTTAGAGGTTAAACCTTGGGTTAAGACAAGTTTAGCTCCTGGTAGTAAAGTTGTTAGCGACTATCTTGATAAAGCTGGATTAACAGAATATCTTAACACTCTTGGTTTTAATACTGTAGGGTATGGCTGTACAACTTGTATTGGAAATTCTGGCCCTTTAGATGAATGGGTATCTGATGAAGTGAGAAAAAATAATTTAACTGTTTGTTCTGTTTTATCTGGAAATAGAAACTTTGAAGGAAGAGTTCATCAAGAAGTAAAAGCTAATTATCTTGCATCCCCACCTCTTGTTGTAGCATATGCGATTGCTGGAAACATTAATATTAATCTTACAACTGACTCAATAGGTAGATCTAAATCAGGTAAAGAAATATTTTTAAAAGATTTATGGCCATCAAATAAAGAAATTAATCAGACATTAGGTTTATGTTTAACTCCTGAGATGTTTAAAGAAAGATACAAAGAAATTTACAAAGGTGATGATAACTGGAAATCAATTAACAATTCTATAAATACAACATATGATTGGAACGATACTAGCACTTATATAAAGCACCCACCTTTCTTTGATATACAAAATAAATTTGAATTAAAGGATATAAAAGAAGCAAGAATATTAGCTTTACTCGGTGATAGTGTAACTACGGACCATATTTCTCCTGCAGGAAGTATTAAAGAAGATAGCCCAGCAGGTCTTTATTTAACAGATAGACAAATACATTCTAGAAATTTTAATTCCTATGGATCAAGACGAGGTAATCACGAAATTATGATGAGGGGCACTTTTGCTAATGTAAGAATCAAGAATATGATTTTAGATAATGTTGAGGGAGGTTATACTAAATCTTTTATTTCAAATAAACAAATGTCTATCTATGATGCTGCTCAAGAATATATAAAAAACAATATCGACACAGTTATAATAGCTGGAAAAGAATATGGAACAGGTTCATCAAGAGATTGGGCGGCTAAGGGTACAAGACTATTAGGTGTTCGTGCAGTAATTGCAGAGAGTTTTGAAAGAATTCATAGATCAAATTTAATTGGAATGGGAGTTTTACCTCTTGAATTTATGAATAATGAAAACAAAATGGATCTCAAAATAACTGGAGAAGAAACTGTATCAATATCTGGACTGTCTAATCTAAAACCAGGAATACAACTTAATTGTAAAATTAATTCTGAAGAAAGTAAAAATATAAAATTAAAGTGTAGAATAGATACCAACAAAGAACTTGAATATTATAAAGCAGGAGGAATTTTAAACTACGTTTTAAATGAAATAATTTCAGAAGCTGCATAATTTCATGTTTAATGAAGATGAAAATTTATTAGCCATACTTGGGCCTACTAATACTGGCAAAACTTATGCGGCTTTTGATAAATTATTTTCATATTCTTCTGGAATTTTTGGCTTTCCCTTAAGATTACTTGCTAGAGAGAATTACGACAAAGCAGTAAAAAGAATTGGACTCAGCAAGGTAGCACTAATAACTGGCGAAGAAAAAATCCATCCAAAAGAAGCAAAATATTTTTTTTGTACAGTAGAATCAATGCCTAATAACATTTCAGTAGACTGTGTTGTTATTGATGAAGTTCAGCTAGCAGCTGATTATGAAAGAGGTCATATATTTACAGATAGGATTTTGAATTTAAAAGGTAATTTTCAAACTATTTTTTTAGGGTCTTTAAATATAGAAAATATATTAAAAAAAATATATCCAAATATTATAATTGAAAAAAAAAATAGATTTTCTCAACTTACATTTCTAAGAAAACAAAATTTTTCTAAGCTTGAACCAAGGTCTGCAATAATTGCCTTCAACATAAACAAAGTTTATGAAATTGCGGAGAACATAAGAACTCATAAGGGTGGAGCCGCTGTAGTTTTAGGTTCTCTTAGCCCCAGAACAAGAAATGCTCAAGTTGAAGTATATGAAAATAAAAATGTTGATTATCTGGTTGCTACAGATGCTATTGGTATGGGTTTAAATCTCAAAATTAATCATGTAAGCTTTTCATCACTAGAAAAGTTTGATGGTAGATATAACCGTAATCTAGCCCCAAATGAAATTGGTCAAATCGCAGGGAGAGCAGGAAGATATAAACAAGATGGAACTTTTAGTTATACAAAGGAAGCTGGAAATTTAGACCCTCTAATAATTCAACAAATTGAAAATCACAACTTTGATAGTATTCAAAAAATTTATTGGAGAAATAGTGACCTAGATTTTAACTCCATTGAAAAATTATTATCATCATTAAAAAAATACCCAGTACAAAATTTTTTCATACATAAAAAAAATGCTTTAGACGAAGTTAATTTTCGAAATTTAATCAATGATAATGAAATAAAAAAAAAATTAAATTCGAAAAAAAATTTAAGTTTATTTTGGAATATTTGTCAAATACCAGACTTTGAAAAACTATTTAATGATAATTACCTACTGCTTTTAAAGAATATTTTTCTAACTTTAGTAGATAATAATTATAAAATACCTGAAGATTGGATAAACAATAAAGTAAGTAGACTGAATAATTTTGGTGGAGGTATTCCTGAGCTTTCAATCAAAATCTCACAAATAAGAACTTGGACTTATATTTCAAACAATCATGATTGGTGTAAAAATTCGTATTATTGGAAAGAGAAAACACAACAGATAGAAAATGAGTTATCAGATCAATTACATAATAGTCTTACTAAAAAATTTATAGACCACTCATCTAAATATTTCATTGGAATACCAAAATTTGATAACATAGAAGACATTCTCATAAAAAATAACAACCAAATCTTTCTCGAAAATACCAGATATGGGATAATAAAGGGTTTTGATCTAATTGAGGATAAAAAGATATTTTCACAATCTCTTTTTTCAATTAGTAATATAAAAAAAACAGTAAGAAAAATGATTGATGAAAAAATAGAAAATTTTTTAAATGCGCCATTAGAATCAATTAGTTTCGGTGACATTAGTAAATCAAAAATAAATGATGCAGCTTTTATTTATTGGGGAGACGAAACAATTGGCAAGCTGAAGAAAGGTAAATCAATTTATAAGCCCTCTGCTGAAACTTTAAATTCTGAATATTTATCTTCAGAAAATAAATTATTAATTTCTGCGAAACTCCAAAAGTGGCTAGATAGTGAAATAAATAACACAATTTATCCTCTAAATACAAATTTAGTTGAAGATTTAAATTCTGAAATTAGAGCTATTGCTTTTAATTGTCTTGAAAAT
This sequence comes from uncultured Alphaproteobacteria bacterium, assembly GCA_902602135.1. Taxonomy (GTDB): domain Bacteria; phylum Pseudomonadota; class Alphaproteobacteria; order HIMB59; genus CACPNW01. The sequence continues at coordinate 4,504 of CACKQA010000017.1, forward strand.
TTTGGGAATTATCCAATTGAAAAATTTAAACCCTCTCTAAAAACAATTTCACAAGAAAGTAAACTTCAACTTTCTAAACTTGGAATTAGAATAGGAGCAAAATATTTTTTTATACCAAATTTATTAAAGAAAAAACCTCTAGAGTTATGTGCACTTTTATGGAAAATTTTTTATAAAAATGATATTAATGATTATCTGCCATTGCCACAAGATGGAAGAGTTTCATTTACATCAGAAATAAACATGCCAAATACTTACTGGCAATCTATTGGATATATTAACATAAACAATTTTTCATTTAGAGTGGACGTATTTGAAAAAATTTTTTTTCTAGCACGACAAAAAATTAAAAAAGGTCCTTTTTTAGAATCATCAGATTTGATGAACCCTATTGGATGTAATAGTGATCAATTAAAAGATATAATGATTTTTTGTGGTTATGATTTTATAACTTTTTCTGACCAAAAAAAATTATACTATTTTAACAAAAATAAAAAAGAATCAAAAGTAGCATTAAACAAAAATAAATATAAAAATAAGAAAACAAATATTAAAAAAAATATAAAAGACCCAAATTCTCCATTTGCAGTTTTGCAGAAACTTCTTTAAGGATATTCGACAGGTAAAAATTGATAAAATTATTAAAAAATATTTTAAACAACAATAATTCTAAAGAAGAAAAAGAAGATACTAAAAATCTTGAATTATTATGTGGATTGATGATTGAAGCTGCATATACTGATGGAAAAATTGATAAAAATGAAATAAATAAAATCCAATCAAGTTTAGTAAATATTTTTGGCGAAGATAAAAAAGAAGTTGATTTAGTAGTCGATAAAGCAGTAAAAAATAAAAATAATTCGAAATCTCTTCATTACTATACATCATTCATAAATAAAAATTTTACAGAGGATAAAAAACTTCTTCTTATAGAGACACTCTGGGAAATAGTGTTATCTGATGGAGAAGTCCACGATTATGAATCAAATCTTCTACGAAGACTTGCTGGATTACTATATATTTCTGATATAAAGTCTGGAAATGCAAGAAAAAGAGCTCTAGATAAAAATTAATAAAATATGACCTACGTAGTAGATGAAAAATGTATAAAATGTAAACATATGGATTGTGTTGAAGTATGTCCCGTTGACTGTTTTTATGAAGGTGAAAACATGCTTGTAATACACCCAGATGAATGTATTGATTGTGGGGTTTGTGAACCAGAGTGTCCAGTTGAAGCAATATTTTCAGACACAGAAGATGGTGTGGAGAAGTGGGCTGAAATAAATAGAAAATATTCAGAAATTTGGCCTAACATAAGTGAGAAAAAAGAACCTCCTTCTGATGCAGAAGAATGGCAAAATGTTAAAGATAAATATATTAAACATTTTAGTGATAAACCAGGGAGTTAAATGAGTAGTAAAAAAAAATCTGAATTTAAAATAGGTGAAATAGTTGTTTATCCTAAACACGGCGTAGGTGAAATCACAAAAATAGAAAATATGGAAATTTCTAATATAAAAACAAGTTTTTATGTAGTTAAAATGGAACAGTCTAAATTAATAATTAGAGTACCTCTTGATAAAAAAGACGAGGTGGGTTTAAGGAAAATCTCCTCAAAAAAAATTGTAGAAGAAGTCTATTCCACCTTAAAACTTAAACCAAAAATAAGAAGGATCATGTGGAGTAGAAGAGCTCAAGAATATGAAACAAAAATCTATTCAGGTGATCCAATCAAAATTTCAGAAGTAGTGAGAGACTTGTATAGAAAAAGTAGCCAAGCTGAACAATCTTATAGTGAAAGGCAAATGTTTCAAGTAGCCATTGAACGTTTAGCTAGAGAGGTTGCGGCTGTTGAAAAAACCGATTATTTTCAATCTACAGAAAAAATAGAACAGATTTTAAGTAAAAAATAATATCTTGGATAATATTAGTAATTTCGTTGAATTAAAAAAATCAAATAAAATATGGGCAATAGGTTCAATTCACTCTAACTTGAAATCTTTTAACTCAATAAAAGAATTTATTTTAAAAAATTTTGAAAAAAACGATAAATTAGTTTTTTTAGGTAATATTATTGGTCTTGGAAATAATTCAAAAGAAACTTTAAGCAGTGTTATAAATTTAAGATTTAGTTTGATGTCAAAATTTAAACTTAAACCAGAATCAATAATTTTTTTAAGAGGAGCTCAAGAAGAAATGTTTAGTAAATTATTACAACTCCAACTTGCTCCTAATCCTGGTGAAATTATAGAGTGGATGTTTGATCACGGTGTGAATGAGACTATAAAATCATATGGTTTTTCAGAAAATGAACTTAAAAATATAGCTTCATCTGGTACTATAAACATTTCAAAATGGACGACTAACTTAAATAAGGCTTTACATAATAACCCTGGACATATGGAATATTTCTTAAATTTGAAACACGCTGCATATTCTTATACAAAAAAAATACTATTTGTTAATAGAGGTGTAGATATAACTAGACCTTTATCAGCACAAAATGATTGTTTTTGGTGGGGTTTTCAAAATTTTTCTAAAATACAACAACCTTACAAAACATTTTTAAGAATTGTAAGAGGGTATGAATCTGAGCATTTAGAGCAATTTGAAATTACAAAAGATAATGTTGTTTGTACCTTATTTAAACAACCCTTATCCAATAAAAGTATATTATGTGGAATTTTCAAAGAAAACGGAGAAATTTTAGATTTATTCGAAAATAAATGATCCAATTTGATTATTTTTCGTATAATTATGTATGGTATCAAAAAATTATTTTTTTTCTAATAATCTCATAGAACTATCTAAAAAAGCCGCCATTCTTGAAAAAGATGAGGAATTTCAACTAATTAATGATTGGAGAGATAATAAAACCCCAAGATCATTACAAAAAATCTTAAATTCATATTTACGGCTGGCAGTTTCATATGCCAGAAAGTATTCTAGTTACGGTTTACCTATAGATGATTTAATTCATGAGGGTGTATTAGGAATTATGCATGCTCTTGAAAAATTTGATACTTCAAAAGATTTTAGACTTTCAACTTACGCATCTTGGTGGATAAGAGCTTCTATTCAGGATTATATCTTAAAAAATTGGTCAGTGGTGAGAACAGGTTCAACAGCATCTCAAAAAGCTCTATTTTTTAATTTAAAAAAAATAAAACAACAAATCAATGATGTTTCAAGAGAATTTATGGGTCAAGAAGAAATAAACAAAGTATCAAATATGCTCAACGTTAAATCAATAGAAGTTCAAAACATGGAATCTAGATTAACAGGTGGAGATTTGCATCTTAATCAAAAGGTAGATAATGAAACTGAAAATGATCTTATGAGTTTATTGTCAGATGAACGACAAAATCCAGAAGAGTCGTATGAAGAATTCAATGACAAAAACATAAAAAAAGATTTCATTAATAAGGCCATAGACACTCTTAATGAAAGGGAAAAAACAATTATACGTCTAAGAAAATTTAGAGAAAAAAGTATTACACTTGATGAGTTGGGTCAAAAATTAAAGATTAGTAAAGAGAGAGTTAGACAAATAGAAACTAAAGCCTTAGAAAAACTAAAGAAATCTTTACTGGACATTTCTCAACAAAAAAAAGAATTTTTTGTTTGATACCAAAAACAAATAATTATAAGTTATCTAAGTGATCAGGATACTTCTGCTAATAATTATTTTATTTTCGAATACCGCTTTTACTAAAGGAATAAATGTTTTTGGGTTAGGAATTTATGATATAAAATTTGATGGTTCTGAAAAAAATCAAGCAACTGATTTTAGATATGAGTATAGAATTGATAAACCATTATTTGATATTGGACCAGAGGAGGATAATTTTTTTTTCCTAAAACCCTTCTTTGGTGTTGAATATACAAATGACTCGGCTTCATATTTTTTAACGGGAATTTACTTTGAGGATAATTTAGGGGAATTATTTGAGGGTAATCAAAGTAAATTGCATTTTACACCAAGTTTTGGAGCAGGTATTTATGATGATGGTTCTGGAAAAAAACTTGGTAATGATCTTCAATTTAGAACCGCACTTGAAGTAAGTTATGAATTAAAGAATAAAAATAGAATTGGTATTTCACTCAGCCACATTTCGAATGCAAATTTGGGTGCCAAAAATCCAGGTGTTGAAATATTAAGTTTCTCCTATCAAATACCTTATTAAGTATATTAATTAAGATTTTTCTCGCTAACAAATTTAATTAATAAATCTTCAATTAAGTTTAGTTTTTGATCTTTCATATAATCATTAATTTTAGATTTATAAGCTTTGCTGTGAGGAACAGAAAAAAAAATATTAAGTAAAGGGCTCAATAATCTAAATATTGATTCTAATCCTAATTTTGGTTTAATATAATCGAAATAATTTATAATAATTGATTCATCAATTAATTTATACTTTTCTTTGAAAATTCTTTTATCAACTTCTTTTAATATAAAGGGGTTATTTTTAATCAGTCTTCCAACCATCACACCTTCAAATTCTTTTAGTAAATTTTCAGCTTTATCTAGACTATCTATACCTCCATTGAGAATGAATGTTATACTAGGGAATTTATTTTTAATTCTTTTTACGAAATCATAACTAAGTGGAGGAATAGTTCTATTCCCCTGTGGACTGATACCGTTTAATATCGCATTTCTTGCATGTACATAGATAACTTTAATTCCAGTCTTAGATATTTCATCAATAAATTCCTCAAAAAATTCATAATCTAATTCTCTACCTAATCCCAATCTGCATTTTAATGTAGATTCAATCTTATCATTTTGTAAAGCTTCCATACAATTTCTAACCAGTATTTTATCTTTCATAAGACATGCCCCAAAACTTCCTTTTTGTACTGCTTTACTTGGACAACCAACATTTAAATTAATTTCATCATAATTATAATCTATTGCGATTTTTGAAGCCTTTGTTAGATCTTTTATATCAGAGCCACCTACCTGAAGAGCAACAGGGTTATTAAAGTCATTATCAATAATATTTTCTCTACTCTTTGAATAAATAAGTGATTTTGTTGCTATCATTTCACTAAATAAAAAACTATTGCTTGATAAAATTCTATAAAGTTTCCTAGCATATGGCGTTGTATATCCCATCATTGGAGCTACACAGAATTTTCTACTAATTTCCTTTTTCATTTAATTTTGCTATATAAATAATTTTAATAATTATAATATTATGGAAATACCAAAATTTTTAATTGAAAGATATCAATTCTGGAAAAAGAATACCTTTGAAGACTATAAAGATGTATATCAACAAGCTTCTAAAAATCAACAAAAGCCAATCGCTATGATTATTACTTGTTGTGATTCTAGAATTCTTGAAAATACTATATTTGGTGGAAGTGTTGGAGATTATTTTATACATAGAAATATCGCTAATATTATACCCTCCAAAAATGATAAGGATCAAAATATACCAACATTATCTGCTATAGAATACGCATTAAAAGTTTTAAAAATTCAAAATTTAATTATTTTAGGTCACTCAAATTGTGGTGGCGTTGAGTATTCGTACAATACATTATTAGATAAAAAAAATATAAATGATTTTGAATACATAAATCAATGGGTAACTTGTTTACAAAATTCTTTCAATAATATCCCTGATGATCTTCAAGAAACCGAAAAAATAACTTTTTTTGAGCAGGAAAATATAAAACAATCGATTAAAAATTTACGTGAATATAGTTTTATAGATAAATTAATTAAAGAAAATAAATTGAATGTAGTTGGTTTGTGGTATCAAATTAGTTCTGGTTTAATCAAGTTTTTAGATAATAATAATATTTTTATAGACTTAGATTAACTGTAAGTAAATTTAGTACTAGGAAATTTTTTAAGCTTAACTTCTCGATTATATTTCTTAATTATATTGCTGACAACTTTATTAAAATTAAAATAATTTTTTACAAATTTTGGTTTTTTATCATTTGTAGTTAGATTTATTAAATCATCAAATACCAAAACTTGACCATCACAATATTTTGAAGCACCTATACCTATAGTAGGTATCGAAATATTTTCTGTAATTAGTTTAGCTGTATCGGTTGTAATACATTCTAACAATACTGCTTTAGCTCCAAGTGTTTCAGATTCTTTTGCTAATTTTAATAAATTTTGTTTTTCTTTATTAGTTTTTCCTAAAACTTTAATTTTATTAAAATTCTTATAACTTTGTGGTGTTACTCCTATATGAGAAATTACATTTACTTTTTTATCTACTAAGTGTTTTAAAACGATTAGTCTTTTTTCACTAATTTCTATCTTTAATAAATCAGGCCTACAGTGATTTAAAAGTATTTTAGCATTTTTATATGCGTCAATTTTATTATCATATGTTTTATAAGGCATATCTAATACTTTTAAACTTTTCTTAATTGCTTTATTTACAGCTGCCCCATGATTTTTCATCATATCCATAGTAACTCCTTGAGTGTTATTCATCCCATAAAGTGTTGAACCAAGAGAGTCCCCAACTAGTATTAAATCAATTTTTCCATCTAAAATATTTGCAATTGATGGAGAGTATGCAGTTAAACAGCTTATTGGTTTAGAAAAACTTTTGTGTAAAATTTTAATTTTCTTCATTTTTAAATTTCAATTAAACTTTTATTAAGAATCAAACTTTTGATTTAAAATTTTTTATATCAATAATTTTATTCTCATAAAAATTATTAATTTCTCTAATTATTGACTCAGTATCCATTTTAATATCTTGATATTGTTCATCCGGTGTCATATGTTCAACAAAACGATCTGGAAAAATTAAATTTTTTATTACAACTTCATCCTTTTTTGATCTTATATTATGGACATAATGTAAAACATGAGATGAAAATCCACCTATAGAGCCTTCTTCTATTGTTAAAATATATTTATGATTATTTAATAAGTTATCTATTAATTGTGTGTCTAATGGTTTTGCAAATCTTGCATCTGCAATAGTAGGATAAATATTATTTTGATTAAGAAACTTACTAGCTTCAATACATTTTTCAAGTCTTGTTCCTAAATTTAAGATTGCAACATCATTACCTTCAATTAGAATATATCCCTTACCTATGTTGATATCAGTAGGCTGATTATTAAATAATTCATCTGATCCTGTTCCTCTTGGAAATCTAAAAGCAGATGGTGTGTCATTAATCTCGCAAGATAACTCTATCATTGCAGATAAATCTTTTTGGTTGCTAGGTGCCATAACTATAAAATTTGGCAATGTGGCTAAATAAGTAATATCAAATGAACCAGCATGAGTAGGACCATCTGATCCTACTAACCCCGCTCTATCAATTGCAAATCTAACAGGTAATTTTTGAATAGCTACATCATGTACTATTTGATCGTAAGCTCTTTGTAAAAATGTTGAATAAATTGCAACAAATGGTTTGAAACCCTCAGTAGCCAATCCAGCTGCCATTGTAACAGCGTGTTGTTCAGCAATACCAACATCAAAAAATCTTTTTTCAAAATTTTGTTGGAATAATTTTAACCCTGTTCCAGACATCATAGCAGCTGTTATTGCAACAATTTTTTCGTCATTTTCAGCAAGTTTAGTTAGTTTTTCTCCAAAGACATTTGAGTAAGATTTTAGATTTGTTTTTTTAACTGAGTTACCTGTATTAATATCAAACTTTTCTACACCATGAAATTTATCTTCTGACTTTTCAGCAGGACTATAACCTTTACCTTTTTTAGTTATACAATGAAGAAAGACAGGTTTATCAAATTTATTATCTCTTATATTTTCCAGAACTGAAACTATATCATCAACTTTATGTCCATCTATTGGACCAAGATAATAAAAACCCAACTCTTCAAACAAAGTACCTCCTGAGATAAGTCCTTTTGAATACTCCTCTGTTCTATAAAGAGTTTTTGAGACATTAGATGGTAAAGTTTTAGAAATTTTTTTAATAATATTTCTTAAGCTTGAGTAAGATTTAGACGATAACAATCTAGTTAGATATGTGCTCATCGCTCCAACTGGTTTGTCTATCGACATTTTGTTATCATTTAATATAACAATCAAACCTTTTTTTTGTGCACCCGCATTGTTTAATCCTTCATACGCTAAACCTGCACTTAAGGCACCATCTCCAACAACGCATATAACTTTCGAGTTGTCCTTATTTATATCTTTTGCAGCTTTAATTCCTAACCCCGCTGATACTGCGGTTGAACTATGGGCTGTGCCAAAGGGATCATATTCACTTTCTGACCTTCTTACAAAACCGTAAACACCATCTTTCTTTCTAAGGGTATCTATATTTTTTTTCCTACCTGTAATGATTTTATGAGGATAAGCTTGATGTCCCACATCCCAAATTAATTTATCATGCGGTGTGTTAAAGACATAGTGGATTGCTACAGTTAATTCAACAACACCTAATCCAGCACCTAGATGACCACCAGTTTTTGAAACAGTCTCAATTGTTTTAGCTCTTAATTCTTCTGAGATTTGCTTAAGATCTTTCTTTTTAAATTCTCTTAAGTCAGATGGAAAATTAATTTTATCTAAAAGCTCATAATCCATAATTTAGTTTACTATTTTTGCCTAGATTTGATATTTTTAATATCTGAAAAAAAACAAGAGTTTGTGGAAAGATTTATTGAAGAATTTGAAATATTTAAGTTCTTTTTCCAAAAAATTATTAAACATAATTTTTAAATTAAAATCTCTAGACTTTTTAGAATATAAAAACTAATTATAAAATTAATGTTTTACGATGTAGATCCAAAAAAAATTGACAAACTCGCACATCTATCCATTAAGAGAGGTGTTGCGCTTCAAAAAGGTCAAAATCTTTTAATAACAGCACCGTTAGAGTCTTTACCTTTAGTTAGAAAAATAGTTGAATATGCTTACAAAGAAGGTGCTGGACTTGTAACTCCACTTTTCAATGATTCTGATATTACATTGTCTCGTTTCAAGTATGGAAATGATGAATCTTTCAATGTTGCAGCAAATTGGCTTTATAATGGAATGGGTGAAGCCTTTGACAATAATACAGCTAGAATGGCTATTGCTGGTGATGACCCCATGCTATTATCTGAAATTGATCCTGATAAAGTTTCGCGTGCAAATAAAGCTAATGCTGTTGCATACAAACCAGCAAGAGAAAGAATTACTGAATTTAAAATTAACTGGAATATAATTTCTTGGCCAGGAAAGGCATGGGCAAAAAGAGTCTTCCCAGATCTTGATGATAGTGAAGCAACAAAAAAATTAGGAGATGCAATATTTCATGCATCGAGAGTTAGTAATGATGATCCAGTAGCTGAATGGGACCAACACAATAAAAATTTAAGAGATAAAACAGATTGGTTAAATACTAAAAATTTTCATTCTTTAAAATACTCTGGTCCTGGAACATCTTTAACAGTAGGTCTTGCTGATGATCATGAGTGGATGGGCGGTGCTTCAGAAGCCCAAAATGGTATTATTTGTAATCCAAATATTCCATCTGAAGAAGTATTCACAACTCCTCACGCTGCTCGTGTAAGTGGTGAAGTCTGCTCTACCAAACCTTTATCTTATCAAGGAACACTAATTGAAGATATTAATGTTCGCTTTGAAGAAGGAAAAATTGTTGATGCAAAATCTTCTAAAGGACAAGATGTTTTATTAAAAGTTCTCGATTCAGATGAAGGCTCTAGAAGACTTGGTGAAGTAGCCTTAGTTCCAAATAGTTCACCTATTTCGCAATTAGGAATAACTTTTTATAACACACTATTTGATGAAAATGCTGCTTCTCATATTGCTTTAGGACAGTGTTATTCAAAATGTTTCAAATCCAAAAAAGACTTATCAAAAGAAGAGATTACTAACAGAGGTGGGAATTCAAGCATGATACATATTGATTGGATGATTGGCTCAGGTGAAATTGATGTCGAGGGTGTTGATAAGGATGGCGCTGTTACTCCAATATTTAAACAAGGAGAATGGTGTAACTAGTTTTTCTATTTTTTTAAATAAGGTCCAAAGCTAAGATCTAAGCCAACACCAACTCTAGCTAATGAATAAATAATAACTAAGAAAAAAATTACTATAACTAAGTTTCGTATAATCTTTTTTTCATCCATAAAATTACGCTGTTTGTATATTTTTATTAGATAATGGTTTTTCTTTAATTGGTAAATGGATTATTGCAGAAAAGGCACCTACTCCTATACCAACCCACCATACAATATCATAACTTCCATAGATATCATAAAATAAACCACCTAACCAAACACCTACAAAAGATCCTAGCTGATGAGAAAAAAATACAATGCCATATAATGTACCCATAAATTTTAATCCATAAATATGGCCTATAATTCCAGAAGTTAAAGGAACTGTTGCTAACCATAAAGCACCCATAACTATTGAAAATATTGCAATAGATGTTGGTGTGATAGGTAGTAAGATAAATAAAATTGCCCCAATAGTCCTTCCAGTATAAATTAAAGATAAAAGATATTTCTTATAATATCCCTTTCCTAAAGCTCCAGCAATCAAACAACCAATTATATTAAACAATCCTATAAGAGCCATAGATAATGCTCCTAAACCTTCTACAGAACTACAAACCAAACTTATCAAACTTCCCTCTATAATTGGACTACTAGATTCAACAATAAATGCTGGAAAATGTGCAGTAATAAATGCTAACTGAAAGCCACAAGAAAAAAAACCAAAGAATAACATTGAATACGTTGGATCTTTTAATGCAACAAATACAGCATCAGTAATTTTTTCATTTTCATTATTACTATTTGTATTTGATAATTCTGTTTTTAAAATTGGAACAAGGATCAGTGTTATTAATAATATAATTGAAAAGATTTCAAACACAGAAGACCAAGGCAAAAATGATAATAAAATAGAAGCTAGTGGCGGACCAACCACTTGTCCAGCTGATCCTGCAGCAGTTGTAATACCTAGTGCCAAAGATCTTTTTCCTGGAGATGTGGCTCTCCCAACTACTGCTAAAATTGGACCAAAACCACTACCAGCTATACCAAAACCAATAAGTAGGTTTAATGTTTGATGCGCCTCTGGAGTTGTGGCAGTACTACTTATAAATATTCCAATTGCATAAAGAATTAATCCTAGTGTTATTGCTTTTCTATCACCATATTTTTCAGCAAAAGCACTAAATAAAGGAGTGCCTACACCCCAAGCTAAATTTTGAATAGCAATGGCAAGAGAAAATTCTGAACGGTTCCATAAAAAATCAGACGCAATAGGAATCTGAAATAAGCCAAATGTTGAACGAATAGCAAAACTTATTAAAAGTATTAAACTTCCTCCAATCAGAATAGGAGTAAATACAGAATTAATTCCCTCATCTTTCATATTTTAATATGATAACAGGAAGAATTTTTATTTCTAGAATTTTTAATGTTATTAAATCGTATTATTTAGTTCTGCTTTTTCGTTTTCTTCTTTTTCAGGAACAACATATGCAATAGCACAATGATCTAAACAATAAGGCTTATCTTCAAATCTATCTTTACCACAAAAACGAAAGCCAGCTTCATCAGGATGACCTTCAGGCCACTCACAACCTCTTTTTGGAGCTGAAGTGAATATATTCTTAACCACTGGTTGGAAAACAGTAGGCTCTTTAGAGACAATCTCTGTTTCTTTAGTTCTTTCAAAATTTAATTTTGGCATTACTGGAGATCTAGCTTTTTTTCGATCCGGCTTAACTGCTGTTCTTCTTATAGGTGATGGTCTTCTCTCGAGTCCAATTCTATGAGCTTTGCCAACCACTGCGTTTTTGGTGAAACCTAATAATTTTCCAATTTGAGCTGTTGGTAGACCTTGGTCCCATAAATCTCTAAGTTTTGCTACATTGTTATCATCCCAAGGCATTATTAATCTCCATTACTACATTTAGTAGCTTAAAAAAGGTTTAATATACTAAATATATGTATTAAAAAAGATAAAACTGCAAATTTTTAAAAAAAATCAATGATTTCCAGTATTTTTTTTATATACATGTGAATAGAAATGAAAGAATTAAGACATCTAGACTGCAAAAACAAAAAAATAATTGTTCGAGTTGATTTAAACGTACCAGTTTTGGATGGGACAATTACAGACCATTCAAGAATTCATGCTATTTTACCAACACTAGAAAAACTAATTAAAAATAAAAATAAGGTATTCTTAATTGCTCATTTTGGCCGACCTAAAGGTCAAGTTAATAATAAATATTCTATTGAGTTTTTATGCTCAGAATTAAAAAAATTTTTAAATCTAAATACAATTCATTTTTTAGCTAACTGTGAAAAAAAAATAATTGAGACAAAAATTGCTGAAATGGATATAGGAGAAATTTGTGTATTAGAAAATATTCGTTTTAATGTTGAAGAAGAAAAAAATGATCTTAATTTTTCAAAATTATTGGCTTCTAGTTTTGACATATATATTAATGACGCCTTTTCTGCATCTCATCGTAATCATGCATCTATAACAGGTATTACTAAATACTTACCTTCATACGCTGGATTAAGTTTCTCAAAAGAAATTGAAAATTTAGATAAATTTTTAGAAAATTCAAACAAACCAAACCTAGCAATTATAGGTGGTTCAAAGGTTTCAACAAAAATAAAAGTTTTAGAAAATTTAGTTGAAATTTTTGACTCTCTAGTAATTGGAGGTGCAATGGCTAATACTTTCTTACTATCAAATAACTATAACGTTGGCGTTTCTCTAGTAGAAAATGATTTTATTGAACTATCAAAAAAAATACAAAAAAAAGCAGAATCAAAAAATTGCAAAATACTTTTACCAATTGATGCTGTCTGCTCAAAAAAAATTGAAGATAGAGTAAATGTTGACACTTATTTAATTAATAATATTCCAAATGATAAAATGATACTAGATGTTGGTGAGCAAACTACAAAATTAATTTCAGATGAAATATTAAAATCTAAATCACTATTATGGAATGGGCCTTTAGGTGCATTTGAGTATAGTCCATTTGATAAAAGTACTATTTCAATTGCAAATATTATACAAAATTATTCAAGCAAGTCTCAATTAGATGCTTTAGCAGGAGGAGGAGATACACTCGCAGCAATAAAAAAAGCTAAAGCTAATGATGCATTTAAATATTTATCTACAGCTGGGGGTGCATTTTTAGAGTGGCTTGAAGGAAATAAATCACCAGGATTTATAGCATTAAGAGAAAACAATTTTTAACTTAATCTTCAATTTGATATTTTTTGATTAAAGGGAATTGTGTCATCGTAAAAATAAAAGTAATTGGCAAGATACCAAAAACTTTAAAATTTACCCAAACATCAGTACTTTGTGTTCTCCAAACAATTTCATTTAAAACAGCAAGTGCAACAAAAAAAGCAATCCACCTTTGAGTTAATATTCTCCATCCATCTTCTTCTAGTTTAAGTGCAGCACCTAAAAGATACTTTAAAAGAGGTTTTTTAACAATTACTCCTCCATATAAAATTAATGCGAAGACCATATTTATTATTGTTGGTTTCATTTTAATAAAAATTTCATTGTCAAAATAAATTGTTAGACCTCCAAATATTAATACAATCGCAGCCCCAAGAGTTGGCATAATTGGTATTTTTTTGTCAAGTATATATGAAATGATTACTGAAATAACAGTTGCAATCATAAGAGGAAGTATTGCTTCTTGAAGACCACTTCTTGTATAAAAAATAAAGAATACTGCAAGCGGTCCTATATCAATTAATAATTTATAAACTGACTTCATTTTTGTTCTTCTAGATTTAAAATAGACCTAGCAAAGTTTTGAGAATTAAAGGTTACAAGGTCCTCAATACTTTCTCCAAGACCAACATAACTTATAGGGATTTCAAATTTATTTGCAATTGAAATTA
>CACKQA010000018.1 GCA_902602135.1 uncultured Alphaproteobacteria bacterium
AGCAAGAATGGATCACGCAAGTGAATGGGCAATTTATTGGCGAGTTGTCCTACCTTTATCTATACCTGCTATTGCAGTTTTAGCAATTTTTTCCATAATGTGGAGATGGAATGATTTCTTATGGCCTTTAATAGTTTTATCAAAAAGTGAAGTTTATACATTGCAAATTGGATTAAACGCATTTCACGGAGAACTTACTAGTCAGTGGAATTATGTATTATCAATGACTATGGTAACTTTATTACCTATAGCAATTATATTTGCTTACTTACAAAAATTTATAACAACAGGAATAGCAAGTACAGGTATGAAGTAATGCAAGACAAACCTCTAATTTTTTTTGATCCTTATCCAAGAAATGAAGAAATGGTTTTTACCAATGATGTTAAAACTGAATTAGAAAAAATATCTAATTTAATCTATCACTTTGGTAGTCGAGCTCCTGATGAACTTGTAGATAAAAATATTGAAGAAATTGAAATATTAGTTGGACAGACTGCTATGCCTAAAGAACGTTTAGATAAATCAAAAAAAATTAAAGCAATTATAAATGTCAAAGCAAATTGGGAACCGAATATTGACTATCATGAAGCGCATAGAAGAGGTATTTATGTTTTATCAGCCGCACCTGCCATGGCTCCTGCTGTTGCTGAAGCTTGTATAGGTTACGCAATCGCACTTTCTAGAAATGTTTTGCGAGTTTACAAAAAATTTTTAAATTCTGAAGAGCAATATGGAATTAAGGAAAATAAATTTGCTTATACACTTTTTAACTCAAATGTTGGGTTAATTGGGTTTGGAAATTTAGCAAAAAGTTTACTTCCTTTGTTAAAACCATTTAACTGTAAAATTTCAGTATTTGATCCATGGTTGTCTAAAGAATACTTAGAAAGCCAGGGTGTAAACCCTGTATCGATTGATGATTTATTATCTAACAATAAATTTATATTCATATTAGCTGGAGTTACTACTGAAAATGAAGGATTTATTAGTAAAGATAAATTAAAATTAATTAAAAAAAATAGTTCAGTAGTTCTAGTCAGTAGAGCGGAGGTTGTTGATTTTGATGAATTTATTGAACTTGCTGAAAATGAATATTTTAGAGCAGCTATAGATGTATATCCAGTCGAACCTGTGCCAGCAGATTCAACTTTTAGAAAAAAATCTAATATTTTATTCACTTCACATGTTGCAGGTGCTTTAGATTATTCATATAAAAATATAAGAGATATGATGATGAATGATATAAAAAAAATCTTGAATGGGATGCCGCCTATACACTTACAACATGCTGACCCTGAAAAAGCAGTAATGAGAAGAGATAGATGACTGAAATCATATTAAAGGACATTTTTAAAAGTTATGATCAAACAGAAGTAATTCATGGAGTTGATTTGAAAGTTGAAAGTGGAAAATTTCTAGTTTTAGTTGGCCCCTCTGGTTGTGGTAAGTCAACATTATTAAGAATTATTGCTGGATTAGAAAGAATTACATCAGGTGAAATTTTAATCGACGGAAATGAAGTAAGTAATATACCCGCTTCAGAAAGAGGTTTGGCTATGGTTTTTCAATCATATGCTTTGTATCCTCACATGTCTGTTTTTAAAAATATGGCCTTTGCATTGGAAAATTTAAAAATTGATAAAAAAACAATTGAAGAAAAAGTTAATAGCGCAGCTAAACTTTTACAAATTGAAGAGTATCTTCAAAGAAAACCAAAAGCACTTTCTGGTGGTCAAAGGCAAAGAGTAGCTATTGGAAGAGCAATAGTTAGAGATCCAAAAGCTTTTTTGTTTGATGAGCCCTTATCTAATCTTGATGCTGAGTTAAGAGTAACAATGAGAAAAGAATTATCAGCACTTCATGAAAAAATCGGTGGTACAATGATTTATGTTACACATGATCAAGTTGAAGCAATGACATTGGCTGATCAAATAGTAGTTTTAAATAATGGTTATGTTGCACAAGCAGGAGCACCACTTGATTTATATAATAATCCCAGTGATATTTTTGTAGCTGGTTTCATTGGATCGCCAAAAATGAATTTTATAAAAGTTAATGCAATTGATAAGTCTGGTTCATTTAATTTAGTTTCAGATGCATTGAATTTACAAATAAATCATAAAAATTTACAAAATAATACACCTTATTCTCTTGGGATAAGGCCTGAACACATAGAAGTTTGTGAACAGCAAAATTCAGATTTGAAAGTACATGTTGATTTTACTGAACAGCTCGGAAGTGAAACTTACTTTTATTGTAAGGGAGAAGGAATAAAACAATTAATTGTTCATCATACCGGGCAATATAAAATTAATAAGGGAGAAGAATTATATCTTCGTTTTAAAAGAGATTCAGTTCATCTTTTTGAAGAGAATGGCATGTCTGTATCAAAAAAAAATAATTAATGAGTTCTAAAAAAATTGGACTTGCCATTATTGGTACGGGTATGGCTGCAAAACCCCATGCCTTGGCTTTAAATGAATTAAAGGACGATATTAATGTAGTTGGAGTTTTTTCTCGAAATAAGGAAAAAAGAGAAAATTTTTCTAAAAATTATAATTTTAATTCATTTCAAGACATTGGTAGCATTTATGATAATCCTGAAGTTGACATGGTGGATATCATCACCCCTCCAAATCAACGCTTAGAACTAGTAGAGCAATTTAGTAAACATGGAAAACATATCTTAATGGAAAAACCAATTGAACGAACTTTAGAAAATGCAAAAAGTATAGTCACAATTTGTAAAAATAATAAAGTTAACCTCGGTATAGTTTTTCAACACAGATTTAGAAAATCCTCAATAAAATTAAAATCATTAATAAATGAGAATAAATTTGGTCAAATTTTTTCAGCTCAAATCAATATTCCATGGTGGCGAGAACAGTCCTATTATGATGAACCAGGTAGAGGAACATACAAGAGAGATGGTGGAGGAGTTCTTATAAGCCAAGCTATTCACACACTTGATCTTGCTATCAGTCTTTTAGGGGATGTTAAAGACGTGATGGTAATGGCGGAAACTACAAAGTTTCATAAAATGGAGTCAGAAAATTTTGTAACTGGTGGTATTAAATTTAAAAATAGTGTAATTGCATCTTTATTCGCTTCAACGAGTGTTTTTCCAGGCTCATCAGAGTCAATTG
The DNA here is from genome assembly GCA_902602135.1 of uncultured Alphaproteobacteria bacterium. Classification (GTDB taxonomy): domain Bacteria; phylum Pseudomonadota; class Alphaproteobacteria; order HIMB59; genus CACPNW01. Next base: position 3,150 of record CACKQA010000018.1, read on the forward strand.
TTCTTCATTGTGAAAATGCAACAGTCAAACTTGAAGCAGGAACACTTATTATTAATTGGAGGAACGGTAAAAAAGAAGAGTTTGGAGAGGAATCTGGAACTGGCGGTAGTGCTGATCCTATGGCTTTTCCATTTGATTGGCATAAAGATCTTATACTTAATTTTGCAAAATCAATTAACACAAATGAAAAATTTGAAATTACTGGAAAAGAAGCATTGAAAGTTCATTATCTAATTGATGCAATGATAGAATCATCTAAAAAAAATATACTAATTACAATGGAGTAAAATATTTAATTATGAGAAAAATTAAAGTTGCTGCAATGGGTGTTGAGCATAGACACATTTTTGGACAATTAAATGGCATGTTAAATTTGGGATGCGAATGTGTTGGCTGGTGGAATGAAACTGATAATAATATTACGAAAGATTTTAATGAAAAACATCCTGATATACCACGCTTTACAAATAAAGAGGATTTATTAAAAAATAAAGAAATTGAATTAATATTGATAGCAGACATTCCAGTTAAAAGAGCAGCTTTAGCTATTGAGTGTATGAATGCTGGAAAAGATGTAATGTTAGATAAACCTGGATGTACAACTTTAGAACAACTTAAAGAAATTGAAAATACTGCAAAAAAAACAGGAAAAATTTTTTCAATTGATTTTTCTGAAAGATTTGAAGTGCCGTCAGTTCAAGCTGCCTATGATTTAATTCAAGCGGGCGAAATTGGAGATGTTGTTCAAACAATTGGAATGGGACCTCACCGATTGAATATCCAAACTAGACCTGATTGGTTTTTTGATTACGATCAATATGGTGGTATTTTATGTGATATTGCTTCACATCAAATAGATCAGTTTTTATTTTTTACTGGATCTAAAAATGTAGAAATTATAAATTCTTCAACAGGTAATTTTTCAAATCCTGAACATAATAAGTTTGAAGATTTTGGTGAAATTTTAATTCATGGAGATAAGGGTAGAGGTTACATTAGGGTAGACTGGTACACTCCTGATGCTTTACCTAATTGGGGTGATGGCAGATTGACCATTTTAGGTACAAAAGGATACATTGAATTAAGAAAGTATGTCGATCTTGTTGGTAGAGAGGGTACAGATCACCTTTTTTTAGTTAACAATAAAAAATATGAATATAAAAATGCTTCTAAAGAACCCCTAACATATTTTGAGAGATTAATGGGTGATATTATAAACAGAACTAGTACTGCAATGGATCAATCACATTGTTTAAAAGTTATGGAATTGGCAATCAAAGCTCAAAAAAATGCAATTAAGCTTGGCAATATTAAGTGATGAATATGTCTAATCAGGAATTATCCGATACTTTAGAAGACGTTATTAATAATACAAAAATTTTTGATATTCATACGCATTTATTTCCATCTGCCTTTAAAAGTCATTCTCTTTCTGGTTTTATTAATTTATTAAACTATCATTATTTAATTGCAGAATTATTAACCAATGCAAATATAAGTGCAGAAGAATTTTACTCTCTTGATGATGTAAATAAAGCAAAACTTATCTGGGAAGAATTATTTCAAAATAGAACACCAATTTCTGAAGCGTGTAAAGGCGTACTAACTGTACTTCAGAAATTAGATATTAATTATAATAATAAAACTTTTGAAGAACTAAAAAATGAATATGAAAATAAATCTCTCACAGATGAAAAAATTTTAAAATTATCAAACGTTTCTTCTTTAGTAATGACAAATAATCCATTTGATATTGATGAATGGAATTTATATAAAGATAATGATTGGGATAGAAATATATTTCAATCATCATTAAGACTGGATGATTTAATTATTAACAATTCCCAAGCAACTGAGGTTGCAAAAAATCAAACTAAGATAAATCAAAAAGCAGATGATATTGTAATAAATTATTTAGATAGTTGTTTTTTAGTATCAAATCCAGTTTATGCAGCTATTTCAGCAAATTCAGATAATTTTAAAGAAATCTTAAATGATCCTCTTTGGAAATTAATTTTATCATGGTTAAATAAAAAAAATATCCCATTGTCTTTAATGTTAGGTGTTAAACGAGCTGTAAATAGTAGTTTTGGTTTAGCTGGAGACGGGATTGGTGATATTAATCTCAAAGAACTAAGTAAATTATGTAATTCTTTTCCGGAAAACAAATTTCTTGTAACTTGTTTATCTTTAAATGATCAGCACGAATTAACTGTCTTAGCTCGTAAACATCCTAATTTAAAAATATTTGGTTTTTGGTGGTTTATGAACCAGCCAAGTATTATAAAAATTGTTCTAAAAATGAGGATTGATATGCTAGGTCTTTCATTTATACCTCAGCATTCCGATGCAAGAGTTACTGATCAACTTATATATAAATGGTCTCATTTCAAAAATATTTTACATGAAATTTTATATGAATATTATGAAGATCTTTCTACGAAAAATTACGAGTTATCAAAACTTATAATTGAAAGGGATATTAATAATTTATTAAATCAAAACGCAAAAAGTTTTTTTCTTAAGTAACTGCATATTTTACTAAATTATTATAGCTAATCCGAAGTGAATTAAAAGGATCGCCATTACATTCATCTTGTTCAACAATAAACCACTTACAACCTGAATCTGTTGCTGTTTTAACAATATTTTTGATATCTAAATTACCTAAGCCAACCTCTGCAAAAAAACTGTCTTGATCATTTATCATTATAAAATCTTTTAAATGTAATAATGGCATTCGTTGATCTAATTTTTTACACCACATTAATGGATTTTGACCACCTTTTTGTATCCAATAAATATCTGGCTCGCCTTGTATGAATCTACTATCTGTATTTTTATAAATTCTTTCTAAAATTATTTCATTTTGAACTTTTTGGAATTCAAGTGCATGATTATGGTAGCATAGCACCTTTCCTTCTGCATGAAACTTGGAGCCAGCGATATTTATATCTTCTATGAATTTATCAATTTCTTCTAAGTTCTTCATATCTACATTTAATGGATAAGGAAGAGCGGAATATTCGCAATTAAAAATATTTAGCTTATTAATAACTTCATCAGTATTATTTATAATTTGTTCATTTGGTTCATGTGTAGCGCATATAACTAAACTCAAATCTTCACACATGCTTTTTATTGTTTTAGGATTAATTAAACCAACGCCACTGATTTGAATGCTACTATATCCAATATTTTTGATTTTTTTAAGACTTTCAAATAAATCTTTTTCATTTTGGCAAAAATCTCTAACGGTATAAAGAGTTACTGCAATTTGATTAATTTTCATCTTGATTTACTTATCATTTCTTCTAATTTTTGTTCATATTTAACCTCATCTAAAGGAAGCTCTATTTTTTTTTCCTCTAATCCCGATAAAACCATCGCATTAATTAATTCAACTGAATTTAAACCATCTTTTCCATTCACTAACAGTTTTTCTTTTCCTAGGAGGAAGTTTGTAAAGTTTTGAATAAGTCTTTGATGCTCAATATGTTGATCCAAATCAGCCTTAAAATTAAAATTAATTTTTTCTTTTTTAGGCATTCCAAAAAGTGTTTTAGAGTTTTTAATAAATTCAGTAGATGAATCTATTTTTTCCCATGTAGCGTTATTATCCTGAATTGTGATTAAACCCTTATCTGATGCAATTTCCAATCTGTTTACACCAGGAGCTTCACCTGTTGTTGTAATAAATACACCATTTAATCCATTTTTATATTTAAAGATTGAAGTCACTTCATCTTCAACTTCTATCTCATGAAAGCGACCTAATCCCAAATCAGTATATACACTGTCAGGCATACCAAATAACCACTGACACAAATCAAGTTGGTGAATACTCTGATTTATTAAAACGCCCCCACCTTCACTTTCCCATTTAGCTCTCCAATTAGACGTCTGATAATAATAGTTTGTTCTAAACCAATTAGTTATTGTCCATTGAAAACGGTGAACTTTACCTAATTCATTTCCATTAATCAGTTCCTTTATCTTAACATAAACAGGATTAGTCCTTTGATTGAGCATAACAGTAAAAAATGCTTTAAAACTTTGTGAAATATTAATAAATTCTCGACACTTTTTACTAGTTATTGCTAAGGGTTTTTCAATTATAACATTAATATTATTTTCGAGAGCTTTTTTCGCTAGATCTATGTGCGATTTATGAGGTGTAGCAATGATTGCCGCATCTATAATTTTATTATCAAAAAAATTATCAGTATTTTCAAAAAAAGGAATATTTTCATATTTATTTTTATATTCTACATTTGAATCAGCAACTGCGGCTAAGATGGCATTTTCTATTTTATTCTCTTGTAATTTTTTAGCATGATTTGCTCCCATACCTCCTATGCCAATAACACCATATCTGACAGGTTTTTCCATAATTAATTTTATTATATTAAAATAAAAAATATTTAATTAATTTATGAAAGTATTGGATCTTTTACTGGAATAATCGGCACTCCGCCTGGGGATTGTTCTGTGCCAGAAATTTCAATAGTGCTAATATTGCTTCGCCATCTAACACTTACTGCAAACATAATAGCGTCAGCAATATCTCTTGGCTCGAGAAGAGTAAAACCAGACATAAATTTTTTAGCTTTATTTTTATCTGTAAATGCAGCTTTACCAAAATTTGTTTTAGTTCTTCCAGGACATATTTCAGAAACTTTAACTCTTGAACCGCTAAGTTCAATTCTTAAGCTTTGTGCGATTCTATGAATAGCACCTTTTTGACCGCCATAAACAGTACTCATTTGTGGGTATAGACCTGCAAGAGACCCCATTAAAACTACATGTCCCTTCCTTCTTTTTATCATTCCTGGAACAATAGCTTTTAAAGTATGAAGATAAGACTCGACATTTAATCTAGTAGATAATTCAATATCTTGCCTTGATGCTTTTAATATACCCTCAGCCCCTCTTCCAATGCCCGCATTACAAACTACAATATCAACTTTTACTTTGGTGAGTTTTTTATAAATTTGATCTGTATCAAAGAGATCAATTTGAATGATTTCAAATTTATGTTTTTTTCTCAATTTCTCTAATATTGAAACGTCTTTATCAAGAGCATAAACTTTTACATTTTCTTTTAAAAATCTTTTAAGTGTTTCTAAGCCAATACCACTTGATGCACCGGTTATAAGCACACTTTTATATATTTTATTGATCATCTTCTGTTTAAGTATATTTTAATTATTATTATGCAATTAAATAAAAACATAAACAGAAATCTTTTAATAGAACAATCATTTCCAAGTTATAATATTAATAATAATGAAGATTGCATACTTCATTTCGGTATTGGTAATTTTCATAGAGCTCACCAAGCACTATATATTCATGAAATATTAGAAAATAATAAAAACATTTCCATAATTGGGATCAATTTAAGGTCTGAAGAAACAAATAATAAAATGCAGTTACAAGACTACTTGTATTCTTTGGTAAGGATATCAAATAATTACAAAAAAGTTGATATTTTAAATCCAATTAAAAAAATTTTATTTGGTTTAAAACACAAGAATGAAATAAGAAATTTAATTGTATCTGAAAAAATTAAATTAATTACAATTACTGTTACAGAAAAGGGATATCATTTTGATAAAAATAAAAAATTAAATTTTTCGAATGAAATTATTAATGATCTAGAGGATAAAAATTTATCAACTTTGATAGGTCATCTAAGTTTTGGAATAATAGAAAGATATAAGAAAAACAAAAAAAAATTAATCGTTTTAAGTTGTGATAATTTATCTGAAAATGGAACAATTTTAAAAAATTTAGTTAAACAATTTATAGAAAAAAAATATCCGAATTGTTTAGATTGGTTTGATAATAATATTGAGTTCCCATTATCTATGGTTGATGGAATTGTTCCAAATAATAATAAACAATCTGAATATTTTAACTTGCCATATAATGATAATACAATTGTGGTTACTGAACCTTATAGAGACTGGTATATTCAATCAAATAATGATGAGCTAAAAAATATTTTATCAAATAATAAAATAAAATTTGTTGAAGATGTAAAATTTTATGAAAATAATAAACTTAAAATACTTAATGCTTCCCACTCAGCTGTAGCATACATTGGTCATTTGTGTGGGTATACATATGTTCATGAAGCAATAGAGGATAAAAATATTTACAATTTTATTTTAAATTTTTTAGACCAAGAAGTGTTACCCACTTTAGAAACTAAAGATGACTTTAATATTAATGAGTACAAAATGAAAATTTTAGAAAGATTTAAAAATACCTACATAGAGGATAAATTGTTAAGAATTGCTATGGATGGTTCTTTAAAAATACCTATAAGAATACTTGATACCTACAATAATAATAAAGGAGCAACTAAATATATTCAATTTATCATAGCCTCTTGGTTATTTTTCTTATTTCAAACTATTGAAGAAGATCAAAATAGACTGGATGATGGAAATAAAGAATACTTTTACCGTGTTTACAAAAATAATAAGGATAATTTTTTTGAAGAAATAATTAATAATAAAAATATTTTTAATCTTTCGGAAAGTAAAAAAGAAGAAATGTTAACAGCAGTCAAAAAAAATCTAAATTTAATGAAAGAAAATCCTTTAAAATCATTATTAAAAGAAATAATTTCATAAGATGAAAATTTTACCCAACAAAATAAATAAATTTTTTGATAGCATTTTATCAAAACTATCTGTTCCAAAAAAAGATAGAAATTTACTTATTAAATCACTGTTAGATTCTTCTGTTAGAGGCGTGGACAGTCATGGTATTAGATTATTTTCTCATTATGTAAAATGTATTGAAAACGGAAGAATAAAAGCAAAACCTAAAATGAAGCTTATAAAAAAAAATAGAGGTGTAGCTGTCTATGATGCTGATGATGGCTTAGGGCATGTTGCAGCTTTAAAGGCATCAGCAATAGTATCATCTATGGCAAAGAAGAATGGCATTGCTTCAATTGGCATAATAAACTCCTCACACTATGGTGCTGCAGGTGTATATTCTATAGATATTGCACAAAACGACTGTGTTGGTTTTTCATTTACACACTCAGATGCTTTTGCAATACCGTATAATGGTAAGAAACCTTTTCACGGGACTAATCCTTATTCTTTTACAGCACCAATAGGTAATAAAGACTTTTTACATGCAGATTTTTCTTCAACTTCGATAGCATGGAATAAAGTTATGAGAGCCAGAGCAAATTCTACTAAATTAAATTCTGAGATTGCACTTGATAAATCCGGAAACTACACGACTAACCCTTATAACGCTATTTCTTTGGCTCCACTTGGAGGTAAAGAATATGGGTATAAAGGTTTTGGATTATCTTCTTCTGTAGAAATAATGTGTGGACCTCTAATTGGTATGGCTCATGGATACCGTTTATTATCAATGATTGGACCAGATTTTAGTACACCAAGAAAGTTAGGACATTTCTTAATCGCCATTTCATTAAATGCTTTCACTACAAAAAAACAATATTTTAAAGGAATGAAAAACTATATGAGTGATCTAAAAAAACAAAAATCAAAAAAAAATAATAATCCAATTTTATATCCAGGCGAAAAAGAAAAAATTACTTCTAAAAAAAGATTAAAAACAGGTATCCCAATTGATAAGGAATTAAAAACTGATTTTTTGTTTTTAGCAAATAAATATAAGGTAAAAATTAATTTATAGCTTTTATTACACCTTTAAGCTGATCTAGCCCTTTCATTCTGCCTAATAATGAATATCCAGGTATTACTGAATTTAATTGGTCATGAAGTATTGTATGCCCATGATCAGGCCTCATAGGAATTTGTTTAATAGGATGATTACTTTTTTTCCTTTTATATTCTTCTTTTAATATTGCTTTGACAATAGACACCATGTCTAGGCTTCCATTAAGGTGGTCATCTTCATAAAAATCGAGAGATTTTGGAATGTGTCTTATATTTCTTAAATGAATAAAATTTATATAAGAACCATATTTTTTAATTATATTAACTAAGTTATTTTTTTTATTAACACCAAGGGATCCTGTACAAAAAGTTAAACCTACATTTGTATCTTTTTTTATATTCACAATAAAATTAATATCTTTCTCATTAGAAACAATTCTTGGTAATCCATAAACATTATATGGAGGATCATCTGGATGAATATTGTAATGAATATTATATTTTTTTATGATTGGATAAATTTCTTCTATAAAATCTTTTAAATTATTTTGTAAATCACTATGATTTAATTCTGCAAATTGATCAATCTCATAATTTAAATCTTTAATTGTATACTTTCTATCGTTTGCAGCTAACCCTCCAAGTAAAGACATCTTAAGTTTTTTTAAATCACTAGAATTCATTTTTTGTAATATTTTTTTTGAAGTATGGATGTCTTTAGATGAATACCTTTTTTTTGCTGTTTTTGATTTCAAAATAAAATTTTCAAATGCACAGACATGAAGATGATTATATTTTAGAGCAAATGCTCCATTTGGTAGTTGATGATTTAAATCTGTTCTTACCCAATCAATCAACGGCATAAAATTGTAACAAATATTTTTAATCTTATTCTTTCCTAAATTTATCAATGACTCTTTGTATTGATCTATGTAATATTTATATCTCCCTGACCTCTTTTTAATGTCATTATGGACAGGAAGACTTTCAACAACACTCCAAGTTAAATTTTTATTGTTATTAATTTTGAAACTTTCAATAAATTTCTTTCTTTTCTTGATTTCAAATGAAGACCATTTTTCACCATATTTTACTTGTGCTAGTGATGATACGATTCCTTCAACGCCTATCTGTCGAATTTGATCTAATTTTGAAGGATCATTATGACCAAACCATCTAAATGAGTACAGCATGTGACAATAGTATAATCAATATAATTATAAATAAATACTTTATTTTATTTTTGTTGATTTAAGTTCTAAATCTGAATACATTAAAAAAATTTTAAGGAGGAATAATGAAAAAATTTATAATATTTTTAACTTCTATTTTTGCTTTACTAGCATCACCTGTTTTTGCAGGTGGTCATGGTGTAACTAAAGTAGCTCTAGTCCCTGGTGGTCCACACCCTTATTTTGCTGCGTGGGAACAAGCAGGTTTAGATGCTGTAGAAGACTTTGGTTTAGGAAAAGCAGATTACAGAGTTCCTGCAGAGTGGGATCTAAGTCAACAAAACGAGTTAATTGAAAGTTTAGTTGGTCAAGGTTACAATGCAGTACTTGTATTTCCTGGTGATGCAGTTGGTACAAATAAAATTTTAGGTGAACTAGATGATGCTGGTATACCAACAGCTGCTTTAGCAGGATGTGTTGAACAACCAACTCAAGCAAAATTTTGTTTTGGAACTGACACTGGTCACTCAGCTTATCTTGGTACAAAAGAATTAATTAAAGCTTTAGGTGGCAAAGGAAAAATTGCTCACTTTACTGGTTTCTTAGTTGATCCAAATACAACTCTAAGAATCAATGCTGTTGAACAAGCTGTTTCAGAAGCAGGTGGTGGAGTAGAAATTATTCAAGTTATTGCTGATATTGATGCTTATGAACCAGCTGATGAAAAAATTAATGCTTTCATGGCGGCTCAAGGAAGTGAAGTAGATGGTATTGTTACTACTGCTTGGGTTCCTGCTGTTGTAGCAGCACAAGCTCTAACTAATATGGGCGATAAAAGAATTAAAATGGTTGGTATTGATCATGACGAAGTAGTTTTAAAAGCTATTAAAGATGGTTATGTTCATGGAACTATGCTTCAAAACCCATATGGACAAGGTTACATTGGTTCATATGTAATGGACAAAGTTAGACAAGGTTGTGAGTTCAAAGCTGATGCACCTTGGAAATCAACTGCACAAACTGATCAATTTATTGATTCAGGTACTGTATTTGTTGATATTAGCGATGTTGATACATACGTTATGGCTATGAGAGGAATTTCTCTAGAAATTTTAGAAACTTTTGATAGCACATATCTAAACTGTCCAAGTTAAAATAATATGGGGGGCATTAAGCCCCCTTTTTTTATGAATAATAAAATTCCTAATTTTGTAAAAACTAATCAGTTTGGTTTACTTATATTGGTAATTGTATTTATTTGTATTTTTTCCTTTTCAACTGATGGATTTACTTCAAGATTCAACATTTATGCTCTCTCAAGAGTAGTCGCTCTGGATATAATGATTGGTTTAGCAATGATGGTAGTTATACTTACTGGAGGTTTAAATCTATCTCTAGGTGCTTTAGGTGTTTCTGCAGCAATGTTTGGTGGTTGGTGTATGGAAAGTATGGGAATTCCTATTTCTATTACAATCATTTTAGTTTTAGCTTTTGGATCATTTCTAGGTTGGATTAATGGATTTGTAACTGTTAGAACAGGTGTTCATAGTTTCATTGTTACACTGGCAACGATGAGCATTTATTTTGGCTTCATGACCTTGCTTACTGAAGCAGAAGCTTTTAGAAAATTACCAGAGGCTTTTACTGATTTTGGAAGTTTAAAACTTTTCAATAAATATATTTCACCATTGCTAATTATTAGTGTGCTAACTTGTTTTGTACTTTACTACATTTTTAAATACACTGATATTGGACGAAAGCTTATTGCAGCTGGAGCGAATCCTGATGCTGCAGAATTATCAGGTATTTCTGTAGATAGAATGTTTATTTATTGTCATATGCTGTCAGGCTTTTTAGCAGCACTAGCTGGCATAATGTTAACAGCAAGAATTGGTGCTGCAATTCCGTCTATGGCTGGTCATCTTGGATTTGATTGGTTATTACCTGCTTTTTTAGCTCCAGTATTGGGCGGAACACTTCTTTCTGGAGGTAAGGTTACAGTTTTTGGAACAATGCTAGGAGCAATTCTTGTTACATTAATAAATAATGGATTATACTTAATCGATGTAGGTGAATTCTGGGTAAGATTTTTTCTTGGTATAATATTATTAGGAGCTGTTCTTCTAGATAGAGCCAGGGAATATTTTACTGTTAAAAATTCAATTGTTTCATGAGTGCGCTTTTAAAAAAAGATTGGTTTGGACTGGGCTTAGTTTTAATTTTTGGTTCAATCTTAATTTCATTGTTTAAGCCTGCATTTATTTCCCCGTTCAATTTATATGTTTTAATGCTGAGTGTTAGTTTGATGCTCGTTGTAGCAATGTCACAAATGATTATCATTGCAATTGGTCAAATGAACTTATCTGTCGGAGCAATTGGTGGCTTAGTTGCGATTTCATTTACTGGCTTAATGGAAGTTTATAGCATGTCTATTTTACCTGCTGTTCTCATTGGATTATTAATTGGTCTTGCTTGTGGTTTTATAAATGGATACATCACTGTTAAAACTGGCATATCAGCTTTTATTATTACCCTTGCTACACTTTACATTTTTAAAGGAATGAATTTAGGCATAACAGAGGCTCAACCTTTTTATGAAATTCCTGAGGCTGTAAAATTTTTTGGAAATGCAAAAATCTTTGGCCCTATACCTTACTTAGTTATTATACCAATTATTATAACTGTGCTGATGTGGATTTTAATGAATAGAACATCACTTGGAAGGTATATGCTGGCATACGGGAATAATGTACAATCATCAGAACTAATAGGAATATCTTCAACAAAAATAGTTATTTATGCTCATGTTATATCAGGCCTTTTAGCTGCTATCGGTGGAATGTTAGTGGTTTGTAGATTACAACTTGGGACACCCAATATAGGTGATTCTTGGTTATTACCTTCATTTGCTGCTCCTGTAATTGGAGGCGCTATACTTGCTGGTGGAAAAGTAGATGTTATTGCTACTGCTTTTGGTGTGATATTAGTTTCTATAATTTCTCAAGCTTTAGTAATTTTTAAAATTGATCCTTTTTTTGTTCAAATATTTTTAGGATTTATGATTTTATTAGCAGTATTTATAAATAGATACAGAGAATATAGAGAAGAGAGAAGAACAAAGGTTTTTTCAGATGAGTGATTATATTTTAGAACTCAATAACATTACAAAAAATTTTCCTGGTGTTAAAGCTCTTGATAATGCAAACTTTAGACTCAAAAAAAAATCAATCCATGCACTTCTTGGTGAAAATGGAGCAGGAAAATCTACATTAATTAAAATTATTACAGGAGTATATAATCAAAATGAAGGAAAGCTATTTTTAAATAATCAAGAGAAGTCTTTTTCTTCACCTAATGAAGCAATGAATGCTGGAATTTCAGTTGTCCACCAAGAAAGAAATTTAATTAGAAGGTTTTCAGTTGGTGAAAATTTAATGTTAACCAACCTTCCTAAAAATAATTTAGGATTAATTGATTATAATACTGTTGCCAAAGAATCAAAAAAATGGCTCGATATTATGGAGTTGGATATAGATCCAAATACAATAGTCTCAGATTTAACAGTTGCAAAAATGCAACTGTGTGAAATAGCTAAAGCTTTATCCTTAGAATCAAAAATACTATTATTAGATGAGCCAACTTCATCATTATCCCCACAAGATACAAAAAATCTATTTGCATTACTGAAACGATTAGTTGCTGAACAAGATGTAAGTATAGTTTTTGTTAGTCATAAATTAGAGGAAGTATTTGAAATTTGTGATGAAGTTACTGTTTTGAGAGATGGTAAAAATGCTTGTGAGTCTGAACAAATTACTAATCTTGATAGACAGAAACTTGTTAAATTAATGATTGGTAGAGATGAACAAATAATTAAATCTAAGAAAAATATTGATTTTACCGAAGAAAATTTACTAGATCTACAATCAATAAACACTGATCTTGGTCATAAAAATATTAATTTAAATTTAAAAAAAGGTGAAATACTTGGATTATACGGTTTAGTTGGGGCAGGAAGAACAGAATTAATAAAATGTGTACTTGGGTTAGATAAAATTAATTCTGGACAGATTTTACTTAACAATAAAGAAATTAAAATTAAATCTCCAAAAGATGCACTAGAAAAATATAAAATTGGATACATAAGTGAAGACAGAAAAAAAGAGGGATTAATTCTAATGCATGATGTTTTATCCAATGCTGGAATAACAGTCTGGTCAAATTTGAAAAAAATATTATCCTTTTTAAATGACAGTATTGTTTACAATAAAGTAGATCCTTACGTGAAACAACTTGAAGTAAAAACACCTTCATACCAACAAATCGTTTCTAACTTATCTGGAGGTAATCAGCAAAAAATTAGTGTAGCTAAATGGCTAGCTTCTGGAACTGATATATTATTTATTGATGAACCCACAGTTGGTATAGATATAAAAACTAAATCTTACCTTCATGAATTAATTATTGAATTATCTTTAAAAGGCACATCAATAATTTTAATTACCAGTGATATGCCTGAAATGATTAGCTTAGCAGATAGAATTATAACAATGAAAGATTTTAAGGTAGTTGGTGAAACTATCAATAATCATAATTATGAAGAAATGAGTTCATCCATTATGGGAAATATACATGAATAAAAGACAGCTTGGAAAAACTGATATAAACTTAACAGCTATTGGTTTTGGTGGAGCACCTTTAGGTAATTTATTTGAAAATCTTGATGAACGAAATTGCTATGACATACTTGAAAAAAGCTATGAAAAAGGGATCAATATTTACGATACATCGCCTTTATATGGTTATGGATTAAGTGAACATAGATTAGGAAATTTTTTAAAAACTGTAGATGAGGATAGTTATTTTTTATCAACCAAAGTTGGAAGATATCTTACACCAGCAAAAAAAGATAATATAGATAGAGGTAGATTTGCAGGAAGTTTAAATTTTTCTCCTAATCTCGATTACACTTATGACGGTGTAATGAGAGCATTTGAGCAATCATTACTAAGATTAGCTGTTTCAAAAGTAGATATTTGCTTAATTCATGATGTAGATCGATTTAATTTTGGTGATGAGGTTGATCATTATTTTAAATTAGCAATGGATGGCGCGTATAAAGCCGTTCAAAAACTAAAAGAAGAAAAAGTAATTAAAGCAATTGGAGTAGGAGTAAATGACTCTGATATATGTGCAAGATTTGCAAATGCAGGCGATTTTGATTGTATGGTTCTTGCAGGCAGATATTCATTATTGGATCAAAAAGCTCTTAATGATTTTTTCCCTATTGCTGAAAAAAATAATATAGGAATTATTCTTGCAGGAATTTTTAATTCAGGAATTTTAGCTAAAGGTGTAGGTGAAAATATTACTTATTTTTATGATAAAATTCCAGAAGAAGTTAAACAACGATATTTAAAAATTGCAAATATTTGTAAAAAATATGATGTGCCTGTTCCAGCAGCAGCAATACAATTTTGTTATACTAATAAACTTGTCACCTCCATGATTTTAGGTATGGATAGGCTTGATCAAGTGGAGCAAAACTTAAATTTTTTAAATTTTCCTATCCCTGAAGATTTGTGGAAAGATTTACTTAATGAAAAACTGATTGATGAAAGATGTCCAATATGAAAATAATTGATATTAAAACTCAGGATATTCGTTTTCCAACATCAAAAGATAATTTGGGAACTGATGCTGTTCACGTTGATTGTGACTACTCTGCAACTTATGTTACAATATTTACTGATCAAAGAGATTTAACTGGTATTGGATTAACCTTTACTATTGGAAAAGGGAATGATCTTTGTTGTACCGTCATAGAATATTTTAAAGAATTTATTATTGGAAAAAATGTTGAAGAAATAGAAAAGGATATTGCATCCATATGGGAAAAAATTACAAACCACAGTCAATTAAGATGGGTAGGGCCACAAAAAGGTGTAACACATCTTGCAGCTGCAGCTTTTTTTAATGCAATATGGGATTTAATTTCTAAATTTTATAAGAAACCTCTATGGAGATACATAATAGAATTAGAAACAAAAGATTTATTAGATAAACTCTCTTTTTCTTATATTGACGATGTAATTACTAAAGATGAAGCAGCTAAAATAATTGATCAGAAAAAAACAAATTTATCTTCAAATTTAGACGATTTAAATTCCACTATTTTTCCAGCGTATACAACAGCAGCTGGTTGGTTAGGATATTCAGATGAAAAAATGAAAAGGCTAGTTGAAGAAAATTTAAGTAAAGGCTGGACTCAT
>CACKQA010000019.1 GCA_902602135.1 uncultured Alphaproteobacteria bacterium
TGCCAGAGTCAGTTACAAAAGCTGTTCTAAAAATATATATTTCCATAACTTCACTACTAAAGAATGGTCCTCCAGCAGTCATAGTTTCAATTAAAGGAAAAACATTTAGTGCACCAACTGCCTCCACAAGAATAATGACAATAGCAAAAGGTAGTACAATTGGTAAAATAATATGGATCCATAATCTATATCCTTCAGCACCATCAATTTTTGCAGCATCGTAAACATCTTGGGGAACTGTTTGTAAAGCGGCAAGCCAATACATCATAGTTATCCCTAGCCATTTCCAAACATACACTCCCATTACAGTTGGAAGCACCGTATCTGGGTTTCCAAGAAAATCAATTGGAGCAGAAGTTAAATTAGTAGACATTAAAAATTTATTAGCAGGTCCATTAAAAGGGCTAAATACAAAAGTCATTACAATACCAATGATAGCAATTGCAGTAACTACAGGCATAAAGATTACAGTACGAAAGAAAGGGGCAAGTTTTAAAACCTGATTATTTAAAAATACTGCAATAATGAAACCTAAAACTATTTTTACTGGAACTGTTCCAAACATAAAAATAAAAGAACGAATGAATGCATCCCAAAAGAATTCATCATTGACAGCTTCATAATAATTTTGAAGGCCAATGAATTTTGCCTCTTTTGTAAAGCCACTCCAATCTAATAAAGAAAAGTACCAAGACATTCCAATCGGATAAATGACAAACATTCCTGTAAGAATTGAGCATGGTAAAACAAATAAGTAACACCATCTTGCATCATATATTTGTTTAGACAGAGGTTTTTTGTGCATAGTAAAAAAAGGCGAATTTAAAAAATTCGCCTTTATATATTTTGTTTAAAGTTCTTGATACTTTTCAGCACCGTAATTTGAGTATACATCCCAATTAGGGAAGACCCAATCATCACGAGTTACATTAGCACCGTCTGCTCTTGCTTCTTCAACAGCTTTATCAAGAGCATCTTCATATCTTTGATTACAATCTTTAAGCTGTGCTTCCACACCTTTAAGTTGTCCAGTATACAACCCTTGAATAACTAAAGCTAATGAAGGATCCGGCACTCTAGACTTAGCGGCTACAATACCAACATCTTTATTTCTTACAATTGGGTTAGGTCCAACAAGAATATTTTCAGCAAACATAGCTAAAGCTTGTGCTGATGGTCCAGTTAAACCAGCTTTAGCAACTGCATCTGGATTAACAGCTGGATCTGCTGCACCAACAGTTTGAGCCCAGTAAATTTGACCTTGCTCAGTTCCCATAAATCTAATTAGGTCACCAGCAAATGGTCCCATTGTACTATTAGCACTTAACCAAAATGTATTTGATCCACCTTCTGCAATGTAAAGTGGTTGCGCTTCTTTTCCATCTGGAACTGGTTCACTTGCAATACCGTATTTCCAATTTGGAGCATCTCTTCCCCAAACTCCAATACACCAAGGACCTTGGAATATCATTCCTGCTGCACCTTGAGGCATCAAAGCTCTGGCCTGAGGAGCATTCATACTCATAACTCCTGGGAAAGCACTACCATCTGATTTTAATTGAAGAAGTAATTCAACTGCTTCCATATATTGATCAGAAGCAATTTGGAATTTACCATTTTGGAAATTAATGTGTCTATTTGTAAAGCCACCTCTTCCACTATGTGCTCCACCTACTTGACCAAATGTATGGACAACATCTTCCCATCGATTAACTTGGTTACCACCAATAATCCAACCATAATACTGACCATTACCATTTTTAGTAATTTTTTTAGCAGCATCTCTGATTTCAGAATATGTCATACGACCAGCTTGAGGATCATAACCAGCTTCACTCATATATTTTTCACTATACAGAAGACAAGTTCCAGTTCTCTTATTTGCTGTTAAACAAGTTCCATAGGTCTTTCCATTGAATTGGTTGACACCAGGAAGATAAACACCACTAGGAAATGCACCTAACCATTCGTCGATGTTTTCTATGTAGTCATCCCATGGTTGAACCCAACCTTCAGCTACTGCAACACCTGGATCCATTCCTATCGGTAATTGGAATACATCATGAACAGTTCCATTCCTTATAGCAATTGGAACAATTTTATTTATTTCTTTCCATGGCAAACCATCATATTCAATAGTGATACCTCTTGAAGCTGCATATTCTGGAAAAAGTTTTTTCCAAAAGACACCTTTCATGTCACCACTATCAATCCATCGCATATTACCACCTGTTGTTGGTAATGGTTTTAGTGGATCAGGAATATTAAATTCTCCAGCAAATAGTTTTGAAGGAATAGATCCTGCTGACATCATTGCACCAGCAGCAAGAGCTCCTTTCATAACTGTACGTCTAGAGATTTTTAAATCTTTTTTCTTTTTCATTAAATCCTCCCTATTTGTGTTTTATCTTACGTGAAATAGGTAAAATAACAATTGAAAATAAATTTAAAATTGTGTTAATATTTATTAGTTTATATGAAATATTTACACACAATGGTGAGGGTTGAGAACATTGATACTTCTCTAGATTTTTACTGTAACAAACTTGGATTAAAAGAGGTGCGACGAGTTGACAATAAAAAAGGTCGTTTCACTTTAATATTTTTAGCCGCTGAAAATAGCGATGAAAGAACAGGTCTTCTTGAATTAACCTATAATTGGGATCCAGAAAAATATTCTGGTGGAAGAAACTTTGGTCATCTAGCTTACAGTGTTAACAATATTTATGAAGTTTGTGAAAAATTAATGAACAACGGCGTCACAATTAATAGACCACCTCGTGATGGACATATGGCTTTTGTTCGCTCTCCCGATGGAATTTCCATTGAGATCTTACAAGAAGGGGAATCTTTACCTGAACAAGAACCATGGAAGTCTATGGAAAATTCTGGTTCTTGGTAGTTTAATTATTTAATTTAACTTTGTAATATTTATTTTGATTAGTAGCCAAAGCTATTACAGCTGGCAAAACTTTTTTATAAAAATCATAAAGACTCGTAAACGGTTGTGGTAATTCTTTATCAATTTCTTTTCGTAATTTTTTTAAATTGTATGAAGGCACCATAGGAAACATATGATGTTCCAAATGATATTCCATATGCCAATATAAAAAACTTAATATTGGATTTATTCTCACAGAGTAAGTACTTAAACGGTGATCTTTTGTGTCAACTTTAGCAGCTAAGTGTTGAGTTACATTAACAGCAAACCAAATTGGCTTTCCGATATAAGTTGGAAGAATAATATAAATAATTGGTAAAAAAGAACCTATGTAAAAAGAATATGCAATTACTGATAACCAAATAAAGACATATAATCTAGAGTTCCAAAGAATTTTTTTCTTTTCTTCTTTTGGTGCAGTTATATCAATAACTGGAGTGAATTTTCCTAAAGCATGTTTTAAAACTTCAAATTTAATTAATTTATGTGGGTATAATAAATCTGTTAGAGGTATAAAATTCAAAAAGAATGCAAATAATTCTATCGGTCTTGATACTTGAATTTCGTGATCATAATCATCTTCTGTTTGTAATGTTTTTGAATGATGAAAAGTATGACTCCAACGCCATCTAAAACCTTCAAAGTCACACATGAAAGAACTGATGTGATAAAAAAATTCATTTATCCAACGAGTCTTGAATGCAGTTCGATGAACAGTTTCATGCCAGTTTGCTACACTGAACGCGTAAATTGTACCATAAATAAAAAAGAATAGATATGTCCACCACGTACCTAAAGTAATGTATGCTAAATATCCTGAAATAAATAAAGATAAAAAATAAAAGAAGAAATGGATTAGTCCAGGTAGATCTCTTCTTTTACTTAAGGCTTTTAATTTTTTTCTGTCGACTTCTGGTCTGTACCAATCATCGAGATTAACTTCCATACTTGATAATTAAATTAATTATCCCAACGATCTAACCATGACCCATCAACTGTGGAGTCAAATTGGTCTTTTTTTGAAGTCCCTCTAAATTTAGTGTGTTGTTCTTCATAACCTTTAAACCAAGAATCCCAATCAGCTCTATAGCTTGGGTCTTCTGATTTTCTCATTATGATTGGATCAACCAAACCAGTATGAAAACCAGCTTCATCTTTTGGATTTTGAAATCTTAGGTCAACACTCCATCTTACATCCTCAGATAAATTTTCGAGTGATCGATGAGGAACTAATTGATGTAAAAATAAAACTGAACCAGCCTTCATTTCACAAGTAACGACTTTCTCCTCTGGAATATCTTTGTCTTCAATAAATAAATACCAAGAATCTTTTACTGAACCATCTTTCTTTTCTAATTTATGATTCAAAACTCTTTCAGGTCTATGTCCCCCAGGAACAACTTGCATGCATCCATTGTGTTTATTTACATCTAGAAATGGAATCCACGCAGCAGGCTGAGTGGTTTTTTCTGCTCCATCTTTTAAATAAGCAGAATCTTGGTGCCATGGAACTGTCATCCTAGCTGTCTGAGGTGTTTTAGATCTAATATTCCAAACTGGATGACCGGAAATATCTTTGCCAACCCAATTTTCAACCATATCTAAAAGTTTTTTTGATCCCCATAATTTAGCAAGTGCTGGTTTTAATTCACCTCTATGATGAATTAAAACCGAAGAACCTTTAAAATCTCTTTCGAGAGCAGCTAGTCTTTTAAAAACATCTTTATCATCATGTTTGTTTGTAATTTTTCCAGCTTGAAAAGCTTTTTCTGCAAAATCATCAACAATTTCTTCAAATTCATTTAATATTGGATTTAACTCATCCATACTAAAAACATTTTCAACGATCGTATAACCTTCTTCGTTATATTGGTTTATTTGTGCATCACTAATCATAATTCCTCCCAAAATTATCCATTTACTAATAAATCAGTAAGATGATCTATTGTTGTATCCTTTTTATCCAAATCAGCAATTTTTTCACCTCTTGCCATTACACATAAATGATCAGCAATTGGATACACATGACTCAAGTTGTGAGTAATAAATATTGATGTCACGCCTTGGCTTTTTAATCCTTCTACAAACCTTAGTACTTTATTTGTTTCTTTTACTGATAGGTGGTTTGTTGGTTCATCTAATATTAAAACTTTTGATTTAAAATACATTGCTCTTGCAATGACAACACCTTGTCTTTCACCTCCAGATAATTGGTTAACTGGTGTATCTGGAGATCGAAGATGCAGTTCAACATCTGTTAATGCTTTCATCGCGTCGTCCTGCATGGTTTTAGTTTTCATCAAACCAAAATTGCCAACATTATATTGAGTTTGTTCACGTCCAATAAAAATATTTCTTGCAATAGACATTTCAGGGATCAAAGCTGAATACTGATAAATTGTTTCAATACCTAAATTCATGGCTTCTTTTGTAGATTTAAATTTAACCTTATTACCTTCAAAATATATATGACCTGAATCAGGTTGATGTGCACCAGATAAAATTTTAATTAATGTTGATTTACCAGCACCATTGTCTCCAATAAGACCAACAACAGAGTCTTTTTTTATCTTTAAGCTTAAATCTTTTAAAGCATGAACTCCTGAATAGTATTTGTTTAGACCCTCACAAACTATTATATCTTCCATCTTTAATCCTTTGCCTTATTTTGACCAATTCGTGTTGCTCTTCTACTTATATAAGTATTAAACACTACGGCTATGATAATTAAAGAGCCTAAACCTGCTCTAAACCATTCAGCATCTATTCTAGCCATAATGATTCCACTTTCTAAAAACCTGATTAGTATTGCGCCAATAACGGCACCAAAAACTGTTCCGATACCTCCAAATAAACTGACACCACCAATAACTGCTGCAGCAATTGACTCTAGTTCTAATAAGTATCCTTGAGATGGTAATGGTGCTTCCAATCTAAATGTTTGAATCATTCCTGCAAAGCCAGCTAAAAAACCACATAAGATGAAACAAAACATTTTAACGTTTCCAGTCTTTATTCCCATTGAAGATGCTGCGTTTTGATCTCCGCCAGTCGCATATATCCAGTTACCAACATTACTCCTGTGAAGCATAACACCTAAAACTACGGCAACTAGAAGAGCCCAGTACAAGGAAGCTCTAAATAACTCAAATTGATAAACGAATAACTCATTTGGTAAAATATGAGGAAATGGTGGTGGAAATCCTGCAGTAGCTACAGTTGTAAGACTTCTAGCAATGTAGAGCATTCCAAGAGTTGCGATAAAAGAAGGGATTCCAAATCTTAAGGTAATAAATCCATTAACAAAACCGACAATAATACCAATCATTAATCCTAGAAAAATAGCAAACCAAGGTGGTATTCCTTGATGCACCATTTGTACAATAGTCATTGGGACCAATGCAAAAACAGAGCCTACAGATAAATCAAATTCACCTGAGATCATTAATATTGCAATCCCAATAGCAACAATAATATATTCGGGTGTAATACCCATAACTATTCTTATATTTCTTGCATCTAAAAATCTTTCATTAGCAATATAAAATCCAATCATTATTGCTAGAAACATTAAGAAGGTTGCTACTTCTGGTCTTACTAATAAACTTCTAAGACTAAAATTTTTACTCATATTTTTTTTAAAAAAAACCAGGCTCTATTTAAAGAGCCTGGTTAAGATATTTATCTAACTGACATTCCTTTGAATGATCTGATTGTTTCAACATCATCAGGACCAATCATAGCTTTACCAGTGTTGATATCTAGTGCACTTAAACCATACTTGTTCATTAAGTATAATTGGTGAACTGACATGTAACCTTGGTAGTATGGTTGTTGGTCAACTGTTAGTTGAACATAACCTTTGTCCATTTCTTCGAAAACTACGTCAACCAAGTCAAAACCAGCAAGAAGTATTTCACCAGGTCCGTAACCTAAGTTTCTTACTGCTGCGGCTGCACCAGCTTCCCAGAAACCTACATCAAGATATGCAGTTGTATTTGGGTTAGCTTGAACATAAGCTGCCACTCTGTTTCCAACAGTTGAAAGATCTAGACCTGACTCAATTTTCTCATAAGTTACTTTTCTATCAGGGTTAGCTGCTTTGTAATCTTCCATGAAACGTGCAATACCGTTTCCTCTAGTGTATGCCCATGATTGGTTCATGTCTGCAACACCAATTAGAACGTGAATATCTCCATCAGGAAACATTTCAGAAAGATTAGCTGTTAATTCATAACCAGCTGCTTCTAAGTCTTGTCCAACATATGCTAGTCTGTTACTACCAGCAGCACCTTCTGGATCATCAGTATTAGCTGTAATTACTGGAATACCAGCAGCTAATGCTTCATCAACTGCAGCATCAAAGATAGTTGGGTTAGTAATTGTAGTTACGATACCATCAACACCTTGAGCTATTGAAGACTCTAAGTTTTGTAATTGCTCTTGTTGGTCTCCATCACCTGAAAGAGTTAACATTTGGCAATCAGCATTAATTTGTGCACAAGCATCTTTAAAACCTTTGTGAACAGCTGCCCAGAAAGCATTGTTCGTATCACTGTGCATTACGAAGTTAAATTTGTATTCTGCCTTCGCTGAAGTAGCAAAAAGCGCTACAGAGGCAAGAATAATTGAAGCAATTTTTTTCATGCATTCCTCCTATAAATAATATTTTCCTAGCAAGAATGGGTATGTAAAACAAGGAGAAATATTGCGAATTAGGCTGTAAAATTATCGCACTAATAAATAGCTAAGCAAAATTTATATTTTTTTTAGGATTTGCCTTATGAAATCGTCATGCATGGGATCAGGCTTCACACACGAAGAACGGAGCTCTACTTCCACTTTATAAATTGAAGAAATCATAGCACACTCGATTACATCTAAAACGTGAAGAGCAAGTTCTCCATTACACCTATGCATTCTATTATTTTCGATAGCGTCAATCATTTCGGCTAACCCTATACCCCTGTAGTTTGCTTGTTCAGGCGCCTCATTACTTCTTCCACTATGGTTAACTATATTTGTTTTTCCAAGAGGTTTATCTTCGACGCTAATATCTTTCCATTCAGATCCAAACTCACCAGATATGGAAACTGGACCACCAAACATATTTGGATCAGGCACTACTATTGAACCTTTCGTTCCATAAAGCTCCATATGATTACGTTTATGATTTAAAACATCAAATGAAATGAAACCTTGAATGATAGCTTTATTTTGAAACTCAATATTAAACATATAAGAAGTTGGAATTTCAACATTAAAAGTTTCTCCTTTTTTTGGACCAGCTTTGTATTCTCTTTTATCAGAAAATTTAGCTCCTCTTCCTCTTATGTTTTTTACAGGGCCTAAAAGATTAACAAGGGTGGTGAAAAAATATGGACCCATATCTATTACCGGCCCTCCTCCTTCTTGAAACCATGACTCAGGACTTGGATGAAAATCTTGAACGCCAGGAAAAGCAAATATAAAATTACCAGTTAGAATTTGTCCAATATCATTGTTATCAATTAAATTTCGTGTAAGTTGACCTCCTCCTCCTAAAAAAGTATCGGGTGCATTCCCTATGTAGAGACTATTTTTTTTTGCTAAATTTAATAATTCTTTTGCTTCATCAAACTTAACACTCATTGGTTTTTCACAATAAACATGTTTGTTTGCCTCAAGAGCTCTTTTAGATATTTCATAGTGCGCTTGGGGAATTGTGAGATTAAGAATAATATCTACATTTTTGTCATTAAGTATTTCATCAACTGATAAAGGAATAATATTATATTGATCAGCTGTTTTTTTAGCAGCATCTAAATTAATATCAGCACAAGCAACAAAATTTATATTATTAAAATATTCCTGAGCCCGGAAGTAGGTCTCTGCAATATTACCGCAACCAATCAGTCCAATATTTTTCATAATTTGTTTTTATAAATCAATTGTAAAAAATGGAATAGTAAAAAAAAAGGCCGTAAAAATTACGGCCTTTTAAAAATAATTTTGCTTAGACTTACATAAAGTCTGCAGCGTTTTCTTTAGTAACTAATACAGTTCCAGTATCAATGTTATCTGGAATGCTCTCACCATTAGCTAATTTAAGTGCATTTTCTACACCCATGTATCCCATGTTGTATGAGAATTGAGCAATAGTTGCTGACATTTCACCAGCCATTACACTTGCAGCAGCATCAGGGTTAGCATCAAATCCAACAACGACAACATCATCGAGCATATCAGCATTTTTTAATGCTTGGATAGCACCTAGACCCATATTATCGTTAGAAGCAAAGATTGCTTTTAGATTTGGGTTACCAGTAATGATATCTTCAGTTACTGACATACCTTGTGCAGTATCCCAGTTAGCTGGAAGTTCAGCTACAATGTTCATGCCACATGCTTCAAGACCTTTGTGTGATCCTTCAGCTCTGTGTTGACCAGTAGTTTGCGTGATCATTCCTTGAAGGATTGCAACATCAGAACCACTTGGAACGTTATCGCAAATGTATTGAGCAGCTAAAGCAGCACCATTGATATTGTTTGTACCAATGAAAGTTACACCTTCATTAATTCCATTAGTATCAATGTATACAACTGGAACTCCTGAAGCCATTGCATCATCAAGAATTGGTGCAACCGCGTTAGGGTCAGTTGGTGCAATCGCTATACCGTCTACACCTTTAGCAATTTGGTCTTCAATTTGTGCTACCTGAGCCATAACATCACTCTCTTGTGGTGGTGAAAGGATAATAAGGTTTACACCTAATTCTTCAGCAGCATCTTTAGCACCAGCTTCAACTGAAGCCCAAAAAGGGTTTCCAGCACCTGGTCCTTTAGTACTTAGCATTATTGTTTTTGCATGTGAGCCTGCTAAAAGACTACCTGAAAAAAACAATACAGAAGTAGTAATTATAGAAATAAAAAATTTCATTTTTCCTCCTAAAATTTTTTTTTAAACATTAATCAAAAATGAAATCTAATCAAGTGACTGTTTGTCAGAAAGTAGTTATTTTTTAATATTATGTTCTGGTCGCAAGTTGTCTTCTTAGAACATCGATATAAACAGCCAAAATAATAATTGACCCGATAAGAACTTGTTGCCAGAAAACACTGACATTCATTAGATTTAGACCATTTCGGAGTATACCCATAATCATAACTCCAGCAAATACACCTAAAACAGTTCCTCTACCTCCAAAGAAGCTTGCTCCACCTATAATGACTGCTGCAATTGCATCTAGCTCAGATTGTAAACCAGCATTTGGATAAGCGGAATTTGTTCTTCCAGCTAAAATTAAACCTCCAATACCAGCCAAGAAACCACAAAGGGTGTAAACTACGATCAAAATTCGATCTACGTTAATACCTGCTGCCCTAGCTGCTCCTGGGTTGCCTCCAATCGCATAAATCCATTTACCTATTCTTGTATGATTTAAAAATATCCAAAAGATAAAAAATATTACAATCATTAAAATTAAACTTGTGGGTATATACTCTCTAGCGCCTTCTCCAAAAATTACATCTAGTTTAATTTTACCATTTCCTATAACTCTAATCTGTTCAGCAAAACCTGTTATTGGCACTCCTCCAGAAATAAGGTTTCCAATTCCTCTAAATATGTACAGCGTTCCTAACGTCATAATAAACGGATGAGGCATTCGAAGTAAGGTAATTCCAATACCATTAAACATACCACACAAAAATCCAATTGCTGGTGCAACTAACATGACAACGTACCAAGGCATTCCTGCCTTCGAAGCAATAGCGAGTCCCATTAATGATAACATAATAATTGAACCGACTGATAGATCTATACCTGCAGTTACAATGACCATAAAGACACCAAGCGCTAACATAGACTGCCAAGACACTTGTTTAAAAATATTTGTTACATTTCTCCATGATAAAAACACATCAGGTTGCAACAAATGTAGGACAGCAATCATTATTAGGATCAGTAATAAGATTCCATATCTCTCAAAAAAAGGAATAAGTCTGACAAATAAAGATTCTTGATTCTTATCCATTAATCTTTTTTCCCCATGATCCATCCAATCACTTCGTCTCTTGAAGTGTTTTTTAATTCTGATTCAGCGAAGTTTGTTCCTTGAAAAAGTGCCATTACGCGATCACAAACAGTAAAAATATCATCCATTCGGTGACTAATTACTATTACACTAACACCTAATTTTTTTAGATTTAAAATTAAATCTAGAACCTTTCCAACTTCTTTAACAGCAAGTGCTGCTGTTGGTTCATCCATCAATACAATTTTTGCATTAAAAGCTGTAGCTCTAGCAATTGCAACTGCTTGTCTTTGTCCACCTGATAATTCTTCAACCTTTTGATCAGCACTTTTTACATTTATTTTTAGTTTTGCAAGATGCTCTTCGGTTAACTGTTTTCTTTTTTTATGATCTAAAAAATTGAAAGGGCCAACTTTTCTTGTTGGTTCTCTTCCTAGAAAAATATTATCACCGATAGGGAGATTCCCAGCTAGTGCTAAATCTTGATATACCATTTCTAAACCCAAATTTTGTGAGTCTCTGGGACTATTTAAAGTTACTTTTTCCTTATCAAAAAAAAGTGAGCCTTCACTGGGTTTATATAATCCTGATAAAACTTTCATTAATGTAGATTTCCCAGCACCGTTATCACCGACGACACCAAGAACCTCACCTTTATTTAAATGAAGATCAACATTTTGAAGAGCTGTGATAGTACCAAAAAATTTTGAAACTGATTTAGCTTCTAGTACTAAGTTATCTGACATAGTGTGTTTTTAAATAAATTTTAATTAATATCAACTGGTTTTGAACGTAAATATTTAACAGTTTCTCTTTCAGCTTTTTTGCATAATTTAGGAGGCAAGCCTTTTGAAATAAGTTTTAAATCTTGAATTACTAATTCACCCATCTCTTTGAATGCACTGTCTAAAGCCCCAGCTCTATGCGGAGAAAAAATTACATTTTTGAGTTTTCTTAATTTATGATTTTTAGGAAATGGTTCTTGTGGAAAAACATCAATGGCAGCAAACACATTTTTATTTTTTAAAAAATTATAAAAATCATCAAAATTTAGTATGGCTGCTCTACTCATTAAGACAAACACTGATCCATCTTTTATTAATTTAAGCTTAGAAGAATTAATCATGGATTCATTAGAAGAAGTAGTGGATGCAAGTACATAAATGATGTCAGCATTTTTGAGTAACAATTTTAAACTGGTTGGTTTAACATCCAATTTTTCAATTTCTTTATTGGGAATCCAAGGATCATAGGCAATAATATTGTTAGAGAATGCTTTTAGTATGGGTGTAAGTGATTTGGCTAAATCTCCAAAACCAATTAAACCGAATGTTTTATTTTTTAATAAAAAATTATTCTGACTAATTGCTCCTCCATATTTTTCTTTTTTTAAAATAAAGTCTGAGTGAGCAATATGGATACTTCTGGCTATAGATAAAGTAAGGCCAATTGCCATTTCAGCAACAGGTTGAGCAAACACAGGAGATGTTGCTAAAACATGTATTCCATTTCTAAAACAATAATCATAATCCATATTGTCTATAAAATTACTCTCTACATTAAATATGGCTTTAAGTTTTGTTGATTGAGAAATTAAAGATAAAGGTAAGTTTGGTTGTCCAAAAATATAATCTGCACTAGGTAAGTTTTTTTTATAAAAATTATTTTTATTTTTATTTGGAGCAGTAATAAGTTTAAAATTTTTTTTTAAATAGTTTAAATTTTCTTTTGAAAAAAGTAGATCCATTGTTCTAGGATATGGATCTAATAAAATTATAGGCTTGTTTTTATTCATACGAACTTTAAAGTTTTAGAAAAAAAATTTTATTATTATACGCCTTTACGTTGTTTATTTTTACCTTCTAAAAATTCATTGAGTGCCGATTTCTTACCTTCGGTATTATCTACTTCAAGAGTTGGAGTTTCCCAAAAAGCTGTACCCTCTAACCACTCATATCCATCCGTTTTCATAGAAATAACATAAGTCTTATCTGATTCTTTTGCTCTTTTAAAAGCAGCCTCTAACTCTGAAATGGATTTGACAGTTTCACCATTTGCTCCCATACTTTTTGCGTGAGCTTCAAAATCAACAAATTGTACATTTGTAGCTCTTGCAGCATTGAGATTACAAAGATATTCTTTTCCACCTTTTGCTAGTTGCAATCTATTAATGACCATATGACCACCATTATCACATATAACAATAATTAATTTTTTATCATATAAAACAGAACTATAGATATCACTGTTTTGTAAGAGGTAGGAACCATCTCCTACAAATACAATTACATCTTGATCGGGTTTTGCCATTTTGATTCCAAGTGCACCTGATATTTCATAACTCATGCAACTAAATCCCCATTCAGTTTCAAAAGTATTTAGCTCTTTAGGTTTCCATATTTGAACTACTTCACCAACTAACCCTCCGGCTGCAGTTACTACAATATCTGATGGGTCTGAGTTTCTATAAACTGCGCCTACAGCATGAGCATAGGATGGTAGTTCTTGGTTTGTTGGTCCACTTTCTTTGGTAACATATTCATCCCATTTATTTCTTTCCTCAATTGAACGCTGGTACCAATTATCTGCCGCTTTCCATTCTCCTAATGCTTTTGATAATTCTTGCAGGCCAATTTTTGCATCACTTACAACAGGAGTAGCGCGATGTTTTGTAGTATCAAATCGTGAAGTATTTATTGATACAAGTTGAAAATTTTCATTTTCAAAATTAGTCCAAGAGCCAGTTGTAAAGTCTCCTAACTTTGTTCCCACAGCTAGTGCTAAATCTGTATCAGTAGCGAGGTTATTAGATGAGCCTTCCCCTAAGCATCCAATTGCACTTATATAATAAGGATCATCTTTTTTCATACAACCAATACCCATCACAGTTGCTGTTACAGGAATATTATGTTTTTTTGCAAAAGCGGAAATCTCCCCTTCTGCTTCTGAATATAAAACACCTCCACCTGAAATAATAATTGGTTGTTTAGATTGTTTTAATTTATCAGCTGCCTTTTGTATTTGATTTGGATCAGGATGGATTCTTCTAATTTCATGAATTTTTTCTTCAAAGAAGATTTCAGGATAATCATACGCTTCTCCTTGAACATCTTGAGACATAGAAATTACTGCTGGGCCACAGTCTGCAGGATCAAGCATTACATTAATTGCTTGAGGTAAAGATGTTAAAATTTGTTCAGGTCTAGTAATTCGATCAAAATATCTTGATACAGATTTAAATGAATCATTTTGAGTTTCTGAAGGAGAATTAAAATGTTCTACTTGTTGTAAAACAGGATCCGGAAAACGACTAGAAAATGTATCACCTGGTAAAAGTAAAATTGGAAGTCTATTACTTAAAGCAACTGCAGCAGCTGTAACCATATTAGTAGAACCAGGTCCAACAGATGAAGTTGCTACAAATATTTGTTGTCTTCTTTTGGCACGAGCATATGCAATACCTGTTAGTGCCATATTTTGTTCATGATGACCTCTGTATCCAGGAAGTTCATTTTGATATTCTTCCATAGCTTGTCCAATACAAGCAACATTACCATGACCATAAATACCGAAAGCACCTGGAAATAGCGGTTCTTTTTTTCCATTAATTAAAATTTTTTGCATAGTTAAATATTTAATTAATGCATGTGAACATGACATTCTAACTGTTTTCATGTGTTCCTTTCCCAAAAAAAATAGATACTATTATAATAAAAAAATAATTTAAAGAGTTAAACAATTTATTTTTCTAATATTTTAGAATATAAAATTATTCATGAAAGTTGGGGTTGTTGGTGAAATTCATCCAAGTGGATATGAGATATTTGATAAAAATAATATTGAATACTTTGTCACTAAAAATATTGATGAAAATCATCTCATAGAAAGATTAAGAGATGTGGACGGTATTGTTGTAAGAACGGCGGAAATAAATAGAAATATTCTCTCTCAAGCAAAGAACTTAAAAATTGTTGCAAGGCATGGCGTTGGCTATGACAATGTAGATATTGAATATTTAAATAATAATAAGATAGCTATGGCTATTACTGGAAGAGCAAATGCGACCAGCGTGGCTGAACATGTAATGACAATGATGCTTTGTTTAACAAAAAATATTTTTGAATCAGATAGATTAGTTAAATTAGGTAAATTTCAAGAAAAGGGTAATCTACCCAACTACTTTGAACTCTATAATAAAAAAATTTTAATTCTTGGTTTTGGTCGAATAGGAAAAGCTCTAGCAAAAAGATGTAGTGGGTTTGAAATGGAAATTTATGTGCATGATCCTTTTCTTTCGGATGAAGAAATAAAAAATAATAAATGTATTCCAATCAATAAAGAAGAAGGCTTTAAAATTGCTGATTACATAAGTATACATTTACCTTTAAATGAAGAAACTAAAAATTTGATTTCTTTTGATCAATTTGAAACCTTTAAATCAAATTTAATTTTAATTAATACAGCAAGAGGCGGTATAATTAATGAAGATGCTTTATATGAAGCTTTAAAAAATAAAAAAATTTTTGGAGCTGGTGTTGATGTATTTGAAAAAGAACCACCTATAGAAAATCATAAACTTTTTTCTGTAAATAATACTTTATTAACTCCTCATAACGCTGCTTTAACTTTAGAATGTAGAAAAAGAATGTCAGTGGAATCGTGTGAAAATGTTTTTGATTTTTTAACTAATAGTAAAAACTTAAATAAAAGTAATATTATAAATCTAAATATTTTTGATTAAATATTAAGGTAAAGATTTCCATCTTCTTCTGTAATATCAAATATTTTTAATGGGGTCTGTTCTAAATCAGAAATAGAATCTCCAGATACAATACTAAATTTATTTCCGCATGTTGGGCACTCTAGTTCTTCACCTTCAATACTAGATTCACTTAATAAAGTTTTTTCTGCACAAGGGCAATTTCCTTCAGTTGCAAAAAAGCCAGACTCAAGTCTATAAATTGCATAATTTACATCGTCGTATTCAAAATTTTCAACCGAGCCAACATCAATATCGTCAACTTCACCTATTAAGATTGGCTCTATTTCGTCATTCATAAAAAATTTGTAAAATAAAATTGAATTAGAATAAATATTTTTTTTAAGAAAGTTGTTGATTTATCTGAATTTTAGATTTTTTCTTGTGAGTTCTTTTACGTTAGAAACTCCCATTAATTTCATATCTCGTTCAATTTCATTGCGTAAATTGGATAAACTTTTTTCGACACCTTTTTGACCTCCTGCTGCCAAAGCGTACAAATACATTCTTCCACCAGAACAGGCTTTTGCACCAAGTGACAGTGCTTTTAAAACATGAGTACCTCTTCTGATTCCTCCTTCACAAATTACATCTATTTTATCTCCAACAGCATCAACAATTTCAGCTAGTTGATCAAATGGTGATCTTGAACCATCTAATTGTCTACCTCCATGATTTGAAACCATTATGGCTGAAGCACCTACATCTACAGCTTTCTTTGCATCGTCTACGGACATCACACCTTTAATAGCAAATTGACGACCCCACTCTTTATTAATATTTTCTACATCTTTCCAACTCATGGAATTATCAAGCATTTTTGTGAAGTAATCTCCTATGGTTGTCATTACTGTTGTGCCTTCATTAATGTGATCCTTTAGATTGCTTAATTCCCATTTTGGTTTTGTAAAATAATCTACTGCCCACTTTGGATGTAGCATAAAGCTCAAAACACTATTGAGTTTTAACTTCATTGGAATAGTAAAACCCGTATATAAATCTCGTTCACGGTTTCCTCCAACAGCAGTATCTACGGTAACAGCCATAGCTTCAAAATTTGATTCCTTGCATCTTTCTATAAGGGCTTTATTTAATCCTCTATCCTTATGAACATACAATTGAAATAATTTTGGTGTTTTGACTAAATTAGATATTTCTTCAATACTAGCAGTCCCTAGAGAAGAAATTCCAAACATAGTTCCAAATTTTTCTGCAGCTTTTGCAACTCCAATCTCACCTTCATGGTGAAATAACCTTTGCAGAGCAGTTGGGGCACAATACAAAGGCATATCTAATTTTTGTCCCATGACTGTGGTTGACATATCAACTTTATCAACACCACTTAATACATTTGGAATCAGATCACATTGCTCATAAGCGTCTGTGTTTCTTTTATAAGTTATTTCATCATCGGCTGCGCCATCAATGTAATGAAAAATTGGGCTGGGTAGTCTTTTTTTTGCTAACTTTCTAAAATCTTTAACGTTATGACAATTATTGATATTGCCAAACATTACGCCTGAATAGTTTTTTGAGTTTGCTCTCCTAAACCTTCAATACCAAGTTTCATTACATCACCTGCTTTTAAAAATACTTGTGGTTTCATTCCCATTCCAACTCCGGGCGGTGTTCCCGTAGAAATGATGTCTCCAGGTTGTAATGACATAAATTGGCTTAAATAACTTATTAAAAAGTTTACTCCGTAAACCATTGTGCTTGTTGTCCCATCCTGCATTCTTTTACCATTTACATCCAGCCACATTTTTAAGTTTTGAGGATCTGGCACTTCATCAGTAGTCACCAAATAAGGTCCGATAGGACCAAAGGTGTCGCAAGATTTCCCTTTAACCCATTGACCGGAATGCTCTATTTGAAATTCTCTTTCACTTAAATCATTGATGACACAGTATCCGGCAATATGAGATTGTGATTCACCCTCAGAGATATATTTTGCTTCTTTTCCAATAATAACACCAAGCTCAACTTCCCAGTCAGACTTTACTGATTTTTTTGGAATCTCTACATTATCGTTTGGTCCAATAACGGCACTTGTTGCTTTTGAAAAAATGATTGGTTCAGGTGGAACTTTTGCACCAGTTTCTTCAGCATGGTCAGAATAATTAAGTCCGATACAAATAAATTTTCCAATACTTTCTTTACAAACACAAGGTGCAT
>CACKQA010000020.1 GCA_902602135.1 uncultured Alphaproteobacteria bacterium
TATTGATGCTGGAAGATGTAATGGAGCTGAATGGATAATAAATCATAAAAATAATATTTATCATGAAGTAATTGGTTACAAAGATTTAGAATTAAAAAATAAGCTCAATAAAAATTCATATTATAGAATTTGGTCAATGACAAAGCCAATTATTGGTTTTGCAGCAATGCAATTAATTGAAAAAAATTTCTTATCTCTTGATGATACAATAGATAAACATTTATCTAATTTTAAAAATTTAAAAAAACTTAGTAATATTGAGAGTAACTTAAAAAATACAACTTCTCTAGAAAACAAACCTACCGTTAGACAACTTTTACAGCATACAGCAGGCTTTACATATAACAGTTGTGATAATTTTTTAGCTCAAGAATATGAGGATAGAAGTTTATTTCATTCTACATCTTCAAGTTTGGAGGAAGAGATTAGTAAAATTTCTGAATTACCTCTGTTATATGAACCAGGTTCAAAATGGCATTATTCTATATCTATAGATGTTTTAGCGAGAATTATAGAAGTTGTAACAAAAGATAAAATTTTTGATGTTTTAAAGGAAAATATTTTTTTACCTTTAGAAATGAATAATACAAATTTTTATATTGATGAAAATAGTAATAGTCAGTTAGTTGAAACATTTGAATATAATAGTGATAAATTAAAACTAACAAATTTAAATTACGATAAAAGAAAGTTGATATTATACGGGTACCCAACAAATAATAAAAATTATTCAAGAGGAGGCCATGGTTTGTTTTCTACAGCTGAAGATTATGAAAAATTTGCTACAATGCTTATCGATGGTAAAAATAAAAATGGAAAAGAGCTTATTAATTCTCAAAGTTTAGAATTAATGCGAAATAATTCTTTAAGTAAAGAGTTATTTCCAATTGAAATCACATCAATAAATACAAATAAAGATGCAGATTATGAAAATGATCTAGATGGATATGGTTGGGGTTTAGGATTTAGAGTGTTAATGAATAATACCTCTCAAAATAAGTTTGGTCCAGTTGGAGAATTTGGATGGTCAGGCTATGCCGCTACTTATTTTTTGGCAGATCCAAAAAATAATTTGTCAGCTGTTTTAATGATGCAAATTTTAGATGCTGATAAGAATATTAAAAAAGATTTTTACAATAATATCTTTAAAAATCTTTAATGAACATGAAATCAAATCCCTATACCTATGGAATAATTTTAACTCTTTTAACTTATTTATCTTTTGGTATTTTAGACACAATTCAAAAAACAGCAGTTCAATACCACTCTGTTTTTGTATTATTATTTGTTAAGTTTACTTTCTGTTTTATTTTTTCTTTTTTTATTGCAAAAAAAAATAAAGTTAAAAAATTTTATCTTTCAAATAATTACAAGATACAAATAACAAGATGTATTTTATCTGTATGTGAATCTTGTTTTTTTGTATTGTCTTTTAGGCACTTAGCTCTGGCAGATGCTCACACAATAGGATCTTTAGCCCCTGTTCTAGTTTTAGTTTTTTCTTATTTAATTTTAAAAGAAAAAATAAATGTGGCAACTTGGTTAGCAATTTGTGTAAGTTTTTGTGGAGTTATTCTAATCATGCGACCTGGATTAACTATTTTTAATCCATATCTAATTATTCCATTATGTGCTGCTTTTTTCTATTCACTATTTCAAATAGCAACAAGATTAAATGCTAAGTATGATGATAATGAAACCATGTTATTCTACAATGGTCTTATAGGTGCTATCATTACATTTGTACTATCACTTTTTTTCTGGCAACCCCTACATTCATTTTCTTTTATCTTTTTTATTTTTTTGGGTATCTTTTTTTGTACTGGGCTATTTTTACAAATTAAGGCATTGAGTATTACACCAGCAAGTATTTTAGCACCTTATAATTATACTATAATTGTTTGGGGAATAATTTTTGGTTTATTAGTATATGGAGAAGTCCCAGATATATTTACGATTATAGGAGCAATTATTATTGTTTCATCTGGAATATTTATATTTAGATATTCTTACAAGTAGTTTTAATTTCTTTGTATCAATTAAAAAATTAATGTTATAAATTTACTCTATGTTTATTGGAATTGATCTTGGAACTTCATCAATCAAAATGATTTTAATTGATCAAAATCAAAGCATCCTTGCATCCGCTAATTCAAGTCTTACTGTACAATCCCCTAAAGATGGTTTTAGTGAACAAAATCCACAAGAATGGATTGACTCAACAATGGAATGCTTGGAGGCTTTAAAGTCTAAAAAACCAAAAGAATTTTCTCAAACTATTTCAATAGGAATATCCGGTCATATGCATGGAGCTACGTTAATAGATAAGGATGGAAATGTTATTAGGCCATGTATTCTTTGGAACGATACAAGATCATATCAAGAGTGTGAAGAATTTGAAAAACAAAATTTTGATGTACGATCAATCTCAGGAAATATTACTATGCCTGGTTTTACTGCACCAAAAATAAATTGGATAAAAAATAATGAAATAGATAATTTCAAAAAAATTTTTAAAGTTTTACTTCCTAAAGATTATTTACGATTTGTTCTTAGTGGTGAATTTTTTTCTGAAATGTCAGATGCATCTGGAACATTATGGCTAGATATCCAAAAAAGAAAATGGTCCAATCAGCTTTTATCTTGCTCATTTTTAGAAGATAAACACATGCCAGATCTAGTGGAAGGCAATGAGCAGACAGGATTTTTAAAAAAAGATTTAAAAGAGAAATTTAATTTTAATAATAATGTTAAAGTTGTGGGTGGAGCAGGGGATAATGCTGCCGCAGCAACTGGTATGGGTATAACAAATAAAAATCAATCATTTATATCTCTTGGTACTTCAGGCGTTTTTTTTACCCCCACTGAAAATTTTTTAAGTAATACTGGTGATGCAGTACATTCTTTTTGTCATTGTTTACCAAATAAATGGCACCTTATGTCTGTTATGTTAAGTGCAAGTAATTGTTTAGATTGGATTTGCGCTATTACCAATACTTCAATTGCTGATACACTTAATAATGTAGAGCAATTTTATAATGATAAAAATTCATTAAAAAATTCATCATATTTTTTACCTTATTTGTCTGGAGAAAGGACTCCACATAATGATCCGCATATTAGAGGTTCACTCCATTCTATAAAAACAACTACAAATGCAACAGATTTACAGTATGCAGTAATTGAAGGTGTCAGTTTTGGAATATTAGATGGAGTAAATTCTATTTTGAAAGTTAATAATAACTTTGATAAAATATTCATGGTTGGAGGTGGTTCAAAAAGTTCATTTTGGATTGAATTGCTTGCAGCACTTTTAAATAGAAAGTTAAGTGTTTGTGATCAAAGCGAATTTGGTGCCGCACTTGGCGTTGCAAGATTAGCTATGTATCAGGATGTTACTATTGATAATAAAGAAAATATTATTAGTGAAATAAAAATAAGTAAAACTTATGAACCTAATGAAGATAACATTGATCTTTTATTACAAAGGTATTCAATTTGGAAAGATTTATATAACAGTAATAATAAAATTGCTAAAAATTTTAATTTTTAGTAAATCTATCTTAAAAAAAATTATTCTTTAAAAAGAAAAATATTTGCCTTTATCTTTATTTTATCTTTGAGGATTGTTGTATTTTTCCAATTACCAGTTCCTATTTTAAAGTCATTTCTAGAAAAAGATATTTCACTTTTTACCTGAACCAACTCACTGGCCAATTTTATTACTTCAATATTAATAGGAATATTTTGACTTTTTCCTTTTATTGATAACTCACCTATTAAATTAATTTTATTGTCTTCATAATTAAATTTAAAATTATTTGTATCAATAAGACCTAAAGGATATTTTTTAGCATCAAAAAAAACATCACTAAGAACTAAATCTTTATATCGTTTGTAATTTATATCTAAACTATCAATTCTAACATTTATAAGAGCTTTATTATTATTTTGATTTGATAAATCTAAGGAAACAAAACCATCAAATTCATTAAATTTACCGATAACATTTTTCGTTAACAAAACTGGAACTTCAAATTCTATACTAGAAATATTTTTATCAATAGTCCATAAATCATTAGCTGCACTCTGCTTACAATACAGAAATATAAAAAATAAACTAAATATAACCTTCAATATATTTCCTTGCTAGTTCATCAGCTTTCTCATTAAATTCGAAACCAGCGTGTCCTTTAACCCATTTCCATGTTACATTATGTTTATTAATTAGATTATCTAATTGCATCCATAATTCTTTATTTTTCACTATTTTTTTTGTTGAAGTTTTCCATCCATTTTTTTTCCAATTTGTAATCCATGATTCAATACCATCCTTTACATATTTGCTATCGGTATAAATGATTAATTCTTTTTTTATCTCAAAATATTCCAGTGCTTTTATTGCTGCTGTAAGTTCCATTTTATTATTAGTTGTGTGTTGATCACCACCATTTAATAAGATTTCTTTATTATTATCTAATATCACGACACCCCATCCACCTATACCAGGATTTCCAGAACATGCGCCATCTGTATAAATATTAATCATTATTCAAAAATATCATTTTGTTGATGCCATCTTAAAATATTCAAATATTCAAATGGATCTTTTTTAACAACTACTGCATCAGGTGGATGAAAAATATAATCATGCACTCTCGTACATAATATTCTAACAGCAGCAGCTCTTAATAAAATATTTAATGATTTTTTTTCAATATCACTTAATTCTCTCAACTTTTGATATTCCCCAAGAATTATCAAGCAGTTTTCTTTGTTAAAGTATTGTCCATTTTCACTAAAACACCAATCATTAATAACTATAGCTAAATCGTAAATATAAAAATAATAACATGCAAAATAGAAATCTATTACTCCAGAAATTTTTTCATCTTTAAAAAAAATATTATCTCTAAACAAATCAGCATGTATGACACCGCAAGGAATATTTGTTGGCCAATAATTTTCTAAATAGTCTAATTCATTTTTTAACAAATATATTGTTTCATTAAACTTTTCGGATTTATTATTAAGGCACTTTTTGTAAATTTCTTTCCAATCCTGTAGATCTAAACTGTTAGGTCTTTTTTCATCAAAATTTATGGTAAGATTGTGTAAATCAGCAACCATTTTTCCAACTTCTCTACACATTTCAGAGTTAGGTTCTTCAATACTTTTACCTTCTAGAAAAGATATTATTACAGCTGTTTTATTTTTTATTCTTTTTAAAATTTTTCCATTTTTATCTGAGATAGCTTTTGGACATTTAAAATTATTTTTATTTAAAAAGTTTTTTAAATTTATAAAAAAAGGTAATTCTTGCTCAGTTACTCTTTTTTCAAATATTGTTAAAATATATGGTTGATTATTACAAAAAATTTTAAAATTTGAGTTCTCTATCCCATCTACAATTTCTTCAAAGCTGTCTAAATTTCCAATAGAGTATTCAGAAATAAAGTTTTCAATATCTTCTTTAAGTAATTTAGTAAAGACTGCCATCTTCTATACGTTTAGTTTTTGTGGCACTTTAAAAAATACATCTTCTTTTTGGTAAGATCCTTCATTTATATGTATTTCAAAATTTCTTTTCAAATTATCAAGAAGTTTTTTAACAAGTACTTCTGGCGATGATGCACTTGCTGTTATTCCTATATTTTCAGATTCTTGAAATATATTTAAATTTAAGGAATCTACATCTTCTACTAAAATAGCTTTTTTTGATCCATAATTTTTTGCTACTTCAACTAATCTTAGGGAATTTGATGAGTTACTTGCACCAATTACTAAAAAATAATCACATTGATTCGCTATCTTTTTAACCGCTTCTTGTCTATTTGTCGTAGCATAACAAATATCATTTTTTTTTGGTTCTATGACATTATTAAAATGTAATTTTATCTCTTTTATTATATCTTTTGTATCATCTACTGATAGCGTTGTCTGAGTAACATATGCAATCTCATCATTTTGGTTTAAAGGCAATTTTTTTACATCTTCAACTTTTTCTACTAAATGAATTTTTTTATCTGTTTGACCCATAGTTCCAATAACTTCAGGATGATTTCTATGACCAATTAAAATTACTGGCAGATTTTTTTTATCAAAATTTTCAACTTCTTTATGGATTTTGCTAACAAGCGGACATGTTGCATCATAATATACTAAATTTAAACTTAATGCTTCCTCTGGTACTGCTTTTGGAACACCATGTGCAGAAAAGATAACTGGCCTACTTCTATCTTCAATCTCATTTAATTCTTCTACAAAAATAGCTCCCTGTGATTTGAGATTTTCAACAACAAATTTATTATGCACTATTTCATGACGAACGTATACGGGCGCTCCATATTTTTTTAGAGCACCCTTTACCATTTCTATAGCCCTATCTACACCTGCACAAAATCCCCGAGGTCCTGCAAGAAATATATTAAGTTTTTTTGTCATCCAAATTTGTTACCATTAATTTTGGTTACTTAATAATACTATAGATTTTGCAAATCTTTTAATATTAAATTATTAATATTATAAGTAGATTTTGGAATAACTAAATATACTACTAGTTCTTTAGAACAGAGTTAAATTCGGTAATTGACTCTTCAATTAAAGCAGATTTTTTATCCTTACTTAGATTTTGAAGTAGAATATTTCTAGTAGCCTCTATTGCAACACTTGAAATATAACTTTTGATAGAATTATTAGTATCTCGAACTAATTGTTCAATTTTATTTTCTGCCAATATTTTTCTTTTTTCAATTTGATCGGTTAATTTAGTGGTGGATATATCTTTCAATTCAGCAATTCTTTTTTCAGATTCTAACTTTAGATTTTGTATTTCGT
The DNA here is from genome assembly GCA_902602135.1 of uncultured Alphaproteobacteria bacterium. Taxonomy (GTDB): domain Bacteria; phylum Pseudomonadota; class Alphaproteobacteria; order HIMB59; genus CACPNW01. The sequence continues at coordinate 6,838 of CACKQA010000020.1, forward strand.
TCTCTACTTTAGATTCTCTCTCCCTAAGTTCATCCAAAGCTTTTTGAGCCTCATTTTTTAAATTCTCAACTTCATCTATTTTATTTTTTATATCTTTTATTTGTGCATCTAAACTAGATGTAAGAATTTTTCGTACTGGATTAAAAATAGCTGCAATAAATAATATAAAAGATACCGCTACCCAAAATTGAGGATCAGAAAACATTAGTTAAAATTACCTTTATGTGTTTCAATAACTTTATTAAGTTCATTGTCTGACAATTCTATATCTGTAATTTTTCCAACAGTCAGTTTTGTAATATTAACTATTTCATTGTTAATATTTTTCATTTGATCATCTTTACTTTTTAAAATTTCTTTTTCTGCATCAGAAACTTTTTTTTCTAAATCTTTATCAAGTGAAGAAAGTTGAGCAGAAACATTTTCTTGTAAAGCATTGATTGTTTCTTTAATTTTCTCATCTGTTTCTAGTTTAGCCTTATTAATCTGATCATTAATTTTTTTTTCAATTTCCATTGCCTGTTCTTGAAGCTCTTTTGCTGAAGATAAATTTTCATCTATTTTATTTTGTCTTTTCTCTAAAACTGTAGCTATTCTTGGAAGTGATACCCTCCATAAAAATACAAATAGAAAAGTAAAAAATACAGCTAACCAAAAGAGCTGTGAAACAAAAAACTCTGGATTTAATTGAGGCATTAATTAATTATTGAGTTCTATCCAAACAAAATAACTAACGCAATAACTAGTGCGAAAAGTGCAATCGCTTCAACTAATGCGAAACCTAACATTGTCATTGTAAAAACCTCACCTCTTGCTGCCGGATTTCTTCCAACTGCTTGAATAAAAGATGAGAAAATATTCCCAATTCCAATCCCTGATCCAATAACACCGATAACGGCTAAACCCGCTCCGATTACTTTTGCTGCTTCAATTTCCATAAGTCCTCCTATTTTAAATTAATGTAAATGATAAGCATCGTTAATATATAAACACGTCAGTATTGCAAACACATATGCTTGCAAAAAAGCAATTAAAATTTCTAATCCTGTTAAAGCTACAATGAAAGCTAAAGGAAAAACTCCTGTAAAAAAAGGCATTGAAACAACAAAGCCTGCAAACACTTTTAATAGTGTGTGACCTGCTAACATGTTTGCAAATAATCTAACTGATAAACTTATAGGTCTTGATAAATAAGAAATTACTTCAATAGGAATAAGCAGTGGATGCATGTAAAATGGCACACCTGGAATATAAAAGAAAGTAAAAAATTTAATACCATGGTTAATAAATCCAAGAATAGTTACACCTATAAATACAACAGCTGCTAGAGCAAATGTAACAATTATGTGGCTCGTGAAAGTAAACTGGTACGGTATCATGCCAACCATATTTCCAATTAAAACAAACATGAATAAAGAGAAAACAAATGGAAAATATCTTTTTCCATTATCTCCAACTGTATCAGAGAGTAGTTGAGCAATAAAATTATACATCAACTCTGATATAAGCTGCATCCTTGAAGGGATAATTGATCTTGTGTTCACTGTTAAAGTTAAAAATAGAGTAATCACTAAAACAGTAATTAACATTGCAAAAGATGAGTTTGTGAAAGAAATGTTATAACCTCCAAGTTCAATATTAGATATTGGATCTATTTCGAACTGTTTTAGAGGACTATCTTTTGCGGCCATAATTGCTATTGAATATTAAAATTACCTTTGCTTTTCAATGCGACGCATTACACGATAAACATTCAAAAATCCAGCTAATGCGCCAAATATGAAGAAAATAATTAAGCCTATTGGTTTAGTATTAAAGTAATTATCCACAATAAGCCCAATTCCAACTCCAACAACTAGTGCAGCTATAATTTCTGTACTAATTTTAAAACCAAATCCTGCACCACTTTCTTTTTTTTTAATATTAGGTTCTTTATTTTGATTATCTAAATCATCAATTTTTTTACCTAATTCTTCTAAATTTTTATTTTTATATTTCATTTGTAGCGTCTTGCTCTTTTATCTCAATTGCTTTTTCAAGATCAACGGAAACTAATTGTGATACACCTTTCTCAGGCATAGTAACACCAAATAATCTATTTACTCTTGCCATTGTCATTCTATGGTGAGTTATTACTAAGAATTTTGTTGAAGAAGTTTTAGCTATTTCCTCCACTAATGAACAAAATCTATCAACATTAGTATCATCTAATGGAGCATCAACCTCATCAAGTACACAAATTGGAGCTGGGTTTGATAAAAATACAGCAAATAATAATGATAATGCTGTAAGAGCTTGCTCACCACCAGAAAGTAAATTTAGATTTTGTAATTTTTTTCCAGGAGGACTAGCAAATATTTCTAAACCAGCTTGAAGAGGATCTGATTCATCTGTAAACTTCAGATAAGCCTTGCCACCACCAAATAACCTAGTAAATAATTTTTGAAAATTTTCATTCACTATTCCATATGCAGCAAGTAAACGTTGTCTACCTTCTGTATTAAGTGAATCAATTGCTTCTCTTAGTTTTGCAATTGCACTTAAAAGGTCACTTTGATCTTTCTTTATCGTATTTACTTTTTCTTCTAAATCTTTGGATTCTTGCTCTGCAAGAAGATTAACACCACCTAAACGTTCTTGCTCAGCAATTAGTCTTTCTAATTTTTTTTCTAAATCATTAGTCTCTCCTAAAACTTTATTTGGATCGATTTCTCCAATATTGTAAAGTTCTTCTAATTCTACACTCAATCTTTCTTTTACTTGAGTAGCTAATAATTTAATTGCTTCATTAATTGTATTAATTTGGCCTTCAGTCCTAATTCTTTCTTCCCTTAGTTCATTTAATTTAATTTCTTCTAGTTTTAACTTCTTATTGATCTCATTAGAATTTTGTTCAGTTTGACGAAGTTGTTCAGCTATTTGATCGTAAGAATTCTTATTTTCATCAATCAACTTTTGTATTTTTAATTTTTCACTTGATACATCTTCAGGAACAGATTGGAGATTTGATAATTCACCAATTAATGAACTTTGCCTTGAATTTAATTCTTCTATTCTTTGATTAGCTTTTGCAGAAATATCATTCCATTGTTTTTCTTCTGCACTCAATTGCTTTATTCTTCTATTTTTTAGTTGCTCTAATATAGCTTTAGTAGAATTATTTTGTTTACCTTTAGATACATATCCATCCCATCTCCAAATTTCTCCTAGTTTGCTTACTAATATTTGTCCTGGTTTTAAGTTTTTTTGAATTTCTAAAATATTTTCTTTATTTTCTATTAATCCAACAAATTCTAACTTCTTTTTCAAATTATCTGGTGCTTTGATCAGAGAGGAAAATTTAGTAATTTCTGAATTAAAGGAAGAGTCTTCCACATCCAATTTTCTCCAAAAAATACTTTGTTCTTCATCGATAGATGCAATTAACTCATCTGAAAAAACTGCAGCAATTGCTTGCTCAAGACCATCTTCAAAGTCTAGATAATCAATTATTGGATTATTATTTTTTTTATTAGTACCATTTCCAGTATTTAAATCATCATCAGTTTGAATAAAAAGATCACCTTGTTGTTTTAACAGAATTGATTTTTCTTCCTGTACTCTTTCAAGATTCTGTTTTGCGTCTTCGAATAAAAACTTCTCTCTATCAATATCATTTTTAATTTGCTCTATACGGACTTTCGTTTCATCTACTGCAATATTTGCTCTTTCAATTTCTTTTTCTTGATTTTCTAAACTAATTGAATATTTCTGCAGCTCAGCTGCAATCTTACTTTCTTGGAGTCTAAGGTTTGGAAGACTTTCTTGAACTTTTTCAAATTCAACATTTATTTGTGCTACAACTTGTGTTTGCTCATTGACAGCATTTGTTTCAGACTGAATTTTTTTATTGGCATTTTTTAATTTATCTTTTTCATCAATCCATTTCTTATAAAATAATCTTGCCCTTGCTTTAGTAATATCTTTTTGAATGTATTTGTATCTTTCAGCTTGTTTAGATTGTTTCTTTAATATTGTAAGTTGTTCATCCTGTGCTTTTAATACGTCCTTAACACGCTCTAAGTTATTTTCAGTAGCATTTAATCGTAATTCAGCTTCGTGTCGTCTTGAGTGAAGACCAGTAATTCCTGCAGCTTCTTCCAGTAATGTCCTTCTTTGTTCAGGTTTAGCTGCGATAATAGCTCCAACTCTTCCTTGACTAACCATCGATGTTGAACGAGCACCTGTTGCTGCATCAGCAAATAGCAATTGTACATCTTTTAATCGCACTTCCTTGCCATTAACTCTATATTCTGAACCTTCACCTCGCCAAATTCTTCTAGTTACTTCAATGGTATCATTTTCATTGAAAATACTCGGTGCTTTTCTTGCTTTATTATCTAAGTCTATAGTAACCTCGGCAATATCCCACGCTGGTCTATCATCTGTTCCATTAAAGATTACATCGTCTAATTCACTTCCTCTCATTTGTTTTGGAGAAAGTTCACCCATAACAAACCTAAAAGCCTCTACAAGATTCGATTTACCACATCCGTTTGGACCAACAATACCTGTTAAGCCATTTTCAATCAAAATTTCTGTTGGTTCAACAAAAGACTTAAAGCCTTTGACCTTAAGGGTCCTAAAATTAATCATCAACTATTGTGATAATATTTTATCGATGATTTGTCTAAACTCTTTTATGTTTTTATTCCCGGAATATAAAACTCCATTAACTATGAATGACGGAGTGGAGCCTATTTTATATTCTCTTTGCGCTTCCATTACACCTTCAAGTAATTGATTCTCTAAATCCACATTACTTAAACATGCATCAAAATCTTCTTGTTGCATACCGCCACTTTGCATTATTTTGTATAACTCAGATCTTGTTTTTGAATGATCTCTATTAACCCAACTATTTTGAAGTTTATAAAGCCCATTCATATAATCGTATCTTACATCTTCGGGGACACATCTTAAAATCATACTTCCAGCAAGAGCCGGATAATTAAAGGGAAAATCACGAAAAATAAACTTAACTTTACCAGTATCAATAAACTCTTTTTTTAATTCTGCTAGAGTATCATTATGAAAATCTGCACAGTGACTACAAGACATTGAAGCATATTCTATAATTGTGATTGGAGCATTTTCTTCTCCAATATAAAAATCATTATCTTTAACATCTAGTATTGAATTTTCAGCTGCTTTGGCATTAATAAAAAGTAGTGATAGTATAATAGAAGTTAATAAAATTCTAATTTTCATCATTTGTCCTCAGTTGTAATTTTATTACCTAAATTTAATAGCGATTTTTTCAAATCTGAATTTTGAAATTCTTTAACGTTTTCTTCAACAAATCTTATGTCATCTTTGTTTATTTGTTTTTTCTTACTTTGTTTCATATACGTATGTTTAGGTATGTAATTTTGATGAATTCTCAAGTCCATTATAGCTTTATAGCCAAAATAAGTATTAATTTTTTCAATTATAGTGTCCTTAAAGTGTTGAAACTCAATGGCTGCGGCCGGTGCAACACTCACATTTAGATAATTTTTATATACCGTCTCACCTAAATCATTTTCAAAATCACGCACCCTTGAAACATTTAACGGCTCTGAATATTCTTTAAAATAACTACCAGCAATTTCAGGCCATTTGGAGTTAATTACAAATTCTGTACGATTATATTTAGAGGAAAATTTTCTATTTACCTTCCTCAGAGTATCGCCAATAGATTGTGGAACAAATGTTCTTTTTTGTTTTAAATTTTTTTTGTCCATATGCATAAATAATTTATAGTACCTAAATATGAAAGCAATATGTTTAAACACGAAACACAAGTAATAAAGTTTTTACTTCAATGGTATTCTATGAATGCCAGAAAACTACCATGGCGGAAGAAAAATAATCTAAATTTACCTCATCCATACTTTGTGTTTGTAAGTGAGTATATGCTTCAACAAACAACAGTAAATACCGTAAAAAATAAATTTAATGAATTTATTTTAAAATGGCCTTCACTAAATAAATTAGCGCAAACTTCAGAGCCAAATATCTTGAAATTCTGGTCAGGTCTTGGTTATTATTCAAGAGCGAGAAATTTATTAAAGTCTGCAAAAATAATTAAAAATAATTTTAAAAATAAAATACCAGAAACTTATGATGAACTCATCCAACTTCCTGGTATTGGAGATTACACTGCAAAAGCAATTCTTGGAATTGGATATAATAAATCAGTTATGCCACTTGATGCTAATATTGAGAGAATTTTGGTTAGGTTACATGCTATCGATAAACCAATTAATAAAGTAAAAAATAAACTTAAAGATTTGGGAAATAAATTCATCTCAGATAAATATTCTTCAAACTTAATTCAGTCTTTTATGGATTACGGGTCAGAGATATGCCTTCCACGAAACCCTAAATGTAATATTTGTGGAATTAATAAATTTTGCCAATCATATAAAAAGAATTTACAGCAAAAAATTCCTTTTAAACAAAAAAAGAAAAGTAATAAGCCAGTAAAGTACACAAGAGCTTACGTAATTGTGAATGAAAAGAATGAAATCCTAGTACGAAGTAGACCAAATAAAGGAATGTTGGCCTCTATGCTTGAAGTACCAAATGATGTCTGGGTTAAAAATAAAAAATTGCTAACTACTGATCAAGACATACAAAAAATAAAAACAAAATTAAAATCTAAAGGTTCATTTGAATATTCATTTAGTCATTTTGATTTAGAAACAGAAATTTTTTATGGAAATGTTAAAAAAGCGAAATTAACAAAAAGTAATTGGATAAAGAAATCATCTTATTCTAGTTCTAGAATGCCAACTGTTATGAAAAAAATAGTAGATATAGCAGTATAATTTATGCAAAGAATTTTTTTGCGTTCATAAAAATTTTATACCCATCACCGAATTTTTTAGAAGTATTGTTTTGCCAATTAGGAACATGATAATGATAAAATGCTCTTTCTGGGTGAGGCATCATTGCAAGAACATTCCCATTTTGATTTGTTAACGCAGCTATATCATCTTTAGATCCATTAGGATTAAAGGGAAACTGACCTTTTGCTAATTTTTTATGGTTATTAATGTATTGTAAGCCAATAAGGTTATTAGCTTTGATACTTTTAAGTAGATTAATAGGTATCATGAATTGCCCCTCTTGATGGGCGACAGGCAAGTTCAAGATACTAATATTTTTTAGCCATGGTGATTTATTATTATTTACTTTTACATCAACCCATCGACACTCATAGCTCCCAGATTTATTTTCAATCATTGCAACTTCTGGATCTTTTTTATTTAGGCATGGAACTAACCCAAGATTAATTAATATCTGGCATCCATTACAAATGCCTATAATTAATTTATCTTTTAATGAAAAATCTATTAGCTGATCATACAAATTCGTTAGAATTTTTTTCGCCATTGCATTTCCTGAACCTGTATCATCACCATACGAAAAACCACCAGGTATAGCGAATACTTGATAGTTATTAAGTTGTTTAGGATTTTGTATTAGATCATTAATATGAACAATTTTTCCTTTAAAGCCTACTACTTCAAATGCATGTAGTGTTTCATTTTCACAATTAATACCATAACCTGATAAGACTAATACGTTCATAACCCTTTAATATTTTGTTTGTATGACTTAGCAAAATCTGAAATTTTACCTCTAATAATTTTTTTGTTATCTTTAAACTTAACTACATCTGAGCCCGTACATTTGCCAATAATTGTATAATCAGAACCTTTAAATACTTTTTTAAAATTGGCTAACTTATTTTTTTTTATGGAAACAAGAATTCTACTTTGTGATTCAGAAAATAAAAATTGGTCAACTGAGATTTTATTTTTTAGTTTTAAATCAATGGTTAAACCTTTCTTTGAAGCAATTGCCATCTTTGTAACTGCAATTCCAATTCCACCCAAATCTATTCCAATTGCAGAATTTATAATTCCTAGTTTATTAGCTTTTTCAAAATTTCTATATGTGCGAAGTGCATCCTCGCTATTTACAACTGGATTTTTTGATTTTTCACAACCTATAATTTTAGAATAAACACTATCCTGTAATTCATTACGGGTATTTCCTAAAACTAAAAGTATATCACCATCATCGGATGTCATTTTTGTTAAGTGTGAAATTTTATCGACTACTCCAATAGAAGAAATCAGCAATGTTGGTGGTATTGAAATTTTTACTGATTTTCCAGTTTTATCAAAACCTTTAAAATCATTAAACATACTATCTTTTCCTGAAATAAAAGGTGTTTGGTAAGCAACTGCATAATCATAACAAGCTTTTGCTGCTTCTTTCAATTGATATAAGCGATCAGGTTCATCCGAGCTGCACCAACAAAAGTTATCAAGAATTGCAATTTTTTTTGAGTTGGCACCACTTACAATTAAATTTTTATATGCTGTATCAATAGAGCACCCAGCCATATCATAAGGATTTGTTTCAGCGTACTGAGGATATGCAGCTTGAGAAAGAGCTATTGATTTTTCATCATCAAATATAGGTTTAATAGCAGTAGCATTTCCAAAAACTCTGCCTTCGCCTTGTAATGGTTTTATAATAGAGGTAGCTTGTACTTCGTGATCATATTGCGTGGCTATAAATTCTTTTGATACAATATTTGGACTAGAAAGAAGTTTATGTAGCTTATCTATCAAAGAACTTTTCTTAATTATTTTTTTCTTTTCTTTTTTAATTTTTGGAAAAGATGTTTTTAAATTTAATTTTGGATAACCTTCATGAAGAAATTCCATATCTAAATTGAGAATTTCAGTTTTGTTGTATTTTACTATGGCTTTGTCTTTTTTAATAAACTTACCAATTATTGTTGCTTCCACACCTCTTGCATTAAATCTCTTTATAACTTTTTTTACGTTCGCTGGAGGTACTGCTAGTGTCATTCTTTCTTGCGATTCAGAAACCCAAATCTCCCAAGGATATAATCCATTATATTTGAGAGGAACTTTTTCAAGATTAACTATAAAACCGCCACTTTCTTTTGCCATTTCTCCTATTGATGATGATAATCCTCCTGCTCCATTATCAGTTATACTTGAGTAAAGATTTTTATCTCGCAATTCTCTAATGATGACATCAGACATTTTCTTCTGTGTTATTGGATCACCAATTTGTACGGCAGAGACTGGACTATTAGGATCTAATTCTTCTGATGAAAAAGTTGCACCGTGAATACCATCTTTTCCAACTCTACCTCCAGCCATTATTATAATATCCCCTGGATTAGCTTTCTTCTTATGCGATAATTTACCTTTTATTTTTTTTGGAATAATTCCAACTGTTCCACAAAATACAAGAGGCTTTCCTGCAAAACGGTCATCAAAATACACATTACCTTGAGGGGTAGGGATACCTGAACAATTTCCTCCAACTCTAACGCCACTGATAACACCTTTAGCAATAAAATTTGCTGGAAGCATTGGATCCTTATTATTTTTTTGACGATACAATTGATAATTTTTATTTGGGTCTGCTAAATAATATGCATACGTATTCGCTATAGGTTTTGCTCCCTTCCCAAATCCAAGACAATCCCTGTTAACACCAACAATTCCAGTGATTGCACCACCAAATGGATCTAAGGCTGAAGGTGTATTATGTGTTTCAACTTTATGACAAATAATCCAATCTTTATTAAATTCTATTCCACCGGCATTATCCGTAAAAAGAGAAACACAAAAATTATCTTTTCTTAATTGAATAATTTTTTCAGTCGCACCTTTAATGTATTTTTTAAATATACCTTCGTGAATGTCATCAATCTTAGCTGAAAATATTTTGTGTTTACAGTGCTCGGACCACGTCTGTGCTAATGTTTCAATTTCTACATCTGTTGGTTTACGTTTTATAGTGGAAAAATAATCTCTTATGGCTTTTAAAGATTCTAGATCTAAGCCGAGTGTTCCTCTTCTAGATTTATCATTTTCTTCAATACCAAGTTTACCAATAAGACTGAGTTGATGATCAGTAATATCTAAATTAATTTCTTTTTTACTATATTTTTTTTTCGGTAATTTTACCTTTTCTAATTTAAATTGATTTTTTTTAAAATTATTTAAATATTTTTTAAATGGATAAATCTTAATTGTTTGAATTAAGGGATTTGCTTCATTTTTAGATATTTTGGTAATATCTTCTTTTCTTCCTTTTATTAAAATAATTTTTGTTGAACCAAGTTCAAAGCTTTTAAAACTACTTTTAAGATTATCTTTGATTATCTCTTTTACAGTTGTAGCAATATTATCAGTTACACCTGGTAAAAATTTTATTTCTACAACCCAATTAAAATTACTATAACTCGATAAAACCTTATTTACATTTTTTTTTGTTAATATTGTTTGAGAAACGTCATTAGAAATAAGTTTACTTATTTTAGTAAACTTTTGATCATCAAGATTTCTC
>CACKQA010000021.1 GCA_902602135.1 uncultured Alphaproteobacteria bacterium
TTAATGAGGAACCTCTTTCTGCTGAAACTTGTCTAAAAATTTCAAAAACTGTTGCATTCCTTCTAAAAAAGAAAAATTCTAAAAATAGTAGAGTTGTAATCTGCAAAGACACTAGATTATCTGGTTATTTATATGAACCACTTGTGACAGCTGGATTTATTTCTATGGGTATGGATGTAATTTTAGTCGGCCCCCTTCCAACACCAGCTGTACCATTAATGATTAAAACTTTAAGAGCAGATATTGGTGTAATGATTACAGCTTCTCATAACACATATGAATATAATGGGCTGAAATTTTTTGATAGTACTGGAACAAAGTTAAGTTCATTGATAGAGCAAAAGGTTGAAAAAATAGTTTTAGATAATAAAAAATATTCTAAAATTTCAAACAACACATTTGTATCTGGAAATGCAAGAAGATTGGAAGACGCCTCAGGTAGATACTCAGAATTTTTAAAAAGCACTTTGAATAAAATAACTTCAAAGAGAAAACTAAAAATTGTTTTAGATTGTGCGAACGGAGCCACATATAATATAGCTCCAAATTTATTTTGGGAGCTAGGTCATAATATAATCGCCATAAATAATAATCCCGATGGCTTAAACATTAATAAAAATTGTGGTGCAGTTGATATTAAATCACTTTCACAAAATGTCATAAAAGAAAAGGCTGATATTGGATTTGCATTTGATGGTGATGGAGATAGGTTAATAGTTGTAGATGAAGGAGGAAAAGAAGTTGATGGTGATAAAATTATAGGATTGTTATGCAAAAATTATATAAAACCTAAGAAAAAATTAAACCAACATGATGTGATTATAACTGTTATGTCCAATATGGGATTAGAAAATTATCTCACAAATAAATTAAAATTAAAGATTAAACGAACAATTGTTGGAGATATAAACGTTATAAATCAAATGAAAAAATCCAAATCTATGATAGGTGGTGAACAATCAGGACATATAATATTGTCAGAACATTCTAATACAGGTGATGGAATTTTAGCAGCTTTAAAAATTACTGAAATTTTGATATCAAATAAAAATAAGGCAAGTAAACTTTTTGATTTGTACAATGATTTTGCTCAAGAAAAAATTAACTTAAGGTATAAAACAAAGAATACCAAACTATTAAAAATTCTTGGTAAGTTAAAAAATGATAAACTATATAATAATAAAAAAATAAGATCTCTTGTTAGGATATCTGGAACTGAACCGTTAGTAAGAATACTAGTTGAAGGGAAAGAAATTACAGAAGTTAAAAAAAAGTCTCTAGAAATAAAAAAATTAGTAAGGCCTCATCTTGGTTAATAAATTTTTAGTACCTGCAGGTTTTAAAGATAGCCTAAATTTTGATGCTTCTATTGAGCATAAATATAAAAATAGTATAATAAATTATTTTAGAGATAATGGTTTCACTCTAATTAAGACTCCACTAATTGAATTTAGCAAAAATTTAGATCACAATACTCTAACTTTAAAAACAAATAAAAAAAATGATCAGTTAAGTATTAGAAATGATATAACTCCGCAAATAATAAGAATTGCCTCATCTAGATTAGCAAATAAAATACGACCACTTAAACTATGTTATTATGGTGAAGTTGTTAGAAAAATGGGAACAATTTTAAGGCCTGAAAGACAATTTCAACAAGTTGGTGCTGAGATTATTGGATCTGAAAGCTATAAGGCAGATGTAGAAATTATCAATCTTGCCTATGAAACATTAAAAAAAATTGGAGTGAAAAATATTGTAATTGAAATTACAGCACCATTTTTTCTTGATAGTTTGTTTAAAAAAATAATTGATAAAAATTTAAAAAATAAATTAAAAAAATTTATTAAATTAAAAGATATTAATAATTGTTTAAAATTATTGAAAGAAAATGAATTATATCACTCATTTAAAACTTTACATTTATGCTCTGGTTCAATTCAAAACAAAAAAAAATATATATCAAAGTTGAATAAAATAATAGGTTATGAAAATGAAGTTGAAAGACTAGTAAAAATTGCTAATTTAATAAAAACTTCAAAAAATGATTCTTTAAATGTAGATTTTTTTGACTTACAAAAAAATAAAAATTACTACAAGGGAATAAAATTTACATTTTTTGCAAAAGATGTAAGGGGTGAAATTGCTGGAGGGGGTCGATATAACTTAAAATATGGCTCTAATTCTGAGACTGCAATAGGATATACGTGTTACATGGATACAATTTTAAGATCTTCATCGTTGATTAATCAAAATAAAAGAATTTTAATTGCATTCAATACGAGTGACAAAATTAAACAAAAATTAATTGATAAAGGTTATAGTTTATTTAAATCTTTTGAAGATAATAGTGATATAAAAAAAGAGGCAAAAAAATTTGGAATCAAGTATTATTTGATTAATAATATAGTTAAAAAAATCTAATGTTTTATACGATAGTTGGAACCCAGTGGGGAGATGAAGGAAAAGGTAAAATTGTTGATTGGATTTCATCTAAAGCTGACTTAATAGTAAGATACCAAGGTGGAAATAATGCAGGACATACAATTAAAGTAGATAATAATGTCTATAAACTCAATCTATTACCTTCAGGAATAATTAATAATAAAAAATGTGCTATTGGAAATGGCGTTGTTTTAGATCCTTGGGCACTAATTAATGAAATTAATAATCTTAAAGAACAAGGAATAGAGGTAAACGAAGACAATTTATATATTGCTGATAATATTTGTTTGATCTTACCTATTCATAAACTTCTTGATGAAATTAATGAAACCACAAGAGGAAAAAAAGAACTAGGAACAACTAAGAAAGGCATTGGTCCAGCATACGAGGATAAAGTAGGTAGAAGAGCAATAAGAATTTGTGATTTAAAAGATCCAACATTTTTAAAACAAAAAATTGATAACCTTTATGAATTCCATAAAGATAAAATTTCAAAACATATCCATAAAATTAAACATAATTATTATGAAGAACTTTTGTCCATGTCTAATTATCTTAACTCTTTTAGTGTTCCATTATGGAAAATAATAAATGAATTAGGTCAAAAAAATAAAAACATTGTTTTTGAAGGGGCGCAAGGTTCAATGCTGGACATTGATTTTGGTACATATCCTTATGTTACATCATCAAATACAATATCGGGTCAGATATTTTCTGGTACAGGTTTTAGTTATAGAAATGACCACAAAATTTTAGGAATCACAAAGGCGTATACCACTAGAGTTGGATCAGGACCATTTCCAACAGAGTTAATGGATGAGACTGGAGAACATCTTGGTGAAAAAGGTCAAGAATTTGGGACAGTCACAAAAAGAAAAAGAAGGTGTGGTTGGTTTGATAGTGTACTTTTAAAACAATCAATTAAACTTAATGGTATTACAGATATTGTACTTACTAAACTTGACGTCTTAGATGAATTAAAAGAAATTAATGTATGTACTGGATACTTAATTGATAACAAACACTATGATTATTTACCTAGTGAAGAATTTTTATTTGATAAAATCAAACCTATTTATAAAAAAGTTGCTGGTTGGGAAAAATCAACAGCAGGGATTAATAAATTTGATGATCTTCCTGAAAATGCTAAAAAATATATTAAAATACTCGAAGATCTTATGGAAACTAACATTTCAATTGTTTCAACAGGGCCAGACAGGAAGGAGACAATTGATATAAACGGAACTTTATCTAATATTTGAAATTTCTTTTTGAAGTTTTTCTAATGCTTTCTCTTCAATTTGCCTTACTCTTTCTCTGCTTATTTTATATTTCTTACTCAAATCTTCTAACTTTAATGGATTTTCACTTAGTTTTCGAAGTTTAATAATTTCTTTTTCTCTTTCGTTCAAAACTTCAAAAGCTTTTGAAAATAAACTTCTTCGATATTCAAGCTCATCTTTATTTTCAATTATTCTGTCCTGAGTTTCTTGTTTATCTTCTATTAAATCCTGCCATTCAGTATCATGTTCTTCACCAAGTTTAACATTCAAAGATTGATCTGATGTAAAAAGTCTATTTTCCATATCGATTACTTCACCTTCTTTTACATCTAGTCTAGTTGCAATCTCTCTAACATTTTCTGGTGACAAATTACCTGAGTCAATTGAGGTAAGTTGATTTTTAATTTTACGTAAATTAAAAAAAAGTTTTTTCTGAGCTGCGGTAGTTCCAATTTTTACTAAAGACCAACTATGCAGAACATATTCTTGTATTTGAGCTCTTATCCACCACATTGCATATGTTGCTAATCTAAAACCTTTTTCTGGATCAAATCTTTTAACTGCTTGCATGATTCCAACATTACCCTCTGAAATTAAGTCAGTAACAGGTAAGCCATATCCTCTATACCCCATTGCTATTTTGGCAACTAATCGAAGGTGACTTGTAACTAGTTTATGAGCAGCATCTGAATCTCCATGTTCCTTATAACGTTTAGCTAACATGTACTCCTCTTCAGCAGTGAGCATTGGAAATTTTTTAATTTCCTGCATGTATACTGCTAAATTTCCTTCACTTGATAGTACTGGTAAATTCATAATACGCCTATATCACAAATAAATTATAATTTAATATTTAAGCAATAATTCAATTAAATTCTTAAAATCTTCAGGGATTTCAATATCAAAATCCATCCTTTTTTTTGATGTAGGATGATCAAAACCAAGATGATAAGCATGCAATGCTTGTCTTTCAAAATTTTTTAAAATCATGAATTTATTAAATGTATTTTTATCTTTTCCAAATTGATTAATTTTACTTTTTCCATAAATCTTATCACCAATTATAGGAGAATTTTTAGAAGTTAAATGAAGTCTGATTTGATGTGTTCTTCCAGTATGTAAATGGCAGTCAACTAAACTAGCAATACCAAAAGTTTTTTCTAATTTAATATCGGTTTTAGAATATTTTCCAAAACCCTTATTATTTAAACTCATTTTTTTTCTATTTTTTCTATTTCTCTCTATGTACCCTTCAATTGATTGATTATCAGGAGTTCCCCAAACTATTGCTTTATATCTACGAGATATCGTATGTTCTTTGAATTGTTCAGCTAAATTAATATGAACATTATTATTTTTTGCAACAACAAGAATTCCACTAGTATCTTTATCTAAACGATGGACTATTCCTGGTCTAGCATTATCATCTAAATTACTTAGTTGATTATTAGTGTAATGCATAAGAGCATTCACAAGAGTGCCGCTTTCATTTCCAGGAGCTGGATGCATTACTAAATTTGGAGGTTTATTTATAACAATTAAATCTTCATCTTCAAAAATAATGTTTAAGTCTATATCTTCAGCTGAATGTTTTGTTTCTTGTTTCAAGATAATATTTATAAAGTAATTTTCATTTTCTTTAGTTATATAAGACGGATCTTTTATTTCCTTTTCATCAAGACTTACATTGCCATTTAATATTAAAGTTTTTATTTGTGTTCTTGAATACCCTTCCAATTTTGAAACGAGCACTTTATCTAATCTTTGTGAACTTAATTGTTTATTTATAGTTAATTTAAGATTATAGAATTCGTTCATGTCTCAAAAAATTCTTAAATTTATTGTAATATTTTTAGGTATATTAATTGTTATTTGTTTTTTAGCTCTTGTTTATGGTTTGTATATAAAAACAACAAAAAAACAAAGTAATTTAGAAACAAATTTAATTGATTACAATTTAAATTTAGAAAAAGGGCATAAAATTACAGATATAGATATGATTGATAATAATAGGATTTTGTTTACAATAAAAAGTAATGATAAAGTTTATGCTTTAATATATGATATAGAAACATCAAATATTACAAAAATAGATACATCTAATGAATAAAGATAATAATTTTGAAAATAGTTTAAAAAAACTTGAGTCTATTGTAGAGAAATTAGAAAATGGTGAAGTTGATTTAGAAGAATCTGTAAAACTTTACGAAGAAGGAATGAATTTAAAAAAAGCATGTGAGGAAAAATTAAAAAGTATTGAAAGCCAAATTAAAAAAATTAAGCAAGAGAACAATAAAGTCACAAAAGAAGATTTTAAGTAATTTTCAAATTTGAGTAAAAATCTAAAAATAAGACTTGATCAGCTTTTAATGGATAGAAACTTAGCTGATACTAAATCAAAAGCCCAATCTATGATTATGGCAGGCCAAGTTTATGTAAACGATCAAATTATTACCAAAAGTGGTAACAGTTTTAATGAAAACTCAAAAATAAAAATTAAACAACTTAATCCTCCATGGGTATCAAGAGGTGCATTCAAATTACTGAAAGCGATTGATCATTTTAAGATTGATATTGAAAATAAAATTTGTCTAGATATCGGTTCATCAACTGGCGGATTCACAGAAGTTCTTTTAAAAAAAAACGCTAAAAAAATATATTCTATAGATGTTGGTACAAATCAACTTCATGAAAAATTAAAAAAAGAAAAAAAAATTGTCAGTATAGAAAATTTTAACGCTAAATATTTAGATAACTCAATAATTCATGAAAAAATTAATTTGGTAGTCTGTGATGTTAGTTTCATTAGTCTAACAAAGGTTATAGAACCTAGCTTGAAGCTTTTATCAAATAAAGCTGAGATTATTTCACTAATCAAGCCACAATTTGAAACTAATAAAATAAATTTGAAAAAAGGCATTGTAAAAGATCCATTGATTCATCAACAAGTATGTAATGATATATCTAATTGGTTTAAAAAAACAATTAAGGCTGAAGTTTTAGGTTTAGTTGAAAGTCCATTAACTGGACCAAAAGGAAATAAAGAATTTTTAATTTATAGTATTTTAAAGAAATCTTAAACAATGATCAGCTATAGTTGTGGCAACCATTGCTTCACCGACAGGAACAGCTCTTATACCAACACATGGATCATGACGACCTTTGGTAGATATTGTTGTTTCTTTTAATTTTGTATTAATTGTTTTTTTTGGCGATAATATTGAGCTTGTCGGTTTTACTACAAATCTAGTTATTAATTCTTGGCCCGTTGTAATACCCCCAAGAACTCCACCATTATTATTTGAAAGAAATAAAGGTTTTTTATTTTTTATTCTCATTTCATCAACATTAGAAATTCCAGTTTCATAAACACTGCTAAATCCATTTCCCATTTCTACTCCCTTAACAGCATTAATAGACATCAATGCCTTAGCAATATCAGAGTCTATTTTCTCATAAATAGGTTCTCCTAATCCAGCTGGTAAACCTTTCACTCTAATTTCAATTATTGCACCTAAAGAGGAACCAGATTTTCTTGCAGTTTGTATTTCATTTTCCCATATTTTAATAATTTCTTTATCAGGACTCCAAAAATTATTTTTTGGAATAAAATTATTGTTCCAATTATCATAATTAATTTTATGATTACCTATTTGAATTAATGCACCTGTTATCACAACGTGATTTTTAATTTTATTTTTTATGATTTTTCTTGCTATTGCCCCTGCTGCTACTCTCATCGCAGTTTCTCTAGCACTAGATCTACCACCACCCCTATAATCTCTTATGCCATATTTTTTCCAATATGTATAATCTGCATGACCTGGTCTAAATTTACTTTTGATATCACCATAATCTTTTGATCTCTGATCTTGATTGTAGATAATTAGAGAAATAGGATGACCTGTTGTTTTTCCCTCAAAAGTTCCAGATAGTATTTCAACTTTATCCTCTTCTTTTCTTTGAGTTGTAAATTTTGACTGACCAGGTTTTCTTTTATCTAAATAGGGTTGGATATCTTTTTCAGTTAAATTTATGTTTGATGGAACTCCATCGACAACACAACCAATAGCTTTGCCATGGCTTTCTCCCCATGTAGTAAAATTAAAGATTTTTCCTATTGAATTAGAAGTCATTTTTTAGAATTTGTAAATTCACCTAACAATTCTGATACACTTTCACTCTCATCAACTGCAACCATTCCTACAGTATGATAACCACAGTCGACATGTTGTATCTCACCAGTAACAGCACTCCCAAGATCACTTAAGAGATACAAAGAAGAATTTCCAACATCTTGCTGATTTACATTTCTTTTAAGTGGAGCATTAAGCTCGTTCCATTTTAGAATAAATCTAAAATCACCTATTCCTGATGCTGCCAAAGTTTTAATTGGCCCAGCACTAATAGCATTAACTCTTATATTTTTTTCTCCTAAATCAACTGCTAAATATCTAACACTTGCCTCTAAAGCAGCTTTTGCAACTCCCATAACATTATAATGAGGCATAACTTGTTCTGATCCATAATATGTTAAAGTTAAAATTGATCCACCATTATTCATTAAAGGTTCTGCTAGCCTACAAGCCTCTGTAAAAGAATAACATGATATATGCATAGTTTGTTTAAAATTATCAGAAGATGTATTGTAATATTTACCTCTTAATTCATCTTTGTTGGAAAAACCTATTCCATGAACAAGAAAATCTAATTCACCCCAATCATTTTTAAGTGTTTCAAAAACATTATTCATGCTTTGTGAGTCTGAAACATCACAAGGAATAATAGTATTAGAACCTATTTCTTCTGCAAGTGGCTGAACTCTTTTCTTAAGAGCTTCTCCTTGATAAGTAAGTGCAATTTCTGCTCCCTGTTCTGCTAATTTTTTTGCAATACCCCAGGCAATAGATCTGTCATTTGCCACTCCCATAATCAGACCTTTCTTATTTTGCATCAACATATTGTAAATCAGTGTTTTTTTATAAATATAGATATATATACTTATAAAATAATATTCATATCTATAATATGCAATCAAATCAAAAATTAATAAATTCTTATAAAAAACCAATTGAACTTTTTCAAGAATGGTTTGATGAGGCAAAGAAAAGCGAAATCAATGATCCAAATGCTATGAACCTTGCTACTATATCTTCTGACGGCAAACCCAGCTCACGAATTGTTTTGCTTAAATCATATGATGATAAAGGGTTTGTTTTTTACACAAATTCAAATAGTAAAAAAGGTAGAGCAATTAAAAACAACGATAGTGTAGCTTTAAATTTTCATTGGAAAACACTTCAAAGACAAATAAGAATAGAAGGTAATGTTTCACAAATTTCAAACGCTGAAGCTGATGAATATTATAATTCAAGGCCACTAGGAAGTAGAATAGGAGCTTGGGCTTCATTACAGTCAGAAGAACTAGATGATAGATCGACATTAACTAAAAGAGTAAAAGAGTTTGAAAAAAAATTTTCAGATAATGATGTACCAAGACCTTCACATTGGAATGGTTACTTAGTAGTGCCGCTATTAATTGAATTTTGGCAAGATATGCCATTCAGATTGCATGACAGACTTGAATTCCGTATGGAAAATGATCGCTGGGTTACTAGAAAATTATATCCTTAATTATCTTCTTTCCATTTTTGTAAAATCCATGAACTAGAATTTGATTTATTGTCACCACCTATACCCCAAAGTAACTGAATATTATTTTTTTCACAGAATATTGATTCTGGTGTTGTACTATTATTTCTATCACCTCCATTTGCAAATTTAATAATTGATTTAGGATATTTATTTTTTACTTTTTTAAGACCATCGATGCACGTCTTATCACCGTCATCAAATTCTATAACATCAATAACATTTTTTAACTCATTCATAATTATAGTTCTTTCAATAAAAGGAAGAAATTCCTTACCTTTCTTTTTTTGAAGCCATAAATCAGAATTTAGTAACACTACAACCTTACCATGTTTAGCAGCTTCTTTAATCAATTTTATATGACCACTGTGAATTGGATCAAAACCTCCACTGACAACAACTATTTCACGCATACTTGCTTCTCCATTTTTCTGGGTCTTCTAAAAATTCTTTTAAGTTTGAAACCTCATCCTCAGAATATATTTTTTCACTTTCAATATAATTTATTATATCTTTCCATGTACACAGTGAGTGCATATTCACATTTAATTTAAATAATTCTGATTCTTTGAAATTAAAAATATCATAATAAAATATTACAAATACATCTTTAACTTTTAATCCTGCTTCGCGCATTGCGTTAATAAAAATTATTTTACTACCTCCATCTGTAGCTAGATCTTCAACTAAAAGAGCTTTTTGATTATTTTCAAATTCACCTTCAATTTGTTTGTTTTTTCCAAAACCTTTTGTTTTTTTTCTAATGTAAATCATTTGTTTATCTAATTTTTGAGAAATAAAAGCAGCATAGGGAATTCCAGCGGTTTCTCCACCAGCAATAATTTCTGACTCAATATTATTTTTAGTTAAATAATCTACAGCTTTATCAATTATAAAATTTCTTTCTTTTGTAAAAGAAATAATTTTTCTACAATCAACATAAACAGGACTAGCTAAGCCTGATGTAAGAGTAAAATATTTATCAAATGAAAAATTAATAGACTTTATATCTACTAAAATTTTAGCTATCTCTTTTGACATTTTTTTAAGTTATTTGTGCAATATGTTCAAATGATAAATTTCCAGGCACAATCATTATTGGTATTCTAAGGTTTGTTATTTCATTACTCACTAAAGAAGTTATTATTGGACCGGGATTTTTACTATTTGGATCAGTATTGGCAGCTAAAACAAGAACATTAATATTTTTTTCCTCATCTAATAATTGTTTTAATTCAGCTATAGTATCCCCCTCTCTTAAAGAGAGAGCAGGATAGTCACCTGTTCTTTCTTGCACAAATGAGGCAGCCTTTTTAAGAATTGTTTCTGCTTCATCTCTAGCTTCCTCTTTCATAATGTCTGTAACACCTTTGGTTGTTAGTACATCCAATGGCTCAATGAATGTTGCAATTATAATTTTTCTTCCTGTTTTTTTTGATCTTGCGCAAGCATATTCAAGAGCTGTATTCATTTCTTCTGAATTATCTGCAACAACTAGAATATATCTATCATCACTCATTTACTCCTCCTAAATAAAGCAGCAGCAATAAAACCTGAAACTATTGAAAAGATAATTACAAAAACTCCGTATGTAGCTGCATTTTCATTAGCAAAGTCAAATATTTTACTTCCTATACCAGTTTTTTTTATAACTATATTTTTTTGATCAGTACTCATAATTGTATTATTTCTTATATAGTAAATATCAACATTATAAATCCCTGGTATTGTATTTGTAGGAAAAAAAACGCTAGTTTGAAATAATTTATCTTTGATCTTTTTCATTTCAAAACTTTTATAAAATAATTGTTCTTTTTTTATTCTAACAAAATTTTCATTCCAATTTTTTTGGTCATTTTTGAAAATAAAATTTTGATTAAAAGTCTTATTATTTAAAATTTTTTCAAAACTTAGATCCTCATTAATTAATATCGATTCAGGCAAGATTTCGTTAATTTCTTTAGAAGAGGATAAAAAGAATAAAGATGGAATGTTACTATAGGTAACGTATTGATTATTTATCCATATTCCAAAATACCTCTCTTTTTTTTGTATTCTCATTTTTGACGGTGGACCTTTTATTGTCAAAAGTGTCTCATGATCATTTTTTAGTAATCCAAAAATAATAATTTCTTTTCCATTAAAATCTGTTTTTAATTCAATACTATCCTCAGATAGGTCAAAGTAAATTTCTTCAGCATGAAGAAAGTTATAAAAAAAAATTATAGTCAATAAAATTGTTAGATTAAAAGCAAACTTTATATATAAATTTTTAATCATCTATTTTTTCACTTCTAAAATATAAAATTCTAAATAAAATCCTATTAATGCAAAAATTGATACTAATAAAAAAGATGCTTTCTCAATCAATATATCAACCACTAATATATCTTTTTGCATAAGCATATAAATTGGAATTACAGTGGATAAAATAATAATACTTAGTTTTGCAAATGAAACATTAAATAATATGTCTGTAAATATTTTATTAAGATCTTTTTTAATAAATACTCTGAAATTTGACCAAATGTATATTTTGTTAAATGAATTTATAACAATTATTACAATTAAAAAATATTCAATATTTTTTAGATTAAAATCAATAGTTGTAAAAATAAAATATATGAAGAGGCAAACTATGATCAATAAATTAATTGAAAAATTAAATATTGAAATCATATCATTACCAATGAAAATAAATCATTTGGCCTTAAAACTAGATCTGTAAAAATTTTACCACAGACACCCAGTACTAATATAGCCAAAATACCTCTTAAATATTCTGCTTTTAATTTAGAACCAAAAATTACACCAATTTGTGCACCAATTACTCCTCCAAATATCATTAGTGCAGATAGCACAATATCTACATTATAATTTATGTAGGATTGAAAGAATGTTGCATTAGCGGTAACAAAAATGATTTGAAATAAAGATGTCCCAACTACTATACTTGTTGGCATTCCAAGTATGTATACCATTGCAGGTATCATTATAAATCCTCCTCCAACTCCCATCATTGCTGACATTATTCCAACTGCAAACCCTATTAGTACAGGTGGTATCGCACTTATATAAAGTTTTGATCTATGGAAGCGAACTTTGAATGGAAGTCCGTGAAACCAAGAATGTTGATGCAGTTTTGTTCTTTTAATGTTTCTTGCTCTATACTGTTTTATTGTTGTTTTTGCGCTTTCAAAAGCCATACTAAAACCAATAAAACCTAAAAAGAAAAGAAATAATAACTGAATAACTAAATCTATTTGCCCAAAGTTTTTTAGATAACTGAAAATATTTACACCAACTGTGGAACCAATTAAACCTCCTATTAAAAGAAATATACCCATCTTTATATCAACATTTTTTTTTCTCCAGTGAGCAATAAAACCTGAAACTGAAGTTGCTAAAACGTGCGGAGCTTCAGAACCAACAGCTACAACCGGAGGTATGCCTAAAAAAATTAATAGTGGTGTCATTAAAAATCCACCACCAACACCAAAAATTCCTGAAAGTATTCCTATACTCATACCAATAAAGATAATGAGAAAAATATTGACGTTCATTTCAGCTATTGGAAGGTAAATTGACATGTTTTTTTATAAATTTTATATAATTATTACTTAATAAGTACAAATTATATTTATTTTAGAAAATTATATAAAATTATTTAGTACTATAATTCCGATATAACTAACAATTCCAACACAACAAGCTGCAGAAAAACCAACATAAAATGGTCTTATGCCTAAGCTTTTTAAAGAAACTAAATTTGTACTTATACCAACAGCTGCCATTGCTATTGCTAATGAATACTCAGCGATAGATTTAATGATATTGATGATTAATTGCCAGTTATTATTAGTTAATATTTCAAAAGTAAAATTACTATTTTGAATTCCATAATCTCCAATTGATCTTATAAGACCCATAAGAATAAAACCAATTATGAAAATTGGAAACATAGATATTAATGATGGTTTGCTGTTGTTTTCACTAATATTATTTCTTAAATAGATATAGCTTATTGTAGGAATGACGATTATCATACTGACATTTCTTACTAATTTTGTAATCGTTGCTATATCCATAGTTTTGGGTGAATTGAATTGTTCTGCATATATTAATCCAGCACCAGCAACTTGAGCTGTCTCATGTATTGAAGTTCCAAGAAATAATCCTGATGCTAACTCATCTCCGCTGAAAAGATAATATGCCATAAATGGATAGAGAAACATTGCAATTATTCCAAATATTGTAATATTTGCTACGGCATAAGCAACTTCCTCTTTATCAGCATTAATTGCAGGACTAGTTGCTACAATTGCGGATGCTCCACAAATACTTGTTCCAACTGCAATTAATGATCCCATTTTTGAAGAAACATTTAATAACTTGCACAAATAATTTACAACCAAGATTGATATAATAATACAAGCAACAATTAAAGGTATTCCAACTATTCCAACTTTAAAAATATCTAAAAGTCCTAGTCTAATACCAAGACATATTATTCCTAATCTTAGAATAAATTTTAATGAAAACTTAATTCCTTCTAATAAAAAATTATTAATATGAAATATATTTCCTATCAAAAGACCAAATATTATTGAAAGCATTATTGGTGATATTGGACTTTTTTTTAAATTTAAAATTTCTTTTCCGATAAAATCACTTAGGTATATGCCTGAATAAGCAATTACAAAACAAAAGACAATTCCTGGGAATATTTTATATATTGAGCTTACCATTTAGAATATTCTTTATACAAAAAAAATATTTTTTACATATTTATATTAAAGTTAGATATTTTTTGCAGTATTCCATTCTTCTTGAGTATTAACATTGAAAAAATTCTTTTCCTGGCTTTTGTCAAATTCAACAAATTTATATTTGTGTTTTTTAACCCAAAACATAATTTTACTATTTTTTAATTTTAACTCATTTTCTAAACTAGTTATTAACGATATATGCCACATTGCTATTACAGGATGATGTCTACTATTTGATCTTGCAATCAATATTTTTATATTTTCATCATATGACTCTAAAAACTTATCTAAAAGATTATCGGGTAAAAATGGGGTATCACTTGGAACAGTAAAAACCCATTCTTTGTTTGTGTAATTTTCTTTAGTCCACAACATAGATGTGTGAATCCCTGCTAAAGGTCCTACAAAACCTTTGAATCTATCTTCAATTATTGGGTAATCAATTTTCTTAAAATTTTTTAAGTCATTAGCATTTATTATTATTTCATTATTATATTTTTTAAGCTTATTTATTATTTTGTCTAAGATTGTAATTCCATTTATTTTTGCAAAAGCTTTAAATCCACCTCCAAATCTTTTTGACTGACCTCCAGCAAGTATAGCAAACAAAATTTTTTTCTTATTTATGTTCAATTCTAAGTTCCCCAGAAAGTGCTAAATATTTTTTTCCCTTTGCTCGTCCAATAAGTGTTAAATTCGAGCCTCTCGCCAGCTCTA
The DNA here is from genome assembly GCA_902602135.1 of uncultured Alphaproteobacteria bacterium. Lineage (GTDB taxonomy): Bacteria > Pseudomonadota > Alphaproteobacteria > HIMB59 > CACPNW01. The sequence continues at coordinate 14,867 of CACKQA010000021.1, forward strand.
CACCCCATGCTGTGAATCCTGATCTAGAAATTAATATTGGAATACCCATTTTTATAGTTTTAATAACCATTTCACTAGTTAGTCTTCCGGTGGTGTAAAAAATTTTATTTGAAGAGCTAATTTTTTTTAAAAACATAAAACCAGCAATTTTATCTACAGCATTATGTCTCCCAACGTCTTCCATATAAATCAATGGTTTATTATTATGAATAATGGCACAACCATGTATTGCTCCTGTTTCTAAATATAAGCTCGGTGTTAATGTAATTTTTTTTGAAATTTCATAAATCCATTTATGTTTAATTTTCTTTTTGGATTTTAATTTTGTTTTTTTTATTTCCGCATAGATATCCCCAAATACCGTACCTATTGCACAACCACTAGTTGTTATTTTCTTTCTTAATTTGTTTTCATAATTTGTTCTACGTTTTGTTCGTACAACAACCACACCTAAATCTTTATCATTTTCAACTTTTGTAATTATGTCATTTTTCTTAAGCATATTTTGATTCAATAAATACCCAACTGCAAGATATTTTGGGTGATCACTAATAGACATTAGCGTTACTATCTCTTGATTATTAAGAAAAATTGTAAGAGCTTTTTCATTAATAACTTTAGAAATTATTTTATTTCCTTTCTCATCAAAACCATTTAGTTTTGTAAATAAGGAATTATTATTAATATCAGGTGAGACTAAATATTTCTCTTTTTTTGCCATATGTTGTAATTAAACTAATAATATAAATGAACATATTAGAAATTTTCACAAATTCCATACTATTAATTATTACTTTAGATAATGAACTATGGGACATTATACTTTTATCATTATTTGTAAGTTTTACTGCCCTAATTATTGCATCATTACTAGGATTTATAGTAGGGTATTATTTTGCAATTTATAATTTTTATTTCAAAAAAATTATTTTAATAATTATAAACTCATTAATGGGAATTCCTCCAGTTGTAGTTGGTTTAATTGTTTATTTTATTTTTGCATCAGGTGGACCTTTAGGTATCTTACAACTTCTATACACACCTTCTGCGATGATTATTGCTCAAACTATAATAATTTTTCCAATAATTACCTCATTATCTCATGAGATATTTTCTAAAAATTGGTTTGAATTTAAAGATCAGATAAGATCCTTAAATATTCCTTTTTGGGGTTCTGTAAAACTTTTATTTAACCATAGCTATTTTTTATTAATAACAACATTATTATCTGCTTTTGGAAGAGCAATTTCAGAAGTTGGTGCAGTTATGATTGTGGGTGGTAATATTGATCATTATACACGAGTAATGACAACTGCTATATCCTTAGAAACTAGAATGGGAAATTTAGAATACGCTATGGCATTAGGTTTAGTTTTAATATCAATAACAATAATTATTTACTCGCTTGTATATTTATTAAATAATAGATCTATTAAATGAAAATAGTAGGATTTGTAGGCTGGAAGGACTCAGGGAAAACAACTATTGCGACTAAAATTATAAATAAACTTAGCTCTAAAAATTTTCGTGTTGCTTCAATTAAACATGCACATCACGAATTTGATATAGATCATGAGAATACAGATAGCTTTAAGCATAGATTAGCGGGATCTACTCAAGTAATAGTTAGTTCATCGAAGCGATGGGTTAAAATATCAGAGCTAAACAATTCAAAAGAAAAAACATTAGATGAATTAATTAATCAACTTTCAGAAATTGATATTGTAATAGTGGAAGGGTTTAAAAATGAAAATCACCCAAAAATTGAAATAATTAAAAATGATAATGATAATTACTTATTTACCAAAATTAAAAATATAAAAGCTATTATTTCGAATAATAAACTTGAAACTGACTTGAGAATTTTTAAGAATGACGAAATTGATAATATAGTCGATTTTATTCTGAGAGAATTTTAATGAATAAATCACCTCTAA
>CACKQA010000022.1 GCA_902602135.1 uncultured Alphaproteobacteria bacterium
TTTTCAATTTATATTGGTAGTATTCTTCAAAAAACTGGCACGCTTTATGAATTAAAAAATAGTTTAACTGAAGCACCTTATAAATTATCACTCGAAATTAAATCTTTTATTAATAATGAGCCAAAAATATATATTGATATTGGATTTAAAGATTTCAAAAGAATTGAATATTCCCGCAATAAAAATCTTTTAAAGGGCATAGGCAGTTACGAAGATCAAGATTGGGTTGACGCAAAGATTAAATTTAAGAATGAAGAGTATAATACGAATATTAGACTAAAGGGGGTGTATAGTGATCATTGGGAAAGTTCTTATAAATGGTCTTATAGATTGAAAATTAAAGAAGGAAAAACATTATTTGGAAATAACGAATTAACGATGCAAGATCCCTCAACTCGTGACTTTCTGTTAGAATGGGTATTCATGAAAATGCTTTCTGATGAAGGGATTATTAATCATAGAGTTAAGTTTGTTGAAGTAATTATGAATGGACAAAGCTTAGGCCTTTATTTGTTTGCAGATCATTTTTCAAAATATCTTATTGAGGGAAATAAACGCAGAAATGCTCCTATAATCAGCTTTAATAAAGATTCATTTGTTTTTAATATTCAGCAAGGACATGAAATTGATTATAAATTTGATGGAATTGGAGAATATAATTTTTTAATTGCACCTTTAGAAATTCATTCAATAAATAAAAATAATACTACTAATTTAGATCTTGCTGAAATAGGTTTGAAAAAACTTGAAGCATTTAGAAGTGGAAGAATTAAAGCCTCAGAAATTTTTGATTATAAAGCAATTGCTAAAATAAAGGCTATTAGAATTCTATTAGGCAGTGATGAATTTGATTGGAGAGATATAAAATTCTATTTAAATCCAATTAATCAAAAACTTGAACCCATAGATAAAGAAATACATTCAAGATTCAAACCTCACTTAAATGATATGTGGGTTAAATATATGACAGATTTTCAAAAATTACTTTTTTCAGATATGGTTTTTTTAAAAGAATTTCAAAAACAACTCTATAATATCTCAAGCAAAAAATTTATTGATAATTTTTATGAGACTCATGGCAACGAATTAAATGAACTTTTAAATAAAATAAATAAATTTGAGGATTACAAATTCCCATTTGATAAAATTGAAAATAGAAGAAAGTATATTAGGCAGCAAATGAATAATTTATTTGCTATTAATGCTTATATAACAGATATTAATCAAGATGATGTAACTATAAAAATTACATCTACACAACCGTTTGCAACAGAAATTGGTTGTATAAAATACAAGAAAAAACCCATCTTGTGTCCGCAAAATAAATATTTATTAAAAGGAAATAATATAAGTGAAAAACTGAAATACAATTTATTGTCTATGAAATGGCAAGTTGAGAATTTTGATATCATTTCAGCAATTAATAATATTAGTCTAGATTACAATATAATTGGTAATTCAAATCAAATGCAAGTAAAAGTGAGATATGGTGATATAGAAAGTATTGATCTTTCTAAGCAAACTATAACCTCTACTAAGGATAAAAATATTTTAAAATTTGCTAATATTAATCATGAAAATAAAATAATAAATTTTCATATAGGAAAACACATCATTAGAAACAATATAATATTTCCAAAAAAATACCAAGTTTACATATTTTCTGGAACAGAGATCGTTCTTGATAATCATGCTAATTTAGTATTTCAAGGACCTACAATAATGAAAGGAAGTACTGATGAACCAATTCTAATTAATTCTTCTGAAAAAAAAGGTGGAGGTTTAATTTTTTTAAATACAGAAAAATCTTCAAATTTAAATAATGTAATATTTAATGAATTATCGACGCCAAGATATAACGAACTACTTTTGACTGGAGCTATAACTTTTTATGAGTCAGATGTTGAAATATCAGATACGTTATTTAAAAAAAATAATTCTGGTGATGATTATTTAAATATTATTAGATCAAATTTTAAAATTAATGATTCAATTTTTGAAACATCATTATTTGATGCATTTGACTCTGATTTTAGTAAAGGGTTTATTTCTAATGTGGTAGTACAAGAAGCAGGTAATGATGCATTAGATTTTTCTGGCTCAGAAGTAATTATAGATAATATTCTAGTAAATAATGTAAAGGATAAAGCTCTTAGTGTTGGTGAAGAAAGTAAGGTTAAAATTACAAACTCAAAAATAATGAATTCAAAGTATGGCTTAGTATCTAAAGATAATTCAAAAATTATTGCTCACGAAATTGAATTTAAAGAAGTAAATTTTGTTGGAGTAGCATTTCAAAAGAAAAATGAATTTGGTCCCTCAGAAATAGAAATATATAATAATAACCAAGGTCTCAAGAATGATCAATATATAGTTGATAATAAATCTAAGATTTATTTAGAGAACGGTAAATTATTAACTAATATTAATTCAAATCTTATTAAAGAAATTTATTCTAATTAAATGTCTAATTTTTTTAAAAATAAAATAAAATTAAATAAATTTATTTTAATATTTTTATTACAAATATTTTTGTCTAAAAACTTATATTCGTCTAATTCTTTTGTCGCCCTAGGTCATTTAAACCCTATTTTAAATGATAAAAATATACTAGAAAATTTATTTAGAGATATTAATGAGTTAGATCCAGATTATATTTTTATCCTTGGCGACTCTGGCATACAAGATAAAAAAATATTTGAATTTTATACAAACAAATTTTCAGATAAAATTTATTTTGTCCCCGGTAATCACGAATATACAGTTACTCAAAATAAAATAACAAATGACGAAATGTCTAATAGAACTCTTGAAGAATATAAAAAAAATGTTGGATATATTAATAAGGTAATTAAAACTGACAAAATTAATTTTATACTCTTAAATTCTTCAGATACTCTATTAAATATTAAAAAATTTTTAAAAAAATCAATTGAAAAAAATACAAAAAAAATTCAAATAATCATGACCCATCATAGAATTTGGGACGATACTCTGACTAGTCAGCATGATAAGCAACATGATAAAAGTTACTATTTTAAAGACATTTATCCTCTTTTATCTGAAAATATAAATGCAATTTTTGCTGGAAATTCTAAAAGACAATATTTTGAAGACAGACTAGAGCCTGATAATAGAAAAAACTCAAGTCTTCAAAATGTAAACAATATATATTGGGTTGATAGAATAGGCGAGATAAATGCATATTCTGTTGGAACAGGTGATGGAAAACCTAAATTAGGTTATGTTTTTGTTAAGTTGATTGATGGTGAATTACTAGTGACTCCTTATCATATTGTTACTCAAGGCATAGATCCTGTGCCAATAACTCAAATTAGAAAAATGAAAGCTAGTATTCAACCAGATAACCTAATTATAAATATAAATTTTTTGAAATTCATACCTTATTATTATGAAAGAATTTCAAAAAAATTAATGTTTTTATTTGGTTTTTTTTCAGCTATTTTTTTAATTTTATTATTATTAATATTTAAAAGAATATTCATAAGTTCAAATGATAAAATATAATAATACTTGGAGACGTGAATTAAAATTCATAGTAAGTGAGTATTCAGAAGACTCAATTATTTCATTAATTAAATCTCATCCAATTATTCTTTCTGAGATTTACATAGAAAGAAAAATTAATAATATTTATTTTGATACAATAGATTTCAAAAATTTTAGTGATAATGTAATTGGTCTTTCTAATAGATTAAAAATTAGGATTAGATGGTATGGAGAAACTTTTACAACAGTTAAGAATCCAATATTAGAATTTAAAATAAAAAATGGTTTAGTGGGACAAAAAGAATATTTTGAATTAGAACAATTCAATACCAATGAATATATAACATCTAAAGAAATATATAATGAACTAATGAAAAACAAAACTTCAGTATTTGCTAAACAAAAATTATTACTTACAAAACCTGTCTTAATTAATAATTATTTGAGACGCTACTTCATATCTTCTTGTAAAAAATTTAGGGTTACATTTGATAAAAATTTAAACTTTTATAGTTTTTTGGGAAAGAAACGAAGATTAATAAAAACAAAACAAAATATTCTAGAAATAAAATATGATAAAAACGAAATGCTAAATTCAGAGAAAATTACTAATTATTTTCCATTTCGATTAAGTAAAAGCTCTAAATATGTTACTGGTATAAACCTCTTAACAGGACTTCCAAATATTTATTGATGATTTTAATTAAAAAAACCTCGGTATTTAACCGAGGTTTTGTAAAATATATTAAGCTAATTATTAAAGAGCACCAACAGTAACGAATTCGCCACCACTAACTTCTAACTCTTTAAACGCACCAGCGGCATCACCAAACGCATTAAATTCTACGTCTGTTGCACCTTGGTAATCAATATCTTTACCAGCAGCTAACATTTGTAAGCCGTATGATAATTGACCAGGGTTAATTACAATACCTGGAGCATTAGATACTTTAGCAATATTGTTTAGGATTGATTGCTTATCAGCAGATCCACCAGCTTGAATTGCAAGAGCAATAATTGCTGCAGCATCATAAGACTCTCCAACATATGGAGCACTTCCATCCATGCCATTTGCAGCTGCTAGTTCTCCAAACTTAGCTGAACCTTTTGAAATTGCACCTGGCATAGAACCAAATGATCCTTCAAGATCAGCACCGATATTGTCTACAATTGATTGACCAATCATACCATCAGAAAGAACAAAAGTGTCAAATGCACCTGAGTCTAAAGATGCTTCGATCATTCCTTTTCCACCATCATCGATATAACCAATTACTAATAGTGCATCTCCACCAGCTGATGCAAGAACACCAACTTCTGATGAATAATCTGCCTTACCATCTTCGTGTGCAGCAGATGCTGTAATTGTTCCGCCACCACGTGCAAATGAAGCTTCAAATACTTCAGCTAAACCTCTTCCGTAGTCATTGTTAGTATAGGTTACAGCTATACTTTCAATTCCTCTGCTTAAAGCAAGTTTAGCTAATACTTGACCACCTTTTGCATCAGATGGAGCAGTACGCCAAAAAGTTCCATTATCAGGAACTTTACTTAGACCTGGTGAAGTTGCAGATGGAGATACCATTAAGATACCATTTGGTACTGCAACGTTTGCATTAATTGCACCTGTTACACCTGAACAGTCAGCACCCATGATAGCTGTTACACCTTGTGCGACTAGATCTTCAGCAGCAGCAGTTGCAGCAGCAGAATCTACACAAGTTGAGTCAGCTTCTAAGATAGTAATTGATTCACCACCTAAAAGATTTCCAGAGTTTGATGCTTCATCGAATGCCATTCTAGCACCATCTCTCATAGCAGGAGTTAAAGATTCAATTGGTCCTGTAAAACCAAGAATAATTCCTACTTTAATTTCTGCTAATGCAGCAGTCGTTACAGTCGACAAACTTACAATAACAGCTAGAAGTAATTTTTTCATATTTCCTCCAAAAAAGTATACTTTTTATATACGGTATCTCATATACTAGTTCCAAAAATCAATCATGTAATTTTTTCATAAAAAAACCTAATAATTTAGCCAAAAACCACAAATTGACTTCATTTGCCCCACCAGATAAAGATCAAAAATATGACAATTGGAATTCTTGGTGGAGGAGTTTGGGGGAGTGCGCTTGCCCGTGTATTAAGTAAAAATAAAGTTATCATTTATGCTCGAGATGAAAAAATTGTTAAATCAATAAATGAAAATAAAATTAATCCAAAATTAAAATACAGTTCATTTAATGAAAATGTCACTGCTACTACTACTTTGAAAGAAATTAGAAAAGTTAAATTTTTATTTATAACATTACCTGCACAAAACATTAGGAAGGTAATAAAGGATTCATCATTACATAATAAAAATCATCATATCATCATATGTTCTAAAGGGATTGAAATATCTTCATCAAAATTTTTAACAGATGTATTTCAGGAAATGATGCCTTTTAAATCAATAAGTATTTTATCAGGTCCATCTTTTTCAAATGAAGTATCTCAAAGTTTACCAACTGCAGTAACACTTGCAACAAAAGATAAAAAAGATTTTGAGAATATTTCTAAACTTATACCTGATAAAGAGTTTAGAATTTATTATTCAAATGATTTAATTGGAACGCAAATAGGTGGTGCGTTAAAAAATATATATGCGATAGCAGCTGGTGTTGCAGAAGGATTGAATTTAGGTGAAAATGCTAAAAGTGCACTTATATCTAGATCCTTTGCAGAGATGACAAGGTATGCAAAAAAATTTAAAGCTGATAAAAATACATTATTTGGTTTATCTGGGCTTGGTGATCTCATTTTAACTTGTAGCTCTAAAAATTCTCGTAATACACAGTTTGGTATTAAATTAGCTTCTTCAAAATATGATAATTTTTTAGATCTTTTAAAATCCCAAGAAGTAACAGAAGGCTATTATACAGTTAAAGCAGTCTATAATATTTCACAAAAAAAAAATATTGATATGCCAATTATGGAGTCTGTATACAATATACTTTATAAGCAACATGATTTAAAAGAAGAACTAAGTAATTTACTGAGTAGACCAATAACAGAAGAAAAAATTTAATTCGATGACAAAGAAAATATTTTATAACTTAGATATAAGCTGGGTGAACAATACACAAATTAATTTGAGTGCTGTAGAGCGTCGAACATCTACCTTAACTAAAAGAAGAACTGTAAAAAAGGAATTTCAAGTCGCTTGGTTATTAAAAGCTATTACTTTGATAGATCTTACTACACTAAGTGGGGATGACACTTTTGGAAAAGTCGAGAGACTGTGTAATAAAGCTCTTAATCCAATTGATGATTATATTCTTCGGGATTTAGGACTAGAAAATAATGCAGTAAGAGTAGGGGCTGTGTGTGTCTATCACCATCTAATAAAAGATTGTACAAAGCTAATTCGAAACAAAATCCCAATTGCGGCAGTTTCTACCGGTTTTCCTGCAGGTTTATCATCTTATACAACTAGAAAAAAAGAAATTTCTGACTCTATCAAAGATGGTGCTGATGAAATTGATATTGTTATCAATAGAGGATACGTTCTCCAAAATAACTGGAAAAAATTATACGATGAGGTTCGTAGTTTTAAAGAAACTGCAGGTAAAACAAAAATTAAAGCTATTCTTGGTGTTGGTGATCTTGAGACTCTTCGAAATGTAGCAAAGGCATCTTTAGTTTGTATGATGGCTGGTGCCGATTTTATTAAAACATCAACAGGAAAAGAAAGTATAAACGCTAACTTAAATAATAGTCTTGTCATGTTGAGAATGATTAGAGATTTTTATACAAAAACTGGAAAAAAGGTTGGTTTTAAACCTGCAGGTGGAATATCAACAGCAAAATCTGTTTTAGAATTTTTAATTTTGGTTGCTGAAGAGCTAGGATTTGAATGGGTTAATCCTAAATTATTGCGAATTGGTGCTTCTAGTTTATTAATTGATATAGAAAGACAAATCTATCACTACACTAGTGGCAGGTATGCAAACAAAGAGAAACTTGCAATAGGATAATATGGATAAAGTTATTAAAAATTTTCAAAATATATCTTATGGGCCAGCACCAGAAGACAGCAAAGAAGTTAATAGTTGGATAAAAAATTTAAAAAATCCAAATAATCAATTTATTAATGGTAAATTTGTAAAATCGTCTAGCTCAAAAAAATTAAATATAATTAACCCTTCCACAAATAAAAAAATAGCAACATTGTCTGTTGCTTCAAAAAAAGATGTAAATGCTGCAGTCAGTGCTGCCAAAAAAGCTCATATTAAATGGTCAAAACTTTCATCTTTTGATCGATCAAAATATTTATATGCCCTCGCACGTCTAATACAAAAAAATTCTAGGTTTATTTCTGTTTTAGAAACCATTGATAATGGTAAGCCAATAAGAGAAACAAGAGATATAGATATTCCACTAGTTGCAAGACATTTCTATTATCATGCTGGATGGGCTGCAAGGAATACAAATAATGCTGATAACTCTATTGGTGTTGTAGGACAAATTATACCGTGGAACTTTCCATTATTAATGTTAGCGTGGAAAATTGCTCCTGCAATTGCTCTTGGAAATACAGTAGTCTTAAAGCCCGCAGAATATACTTCTTTAACAGCACTTTATTTTGCTGAACTTTGTGAAAAAGCTAAAATTCCACAAGGTGTAATTAATATTATTACGGGAGATGGTTCAACTGGCGAACATATAACATCACATAAAGATATTAAAAAAATTGCCTTTACTGGATCAACTGAAGTTGGAAAGAAAATAATTCAAACAAATACTAATCCAGATAAAAAAATGACAATGGAACTTGGAGGTAAATCTCCTTTCATTGTTTTTGAGGATGCTGATTTAGATAGTGCTGTAGAAGGTGTTGTTGATGCAATTTGGTTTAACCAAGGTCAGGTATGTTGTGCGGGATCAAGACTCTTAGTACAAGAAAGTATTGAGAAAAAATTTATTCAAAAACTTAAGAAAAGAATGGAAAAACTTCGGGTTGGTGATCCATTAGATAAGTCTATTGATATTGGAGCTATAGTTGCGCCTGTCCAACTTAAAAAAATTAATTCTTTAGTAAATAAGGCACAAAAAGATGGAAATAAATTATGGCAGCCTTCATGGTCATGTCCAACAAATGGTTTATTTTATCCTCCATCTTTATTTACAAATGTAACACCGTCATCTTTTATTGCTCAAGTAGAAATATTTGGACCAGTTTTAACAACAATGACATTTAGAACACCTAGTGAAGCTGTATCCATTGCCAATAATACTCCATACGGACTTGCAGCAAGTATTTGGTCTGAAAATATTAACTTAGCTTTGGATATTGCTCCAAAAGTAAAAGCTGGAGTAATCTGGATAAATTCTACAAACTTATTTGATGCTGCGTGTGGTTTTGGGGGATACAAAGAAAGTGGTTTTGGAAGAGAAGGTGGTTCAGAAGGTATTAGAGCATATTCAAAATTACCGATTCCTCTTTCTAAGTCAAAAAGAGGAAAAAAATCATCTAAAGGTCAATCATCTAATTCTATCGATAGAACTCCAAAATTATATATTGGAGGGAAGCAAAAAAGACCTGATAGTGGCTATTCCTTTTCCTCTTATGATGCCCATTATAATTTTATTTGTGATGTTCCAAACGCAAACCGCAAAGATGTAAGAGATACAGTTGAGATTGCATCTAAAGCAGTTAGTAAATCTTCCACTAATTTTAATAGAGCTCAAATTCTTTATTACTTAGCTGAAAATTTACAAGATCGAAAAAATACCTTTTCTAGTTTACTATCATCTCTAATTGGTATTTCACAAAAAGATGCCAAAAAAGAATTTGATCAATCAATTGAAAGATTATTTTATTATGCCGCTATGGCTGATAAGTTTGAAGGATCTATTCATAATCCTCCTATAAGAGGTTTAACGCTAGCCGTTAAAGAGCCAATTGGTGTTGTGGCAAATATTTTAAATGATGATTTTCCTCTTTTAAGTTTAATTACAACATTAGGAGCAAATTTTGCAGCAGGAAACGCTATTATTATTGTCCCCGGTCAAAATACGTCTCTTTTAGCAACAGAATTATATCAACTACTTGAAACCTCTGATGTTCCAGCTGGTTACATTAACATCCTTACAACTAAACAAAATAGTTTGAATAAAATCTTAGCAGAACATGAGAATATCGATGGTATTTGGTATTTTAGTGAAAATAATAATGAGCGTCTGAAGGTTGTTCAAAGTACAACTTCAAATTTAAAGAGAAGTTGGTGTCCACAATCAAAAAATCTTGATTGGTCCTCGAAAGAAGAATATTTCTTAGAAGAGTTTTTATATCAAGGTACACAAGTAAAAAATATTTGGATCCCATACGGAGAGTGATATACTAAAAATATGTTAATTAACATCGACCCTATTTTAAGTCCCGATATATTAAAAACACTACGTGAAATGGGTCATGGTGATAGACTTGTTATATCTGATATTAATTATCCTGCGCATTCGAACCATAATAGAGTTCACCGATTAGACGGCCTTGATATGACAACTGTCATTAAAGCTGTTTTATCTGTTTTTCCATTGGATAGTTTTGTAGATTCTGCTGTTCACCGAATGGAAGTTGATAATCAACCAGATGAAATTAATGATGCTAATAAAGAAGTAATTGATGCAATTAAGGAAGTATCAGGAGATCATTGGAAAATAGATTCATACGAAAGACAAGAATTTTATAAGCAATCAAGATCAACCTATGCATATATTACAACAAGTGAAAGAAGACCTTACTGTAATTTTATTTTAACAAAAGGTGTTATTAAACCAGATGGAACTGTTTGGATAATCGATAAATAATTATGTCGATTAGTATTCTTGGTATTTTTGTTGCTGACCTCGTTTTTTTTGGAGAAAAAATTCCTGTTGAGGGAGAAACTATTCTTGGTAAAAATTTTGTCATTGGTCCTGGTGGAAAAGGTTCAAACCAAGCTGTAGCTGCAGCTAAGGCTGGTGCAAAAACTTTTTTTATTTCAAAGATTGGTGATGATCAATTTGGTTCGATGGCAACAGAAATTTACGAAAATTCTGGTGTTGATTATAGTAATGTAATTATTTCAAAAGATCATTCGACTGGTGCTGCAGGCATACTTGTAAATGAAGGAACTGGAGCTAATGCCATTAATGTTTTTCCGGGTGCAGCAGGTGCAATTACGATTGAGGATATAGATAAAGCAGAAGAGGCAATTAAAAACTCAAGTATATTTCTTACACAACTAGAGGCACCAAAGGATGTTGTTACCTATGCATTAAAAAAAGCACATAGTTTAAATGTAAAAACAATTCTAAATCCTGCTCCTGCAGCTGAAGTAGATGAGTCTTTATTTTCTATGATTGATTATTTTACACCAAATGAAACAGAAGCAAGTTTTTATGTTGATCACAATGTTAAAACTCATGAGGATGCTGAAGAAGCTGCAATGCAATTAATAGAAAAAGGAATTAAAAATGTCGTTATTACCCTTGGAGAAAAAGGAGCTTTTTTTGCCAACAATGAAGAAAAATTTTCTTTACCTGTAGCTAATCTTTCAAATCCAGTAGTTGATACAACGGGTGCTGGCGATGCTTTCAATGCAGGTTTTGCTGCAGCACTTACTGAGGGTCAAAATATTAAAGATGCTCTAAAATTTGCTAGTGCTACAGCTGGCTTATCAACGACTAAAATTGGTACGGCAAATTCTATGCCTTCTCGTGAGGAAATTGATAAACTTCTATAATTATTGTATAATAGAATCATTATGCAATTATTTTTAGAAAGACTGATCTATTTTTGGGCTGGGATTACAGCTATTGGTCTTTTAATAGCCGTAGCTTACTGGGCAATCGCAACTATAATTTACGTAGCCTTTATCTCTCTTTTTGTTGCTATCGCAGCCACTCTTTTCTATCATTTTTATTGGTCCAAAAGAGATAATTAATAGTTTATAAATACCAATAAGGTTATTTATCAGTGTCAAAATATATATTTTATGATTTAGAAACATCAGGAAGAGGTAAGAAAGAATATCCAACTGCTTTTGGTACTACTCCCAAATGGGAGCAGATAATGCAAATTGCTGCAATAGTTACTGACTCAAAGTTTAATCAAACAAATCAAAATATGAATGAGTTCTGCAGACCTCGAACATCAGTGATTTCTCAACCTGGTGCATTAATAACAACACTCAAAGGTATGAGAGAGGCACTTGATGCCCCACAGTCATCTTACGAATTAATGAAAAAAATTAATGAAACTTTTGATGAATGGAAAAAAGATGATCCAAGTTCTACTTTTATAGGACACAACATAATAGAGTTTGATGAATCAGTTCTCGAATATAATTTGTTTAGTCATATGTTTTATCCTTATGTAACAAGAAAGAGTAGGGGCGATACATTAAATTTAGCGAGAGGTTTATATGCCATCAACCCATCAAGCATAAAAACACCTTTAACAGAAAGAGGTAATCCTAGTTTTAAATTAGAAAAAATTGCAGAGATGAACAACTTGCCTGTTGAATTTGCTCACGATGCATTTTCAGATGTTAAGACATCAATTGCTTTAACAAAATATATTAACGAAGCAGACAAAACTAATTGGAATCAGCTTCAAATGACAATGAGTAAAGAAGATGCAATTGAATATATAAATAAAAATAAAGGCTTCTGTTTTATGACAAGCTTTGGAGGAAGAATTAAACTTCAAGCTTTGTCGATGGTATGTGAGTCTCAGTACAATGGTTGGTTTCATACAATTGATTTAGCTCATGATCCGACACCATTACTAGAAGCTAATTCTGAAGAATTTAAAAAACTTATCAAAAGAAAAAATAGATACGTTATTACTAATCAGCATCCTATTATTCTACCAGGTAAAATTGCTTCTAATTATGAGCCATATGATGAGATTGGTTCAGATGTACTAAATGAAAGAGCAAAAATAGTTTTTAAAAATAAAGATTTAGCAGACAGGTTTAAACTTATGGAAATTGATAGGCGTATTGAAAAAGAAGATGAAAAATCTCAAGATAATGTTTTTCCTGAAAGTGCAGCAAATGCCTTTCTTGATTTTAAACAATCAACAGAAATAGCTAAATTTCATGAACAGAATGACTGGAATGATAAATATAAAATTGCCCTTTCAATTAAAGAGCCAAGAGCAAACTTTATTTTAAAAAGACTTATATTTGATGAAAGTCCAAAAACTCTATCAAAAGAAGATTTTAAAATGGTTCACCGAGAGTTACATGAAAGGTTAGTTATTAATCAAGAAAGACCTTTTACTACGATACCAGAAGCAATGTCACAAACTGATACGGAATTAGTTAAAATGGAAGATAGTGATGATGAACATAAAGTTCAAAAAATGCAAATTTTAAAAGATTACAATATTTATCTAAATTTTATGGAAAAATATTTTTCTAATAAAAATGCTGAACCATTACCAAGCGGTAAAGAACTCAGCAAAATAATCTTTGGTTAATGTTTGAGCTTCAATATTTTATCATTGGCATTGTTCAAGGCTTTACTGAATTTTTACCAATTAGTTCTTCTGGGCATTTGGTTCTTGTATCAGAATTAAGTAGTTGGCATGATCAAGGTCTATTTACTGATGTTGCCGTTCATGTTGGAACATTATTAGCAGTTATAATTTATCTAAGATCTCATATAATATCATTACTTAAAAGTTTTTTGTCTTTTCAGCTTTCACAAAATGATAATTTAATTAAAATTATTATTGCAACAATACCTGCAGTTATAGTTGGGTTTTTTATTTTTGATTTCGTTCAATTATATTTTCGAGATATCAAAGTTGTTGCAGTGACAAGTGTTGTTTTTGCTGCACTATTATTTGTAGCAGATCATTTTAAAATAAAAAAATTTTCCTGGGAGAATATGAGTTATGTGCAGGCATTAATCATTGGTATATTTCAAGTTTTAGCTTTTATACCTGGGGCAAGTAGAGCAGGTGTTACAATTACTGGAGCACGTTTTTTAGGATTTGATAGATCATCTGCAGCAATTTTTTCTATGCTTTTATCTATACCCATTATTTTAGCATCTTTAGTTTTAACAAGTTTGAATTTAATAAGTAGTTCTGAAGTAAATATCAATTTATACCAATCATTATTTGCGGCATTTGTTGCATGTATTACTGCACTAGTATCAATTAACATCATGATGCGAATAATACAAAGCTCAACCTTTAATATCTTCATTATTTATAGAGTTTTACTAGGATTTATTTTATTATATTTTTATGCATAAAATATCTGGGGTTTTTAGCGCCGCACTAACACCTGTCAAAAGTGATTTATCAATTAACAAAGATCTCTACCTTCGTCATTGCCAATATTTAATGAGACAAGGCCATGATGGTCTTGCAATATTTGGTACTACTGGAGAAGCAAATAGTTTTTCAGTTCAAGAAAAAAAAGATCATCTAGATTTTTTAGTATCGAACCGTATTGATCCTAAAATCCTTATGCCTGGAACAGGATCTTCATCCCTGAATGATGCAATTGATATGACTAAACATGCTGCTAGTCACAAAGTAAGAGCTGTTCTTTTACTTCCTCCCTTTTATTATAAGAATGTTACAAATGAAGGCGTCATAAATTATTATCGCAATATTATTGAAAGAGTAGGTGAGAGTGATTTACAATATATTTTGTATCATATCCCTCAAAATTCTTACGTATCAATTGATTTTAAGATGATTGAAATTTTATTAAAACTTTATCCGCATAATGTCGTGGGATTAAAGGACTCTAGTGGAGATAGCGATAGAATGATGAAAGTTATAAAATATTTTAATAATTTTTCTGTATTTTGTGGTCATGACAGTTTAGCATTAAATATATGTAAGCGAGGAGGAGCAGGAGCGATTACAGCTGGTACTAATGTATGTGGTAAATTACTAAGCTTTATCTTAAAAAATCAAAAAAATGAAAGCAGCATTAAAAATTTTGCTGAGTTACAAAATCTATTGCAACAAATTCGTCAAGTTATTACTTCACATGAGCCAATAAGTTTAATGAAAGCATATTTTTCAATTGTTGATAATATTCCTGATTGGAATATTGTTTTACCGCCACTAAAAAAAATTGAAGATCCTGCAAATCAAAAATTAATATTAATATTAAAAGAATTAATAAAAAAAATAGATCCGTTAATAGCGAATACGTGAATTAAAATATTTTTTTGCTTGAGTAGCAATTAAATTTTGGACGGGCTTCAAGAAAATAGCAAAACCAATACAATCAGTAAAGAAGCCAGGAGTAATTAATAATAATCCCGAAACTAATAAGAAAATACCTCCCTTTATTTCTTGGGTGGGCATTACGCCTTGTGATAAGTTTCGTTGTGCATCAAATAACAATTTGATCCCTTGTCTACGCACGAGAAATATTCCCACTAAAGCAGTGGTTAGTATAATTGCGATAGTATTTAAAATTCCAATATTGGAACCAATTGTTATAAAAATACTTATTTCTATTATTGGAATAATAATAAACGCTAGAAAAATCACTAACGTACTATACCAGTTTTTTCATCCTGAATGTTTTTTTCTATTTTATTCTCAAATTCTCTTAATCTTTTATAGACACTAGCAAGTTCTATAATTGTAGGCCATGCTCTGAATAAATATTGTAGTGAACCTTCTACTCTTCCAAAAGCTCTTATAATTTGTTGCATAACACCAAGTGTCATGACACCTGCAACAATTGCTGGTGCTAAAAATATATAAGCTGCAAGTACATTAGCTTGTAAATAGGCAAGTCTACCAATGCTAAAATAAAGATAGTAAAGATAACTTTTAAAGTGAATTTCTCTAACACCTTGAAAAAGTTCTTCTAATGATTTTGGTCTAATACTTCCATCGTCTTCAGCAATAACTAAAATTTTTCTGTAAGCGGCCTCTTTTTTTTGAAGATCATATTCAATACCAACTAATCTTAATAACCATGCTAGCACAATCATCAAAATTGTACCTCCTACAGCCCATATAAACGCACCTGAAACTAGACCATACTGCCAATCACCAAACCACAAAATTGGTATACCTATTGAAAGAGTCATCAAAAGAGGAAAAAATTCTACAAGCACAAGAACAGATTCAATTAAGCTTGTTCCAAGGCCTTCCATAATTCTGCTAAACTTTATTGTGTCTTCTTGAACCCTTTGACTAGCACCTTCTATTGTTCTAGCCTGATCATATACACTATGGTACCATTCGACCATAGCTGTTCTCCACCGAAATAAAAAATGAGAAGTTAAAAAAGATATAGCAAGTCCCAATGCAATAGAAATCGCTGCTAGTTGAGCGAAACTAAATAACGCTGACATATATTCTTGCATTGTAATAGCATTAGGAGTTCCAAGAGCTTTTTGGATCATATCATAAAACTCACCAAACCATTCATTTATTAATACATCAATTTGGACTTGTACCCAAATAGATGTTAAAATTATTGCAGACCCTAAATACGCCCATACGTACCATTTTGGATTGGTGAAAAATTTAAACATAAATGATATATAAATCTAAATTTGTGAAAATCTATTTTTAATTGTGATCTTTTAGCAATTATAA
>CACKQA010000023.1 GCA_902602135.1 uncultured Alphaproteobacteria bacterium
AGATTTAGTAAAAAATTATATACAATATTATGCCTTTTTTTTGATTCACTTGCTATTTTTTGACCTTTAAAAGTTAAAAAAATTGATCGATAAGGTTCTCTTTTAATGAAACCTTGTGTTTGTAATCTTTGTATTGTTTTATTGGCTGTGGCTTGTGCAATACCCAAGCTTTCAGCAATATCAACAATACGAGCTTCACCTTTCGAATTTAAAAGTTCTGCAATTAGTTCTAAATAATCTTCAGTATTTTCTGTTTTATGAGCATTTCGGACTTTGCTAAATGACATCCTTTTTTTTAGCATAATAATCAACAAAAATTAACATAAAATGTAGCCATAGCTATATTTATTAGCTATATATACATTCAATGAATGCTCTAATTAACGCTATTAATGAAAAAACAAAGATCATTCTTGAGAATGATGGAAGGTTATTAAAGAAATCTTTCTTTGGTCTATTATTACTTTCTCTTGTTTTTCAAGGAGGAGAGTTTGGAGAAGTTATACGATCGTCAATGATAGATGCTTATATTCAGGTATCTGTATTTGTTGGATTTACTCTATTTGTTTTTATTGGTTTGGATAGTTTAACAAAATTTGATGTTAAGAATTTTTTATCTAAGACACAAAAGTTCCATGTCGGTATAGCTGCTTTTTTAGGTGCAATTCCTGGATGTGGTGGAGCTATAATAGTTGTAACGCAATATATCCAGGGGCGTATTTCTTTCGGATCCTTAGTTGCTGTGTTAACAGCAACAATGGGTGATGCAGCTTTTTTAATACTTGCTATTGAGCCCACAACAGGACTTTTAATATTTGGTATTGGAATAATTGTTGGATCAATTTCAGGTTATATAATTGATTTTATTCATGGCATAAATTTTATGCAATCAGAGACAAAAATAAAAGTTGAGTTTGAAAAAATAAATAAAACTTTTGTATCGAATTTTAATTTCTTTTGGCTTTTTTTATTTATTCCTGGTTTTATTTTAGGTATTCTAGTTGCATTCCAGATAGAATTTTCATCAGCTTACAACTCACTTTTAGTTTTTGTAGCTTCTGCTGGAGCAATACTTTCAATATTTATGTGGTCATTAAATCCATTAAGTGATTTTCAATGCTCAACTGACAAAAAAAGAGGATTATTATCAAGAGTAGTTGATACAACTAATTTTGTAACCACCTGGGTCATTAGTGGTTTCCTTGTCTTTGAAATATTTATGTACTTTACAAGTTTAGATTTAAAAATGTTTTTTGATTTATGGCTACCGTTTGTTCCATTAGTAGCAATTCTATTTGGTTTTTTACCTGGTTGTGGACCGCAAGTTGTTGTGGCAACGTTTTATCTAAATGGCTATATTCCTCTTTCTGCAGAACTTGGTAATGCCATTTCAAATGATGGTGATGCTTTATTCCCAGCAATTGCTCTTGCTCCAAAAGCTGCAATTTTAGCTACACTATACAGTGCAATTCCCGCATTAGTTGTTGCCTACGGATATTTTTATCTATTTGAGTAAAATCTTGAAGAAAAACTTACCATCTAAAGTTTGTATTGTTTGCAATAGGCCATTCTCTTGGAGAAAAAAATGGGAAAGAGATTGGAAAAATGTTTTATATTGTTCTAAGAAATGCTCTAAGAATGGATTAAAAAAAAATAATAACAATAATTAAATCTTATTTGTGACAGATAAATTAAATAAAGAAAAAAATACACATAATTCAAAAGATGATTCTAAAAAAGAAATACGTGAAACGAGATTAAAAAGGTTAGAAAAAAAACTCAAATCCAATATTTTAAAAAGAAAAAAAGCTATCAACAAAAATGGATAAATTAATAATAAAAGGGGGTTCTAAAATTTCTGGTTCAGTTAATGTACATGGATCAAAAAATGCTGCATTACCAATAATTGTATCCTCTCTTTTATCTGAAAAAACTTTAAAACTCTCAAACGTACCTAATGTGGTTGATGTTCTAAATTTAATAAAATTACTAAAAAATTATGGTGTAAAAATTGAACACAAAAAAAATAAATTAAAAATAAATCCATCAAAGATTAAGAATCTATCAGCAGATTATGATGTTGTGCGAAAAATGAGAGCCTCTATATTGATTCTAGGCCCACTACTCTCTCGATTTGGTGAGGCTAGAATATCTTTGCCAGGAGGATGCGCTATTGGAACTAGACCAATAGATATACATCTTGCTGGTTTATCAAAATTGGGAGCTAGTTTTGATATTCAAAATGGCTTTGTTGTTGGTAGTGTTAAATCGCAATTGATTGGTAATAAAATTAAATTACCTTTTCCAAGTGTAGGAGCTACTGAAAATATATTAATGGCATCGGTATTGGCAAAAGGTGAAACTAAAATTACTAATGCTGCAAGAGAACCAGAAATAGAAGATTTGTCTAACTGTCTTATAAAAATGGGTGCAAAAATCGAAGGTCATGGAACAAAAACTATTCTTGTTCAAGGTGTTACAAAATTAAAAAAAGCAGAGCATGAGATAATTTCCGATAGAATTGTAGCCGGCACATATATAATTGCAGCTTTGATGTTAAATTCAGTTTTAGAAATTAATAACTTTAATACTATTTATTTAAAATCTTTAATTGATATTTTAAAAAAAATGGGTGCAAAATTAAAAGTGAGTAAAAATTCAATAAAAGTTTTTAAAGGATCAAAACTAAAATCTAGCAGTCTTTCAACAAGTCCATATCCAGGTTTCCCGACCGATTTACAAGCTCAGCTAATGTCTCTTATGTGTATCTCTGATGGGAAGTCAAAAATTAAAGAAACAATTTTTGAAAATAGATTTATGCATGTTCCTGAACTGAATCGGTTAGGCGCAAATATTACAGTAGAAAAAGATACCGCTACAATTATAGGTAATCAAACATTTAAAGGAGCTCAGGTAATGGCTAGTGATTTACGAGCTAGCATAAGTTTAGTGTTGGCTGCTATGAATGCAAATGGTCAAACAACACTTAATCGCGTCTATCATCTTGATAGAGGGTATGAAAATATTGAAAAAACATTAGGTAGTTTGGGAGTAAAAATAAAAAGACAGAAAAACTAACTTTTTCTAGTTTTTTCTTTGATCACAATATAAAAGCCTGCAATTTATATGAGCAAAATAGTTATTGCAGTACCAAGAGGCAGAATAACAAAAGAATGCAAAAACCTGTTACTTAAAACAAGTTTTGCCCCTGACCCTTTACTATTCGATAAAGACACAAGAAAATTAACTTTTAAATCTAAAAAAAGAAACATTGAGTATATTAAAGTAAGGGCCTTTGATGCATGTACATTTGTTGCATTTGGAGCTGCACAAATAGGAATAGCTGGTGAGGATGTAATTAATGAATTTGACTACTCAGAAATATATGCTCCACTTGATTTAAATATTGGTCATTGTCGAATTTCTGTAGCTGCTTTGAAATCTTTATTAAAAAAAGAGGATCCAGAAACTTGGAGTAATATTAGAATTGCCACTAAATACCCAAATATTACTAAAAAATTTTTTTATAATAAGGGGATACAAGTAGAAATTATAAAACTAAGTGGATCTATGGAATTAGCCCCTTCTTTAAATATGTGTTTAAGAATTGTAGATTTAGTTTCTACGGGAAAAACATTGAAAGAAAATGGTTTGACTGAAATTGAAGAAATAATGAAAATTCAATCTAAATTAATTGTCAATAGATCAGCTTATAAGACAAATATGAACGAGGTTTCAAAAATCATTTCTGAAATAGGTACTTTTGTTAAATGAAAATAATAAAATTTAATAAAAATTTTTATAATCAATTTAAGACAAAGATTGAAAAAAGAAATTCATTATCAAGTAAATCAATTCAAGAAGATGTAAAAAAAATTATTTATGATGTAAAAAAAAATGGCGATAAATCTCTAATTAAGTATGCAGCAAAATTTGATAAAGTTAAAATTAGTAAACAAGATCTTAGTTTAGATTTATCTAAAATAAAAATACAATTTAAAATTGATCCACAAATATTTAATAGTTTTAAAAAAGCTATAAAAAATATTTCATCGTTTCACAAAAAACAATTACCTAAAAATATCATCTATACTAATAATGGTGCAACATTGAAATCTGTATGGAAACCTATCGACTCAGTTGGCTTGTACGTACCTGGAGGAAGGGCTTTTTATCCTTCATCTTTAATTATGAATGCAGTACCTGCAATTATAGCTGGAGTAAAAAGAATTGTTTGCATAACACCACCAACTAAATCAATTAATCCATATTTTATCAAATTAATAAAGGAATTAGGTATTAAAGAAACATATTTTGTAGGAGGAGCTCAAGCTATTAGTGCACTAACTTTTGGCACTCAAACAATTAAACCAGTTAACAAAATTTTTGGGCCTGGCAATGCTTATGTTGCAGAAGCTAAAAAGCAATTATATGGAAAAGTAGGAATAGATTTACTTGCAGGTCCATCAGAAATAATTGTTGTTGCTAATAATAAAAATAATCCAGATTGGGTAGCATCTGACTTAATAGCTCAAGCAGAACATGATGAAAATGCACAGTCAATTTTAATTACAGATGATAAAAATTTTGCAACTAAAGTCTTAAATTCAATTAAAAAAATTAAAAAAGATTTATCAAAAAAGAAAATAATTGAAAAAAGTTTAAATAATAATGGAATTATTGCTTTGGTCGATAATATAGAACTTGCTTCAGAAATAATAAATTTTGTTGCACCAGAACATTTACATATTCATATTTCTAATAATAAAAAATTATTATCCAACATAAATAATGCAGGTGCTATATTTTTAGGTGAATACTCTGTCGAAGCTTTTGGTGATTATATTGTAGGAACTAACCATGTATTGCCGACATCGGGAGCGGCAAAATTTTCATCAGGTCTAGGCGTTTTAGATTTTATGAAAAGAACCTCTGTTGTTGATATGAATAAAAAATCTTTTAATGCCCTTTCGGAAGATACTGAAAAAATGTCCGGACTTGAAGGTCTAGATGGTCATAAATTATCAGTTAAAATTAGACAAAAGAAATAATATTTACTATAAGATTACAAAAATATGCCAAAAGAAGGATCGATTGAATTTCAAGGAGTTGTATTAGAACTTCTTCCAAATGCAATGTTTAAAGTAAAATTAGAAAATGATCATGAAATCTTAGCTCATTCATCAGGAAAAATGAGAAAAAATAGAATCAGAGTATTAGCTGGTGATAAAGTAACAGTAGAAATGACACCTTATGATTTAACAAAAGGCAGAATTACTTTTAGATGGAAATAAAAAAATCTAAAAAAAATAATATCATTTCTTTAAAAAAAAAATCTAAATGCCCAACATGTAAAAACGTTTCTAAGGAACCATTTATACCTTTTTGTTCAAAAAAATGTGCTAGTCTTGATTTGATGAAATGGCTCACTGATGAACATGGGCTGCAAATAAAATCTGATTAATTATTCTATTTTTAATTGAATTTAATTATAAATACTTTATCTGATGTCTTGTGCCCAGGTAGCTCAGTTGGTAGAGCAGAGGACTGAAAATCCTCGTGTCGGTGGTTCGATTCCGCCCTTGGGCACCACTTTTTTTTACTTTTTTTTGAGGGTAACTTTTTTGCTTTTGCAAAGATAAACTACACAGCTTTTATTAGAGAAAAGTCTAAGTTTTGGTAATTTTTGGTTAGTTAATTAGCTCGTAAATGTTACCTTTTATTACCTTCGAAATGTTTTGTTTTATTTACGCTATTTAATCCTACAATTCTTCAAAATTAGACTCTTAAAAAATTTGTGTTAAAGTGTTCTAATATGACTAAAAAAATTTTAGTTTTTTCAAATGGTGAAAAAATTGGAGATGGAATAATTAAGTTACAACTTCTTCACGAAATTAAAACAAGACTTCCAGACTATAAATTATATTGGCTTACTAATAAGGGTAAAACTGTTTATTCAAGTACTCTTAAATTCATTGCAAGTAATTATATTGATGAAATTCTTGATCAAGCAAATCTTAGTCCATTTTTTTGGAATAAAATATCAAAAAAATATAATTTAGAGAGTGATTTTTTTGATTATATTTTAGATACACAAAAATCAGTAATAAGAACTATAGCATTAAAACGAATCAAGCATAAAAATTTTATTTCTGCATCAGCTAATGGTTTTTTTTCTTCTAAAAAAATTAAAAGCAACAAGAAAAGAAAGTATTATTTAAACTACATTTTAGATTTATTAGATTTAATAGTTTCTAAAAAAAATAGAAGTGATTTTAAAATTCCAATAAGTGAAAATCTCGAAGGAATAATAAGTAATATTTTATTAAAACATAAAAGCTATGTAGGAATTGCACCTGGTGCAGGTGAAAAAAATAAGATTTGGTCTTTAGAAAAATACATCGAGTTATGTAACTATCTTCAAGTAAATAAAAAGACTATAGTCTTTTTTATTGGACCTGATGAACTTTATTTAAAAGAAAAATTAAAAAATATCTTTCCTCACTCAATATTTATCGAGGATCATATTACTGGATTTCAAAATATAGAAATTATTATGGCTACCACCAAATATTTACAATTAGCCATATCGAACGATAGTGGTGTTAGTCATATGTTATCAACTGGATATTGCCCATTAATTAAACTCTTTGGTCCAAAAGATTCTACAAAATTTACTCCAGAAAATCCAAATCTATTTTCTATATCTTCAAGTGATTTTAACTCAAAAAATATCAATAAAATACCTGTCTCTAGAGTGATTGAAGAAATAGAAAAAGTTCTGATTTAAAATTTCATATATTAGAAGGTAGACAAGTATATTTTTCATCATTACTTGTTTACTTGTATATGTTCAAATTTGATAAACTTGTATTCGGAGATGCAGGGTGGGGCGATGAATTTCTTATAGCAACACTCATGACTTTACTAGTAAGTATTTTATCAATGGGGTTAGGTCTTTTTTTAGCAATTATTACAGTTTGGGCAAAGATAATACAAAACAGAATAACAAGATTTATTGCAAATTTTTATACAACAGTAATAAGAGGTGTTCCTGAATTACTAGTTATTTATCTAATTTTCTTTGGCGGCAATGCTGTTGTTATGAGTATAGCTAAAGTATTTGGATATAATAAATATATAGAACTAAACGCACTTACAATTGCGACAATTGCCATTGCAGTAATATCAGCTACATATTCCAGTGAAGTTTTAAGAGCTTCTTATTTGGCTATATCTAAGGGTCAAATAGAAGCTGCAAGAGCACTGGGTATGAATAAATTTAGTATTTTTTTTAAAGTTATTTCGCCTCAAGTTATAAGACATGCTTTACCAGGAATAGGGAATGTATGGCAAATAACTCTTAAAGATACTTCCCTCATTTCTGTAACTGGTCTTGTTGAAATTATGCGTCAATCTAGAATATCTTCTAACGTTGAGCATTCACCTTTAACTTTCTTAATAACAGCCGCAATATTGTATTTATGTTTAACAACAATCTCTGGCAGGGTTTTTAAAACGCTAGAAGTAAATTATTCAAAAGGATTTTCTACATGATTGAATTTTTAAATAGTATTCAAAATTCTCTTATTTATAAAAATTTCTTTTTGGTCCTATCTGGCTTAGATAATACAATTTTATTATTATTAATTTCACTACCACTTGGTTTTGTTTTAGCATTATTATTTGCTCTAGGAAGAGTTTCTAAAATTACATTATTATCAAGAACAATTGCTAGTTATATTTTTGTCATTAGAGGAACCCCTTTACTTGTTCAAATATATTTAATTTATTTCGGTTTAGGTTCTGTAAAATTTATTCGAGAAAGTTTTTTGTGGTATGCATTAAAAGAACCTTTTTGGTGTGGAGTAATAGCGCTTACAATTAATACTGTTGCATATGGAGCAGAAATTTTTCGCGGCGGTATTCAATCAATTGAGAAAAGTCAGGTTGAATCTGGTTTATCACTAGGATTTGGAAAATTTTTACTTTTAAGAAAAATTATACTACCTATAGCTATACGAAAAGTTTTACCATCTTACGGTAATGAATTAATACTAATGGTTAAAGCAACCTCTTTAGTTAGTCTGACAACATACATGGAAATGACAGGTATTGCTAGAAAGATAATGGCTAAAACATTTGCGCCAGTAGAAGCATTTATTGCTGCAGGAATTCTTTATCTTTTTTTAAATTTTTTAATGGTTCAATTTGTTAAATACTTAGAATGGAAGTATAATCCGCACTTAAGATTAAATAATTAATTTCTAAATTTTTTATGACAAGTGCTGCAGTTTGCAGCCATTGTCTTAATAGCATCACTTATCATTTCTTTATCTTCTAATTCTATACTTAAAGATATCATTTCGATATCATCTACAAAGTTTTGGTTATATTCATTAAATGTCTCACGATCACTCCAAATATTATCGCTAGCTCCTTTTGCTTGACTATTTTCTGGATAAAAATCTTTAAATTCAGATGTTGAATGTAGAAGAGTTTCATTAAGCTCTAACATTTCCTCATATTGATCTGAATTTATTAGTCTGTAAAGTTTGGATGATGAGCTTTTAATTTTTTGCATTAGTGCCATTCTTTCATTAACAATCATTTCTAACGATTTGTCTTCTAATGTTACTTTGTGAGCTAGAACATATAAAGGAACGAATGAGACTAAAGTACTTAACGTTAATTTAAAGAGAATACCCATTTTTAGTTATTATATTATGCAGATAATTATGTCCTAATTTAGCATATTCAAGAGGGTTTGCTTTTTTAGGATCCTGCTCAGCTTCAATAATTAACCATTCTTGATATTTTGCTTCATATAGTATTTTAATTAACGGATCGTAATCAATACATCCATCACCTGGAACAGTGAAAACACCGTTTAAAAAAGACTCTCTAAAACTTAAATCATCTTTAATAGATTTTAAAAAAACATCTTTTCTAATATCTTTACAATGAACATGGTTAATTCGAGAAATATAATTTTTTAATACTCTTTCGTAATTTGCTTCGGCAAACATTAAGTGTCCAGTATCGTAAAGCAAAAATGTATTTTGATTTGTCATATCCATAAATCGATCAACATCTTCCTCGGACTGTATAATAGTTCCCATATGCTCGTGATACGACATTGGCATTCCTTCATCCATCAGCATATTTGATAATTCGCTAATTTTAATACAATAACTATCCCATTCATCTTTTTCAAGTTTTGGTCTTTTACTCAGAGCTTTTGATTGATCACCTTGGATTGATCCAGATACATCAGCAAAAACAAAAACATCTGCATTAATTAACTTTAATAAATTTAAATGATCCTGGAGTGCTATCCATTCTTCTTTTACACTTCTTTCTCTAAGCATTGCCCCATACCAACCACCTGGCATTTTTAAATTAAATTTTTCTAAAAGAAATTTTGTTATGCCAGGATTTCTTGGAAATTTTCCCCCTAATTCAATACCTGTAAATCCAGATGTGCTTGCATCCTCTAAGCATTTTTCAATAGGAGTGTCACCTCCTAGTTCTGGCATGTCATCATTGCTCCAGGCAATAGGCGCGATACCAAGTTTAATTTTCATGAAGTTTTACATATTTCATGATAGATGAAAAATAAAGATAAATATGAACATATTATTAGTCGATGGAAATGAAAAAGAAGCTTCTGATCGATATACAAAATTGGGTATGGATACTCAATTTCAAGTATATGAAAAAATTTTAAAAAAATATTCTAGTTCAACTATCAATATTACAACAATTCATCCTGCTGTTCATAATAATTATCTTCCTTTAGGAATAAGTCTTGACGATTTCGAAGCGGTTGCTTGGACAGGAAGCTTACTTAATATATATAACATGACAAAATCCATAACTAATCAAATAGATTTAGCTAAAGAATTATTTAAAAAAAAGAATAAAATATTTGGTAGTTGTTGGGGGCTTCAGGTTTTAGTAACTGCCGCAGGAGGTAAAGTAAGAAAAAATCCAAAAGGCCTTGAAGCAGTTTTAGCTAAAAATATTACATTAAATCAAGATGGTGAAATTCATCCCATGTATAAAAACAAAAAAAAATCATTTAATGCACTCTGTTGGCATTATGATGAAGCAGAAAAGCTTCCAAAAGAAACTAAGGTACTAGCCTCAAATAAGATCAGTCAATTCCAATCTATAAGCTTTGAAGTAAATCAATCAAGTGTTTGGGCAGTGCAATACCATCCAGAATTTAATTCAAAATGGATGGCCGGACTTATGGAAATGAGAAAAGATATTTTGTTGGAACAAAAAGTATATGAAAATTTATCAGAATTTGAAAAAGAAAAAATGATTTTACAAAACCCTGATAATCTTGAGAAAAAAGAATTACAAATATATGATGATGTAGTTGATGAAGAAATCCATTCTTTAGAACTTTCAAATTGGTTAAATTTTAATAAAAATTATTGACTACATTTATAATTGATTTCCACTTACTAATACTAGAAGTTGAAATGGATTTGTTAATATTTGCTTTTACTGTTTTATCTTTTTTCCAAAGTTTACTTATTTGGCTTGTATTTTTTAAATATCCAGATTGAATTGCTGCAAGATATGCTGCGCCAAGTGAAGTAGTCTCAACATTGCTTGGTCTAATAATTTTAATTTGAGAAATATTTGCTAAACTTTGTAGAAAGCTATTATTTTTAACCATACCTCCATCAACTCTTATTTCACTAATCTTTGTCTTAGAATCTTTTTCCATACACTCAATTAATTCATAAGTTTGAAAAGATAGGCTGTCCAAAGTTGCTTTGATGATATCTTCTTTAGACGTATTTCTAGTGATGCCAAAAAATGTTCCTCTTGCATTAGGGTTCCAATATGGTGCCCCAAGTCCAGTTAAGGCTGGGACAAAAAATAGACTTTCATCTTTATTAGCTTTTTTATACAATTTATCAGTTTCATTAGAATCTTTTATAAATTTTAAATTATCGCGAAGCCATTGTATGGCAGAGCCTGCTACAAAAATACTTCCTTCATAGCAAAACATTTTTTTACCATTTATTTTAAAAGCAACAGTTGTTAGTAATCTATTTTTAGATAATTTAAATTTTTCTCCAATATTCATTAAAAGAAAACAGCCTGTACCATATGTACTTTTTGATTGCCCTTTTTTAAAACAAGCTTGACCAATTGTTGCTGATTGTTGGTCTCCAGCCATGCCTCCAATTGGTATTGAATCACCAAATAATTTAGTAAAGCCAAAATCATATGCATTTTCAACTACAGTTGGTAAGATATTTTTTGGAATATTAAATATTTTTAAAATTTTGTCAGACCACTGCTCTTTTTGAGAATCAAAAATCATGGTTCTTGAGGCATTTGATATATCTGTTAGGTGAGATTTTCCCTTGGTTAATTTCCATAATAGCCAGGTGTCTATTGTTCCAAAAAGTAAATTATTATTTTTTAAATTCTTATTTACTTCCTTAACATTATCAATAATCCATTTAATTTTAGTAGCTGAAAAATATGGATCAAGCTCTAAACCAGTTATTTTTTGAATTTTTTTATCAATCCCTTTTCTTTTTAAATTTTCACAAAGATTAGCTGTTCTTCTATCTTGCCAGACTATTGCTCTGTAAACTGGTTTCCCAGTTTTCTTATTCCACAAAACTGTTGTTTCTCTTTGATTGGTAATTCCAATTGAAATTATATTTTTTGAATTTAACTTATTTTTTCTTAATATTTTTGAAATTAAATTTCTAACATCATCCCAAATTTCTGTTGCATTATGTTCTACCCATCCTTCATTGGGAAAATATTGTTTAAATTCTTTTTGGACAATATCGAATATTTCAAATTTTTTATTATACAGTACAATTCTTGAACTTGTTGTTCCTTGATCTATTACCAAAAAATATTTTTTCATAAATTAGACGTCTAAATTTTTAATGAAGTTAGCATTATTTTGAATAAATTTAAAACGTAACTCTGCTTGTTTTCCCATTAAGGTTTCGAATAAACTTTCGGTATTCTTCATATCTTTCTTAGCTTTTTCAGAGTTAATCAATATTAGATTCCTTTTGTTTTGATCCATTGTAGTCTCTTTCAATTGATCAGCTGGCATTTCACCCAAACCTTTAAATCTTGTAATGTTATAATTGTCAGACTTAAATTCTTTTTCAATTAATTTATCTTTCTCTTTTTCATCATATGCGTAAAAAGATTTATTTTTGTTATAAATTTTAAATAAAGGAGGCATTGCTAGATATAGTTTATTTTCATCAATTAAACTTTTCATATATTTATAAAAAAAAGTAATAAGTAGAGTTGCAATATGTGAACCATCTACGTCCGCATCAGTCATTAAAATTATTTTCTCATATCGAAGTTTTGAAATTTCAAAGTTTTTTCCAATACCACAACCTAAAGATTGAATAAGATTTTGTATTTCATTATTATCAGCAATTTTAGATAGCCCAACATTATAAACATTTAATATTTTCCCCCTTAAAGGAAGTATTGCTTGAAATTCTCTATTTCTTGCTTGCTTAGCAGAACCTCCAGCACTGTCGCCTTCAACAATAAATATTTCAGAGTCTTTTATTGATTTACTCGAACAATCTACTAGTTTACCTGGAAGACGATTTCTTTCTTTAATACTTTTTCTATCCAACTCTTTAATTTTTGATAAATCAGTTCTTTGAAGAGCTCTTTCAATTAAATTATCTAAAAGTATTTTTGAATTTTTCTTATTAGCATTTAACCATAATAAAAATTCTTGTTGTGTTTTTGTTTCAATTTCTTTTTGTAAATTTGGCATTATTATTCTCTTTTTAGTTTGACCTTCAAAACTCGGATCATTTATAAAGATTGAAATAATAACGTTAGAGTAATCAAAAATATCACTGTGATTGATATTACTGATTTTTGAGAATTGATTTTTTTGGCCATAAAGTTTTATAGCTTTTAGAATTCCATTACGAATACCATTTTCATGAGAGCCGCCATCTGGTGTTTCAATAGTGTTACAATATGACATTAAACTTGAATTTTCATTTGTATTAAACGAAATTAAAGTTTCAAAATTTTCATTATCTTTAATTTTTGATTTTAATAAAAAATTTTTTTCAAATAACTTAGAGTTGTTTGCGTATTCTAATTGAAAATAATCTTCAATTCCTTTTTTATAAAAAAAACTTTTTTTGTTAGGAGTTTTATCTTTTATTAATTCTTTATCAATTTCAAAGTTGATAGTTGTGCCTCCAACTAATACTGATTTCATATTAATAAAATTATATAATTTTTTTGGAACAAATTGTGTTTCTTCAAATATACTTTCATCTGGAATAAAAGAAATTTCTGTACCTTTTAATTTTTTGCTACATTTTTCAATTTTTATTTTTGTCTTAACCTTTCCTTTTGAGTAATCTTGTCTATACACTTTTCCATCTTTGAATACCTGAACTTGTAATAAAGAACTTAATGCATTTACAACAGAAATCCCAACCCCGTGTAATCCACCAGAAGTTTTGTAAGCATTACTGTTAAATTTACCACCTGCGTGAAGTGTAGTTAAAACTACTTCAAGTGCTCTTTTATTTTTATATTTTGGATGAAAATCAATAGGAATACCTCTTCCATTATCTTTTATTTTTATCGAACCATCTTTTTTATATTGAAAACTTATATCGGTCGCGTGACCAGCTAAAACTTCATCTATACTATTATCTAGTACTTCGTTAACTAAATGATGAAGACCATCTTGATTTGTGCTTCCAATATACATACCCGGTCTTTTACGAACTGGCTCAAGACCCTCAAGTACTTCAATATCTTTGGCATTATAAGTAGATTTTTTAGCCACAAATATTTCTTATCAAAAGTGTTGTTCTAAAAACATAAAAAAAACCGCCCTAAGGCGGTTTTCTTTATAGAGACAAGTATAGTTCTACACGTCGTAGTATAGTTTAAACTCGTGTGGATGAGGTCTAATATTAATAGGGTCAACCTCACTCTCTTTTTTATAGCTAATATAAGTTTCAATTACATCTTTGGTGAATACATCACCCTCTAATAAAAATGCATGATCTTTTTCAAGAGCTTCAAGAGATTCAGCTAAAGATCCAGGCGTAGATTGAATTTTAGACAAAACTTCATCGCTAGCAGCATAGAGATTTATATCTGTTGGATCACCAGGATTAATTTTATTTTTAATTCCATCTAATCCTGCCATTAACATTGCTGAGAATGCTAAGTATGGATTTGCACTTGGATCTGGACATCTAAATTCCATTCTTTTTGCTTTAGGGCTTTGAGAATAAGCAGGAATTCTAACAGATGCAGTTCTATTTCTTTGAGAGTAAACAATGTTCACCGGAGCCTCAAAGCCTGGGACCAATCTTTTATAAGAATTAGTAGTAGGAGCACAAAAAGCTAAAAGAGCAGGTGCATGTTTAAGTATACCGCCAATGTAATTTAGAGCTAAATCACTTAGGTTTGCATAGTTACCCTCTTTATACATTAATGTGTCACCGTCTTTCCAAACACTTTGATGAACGTGCATACCTGAACCATTATCTTCGAATAAAGGTTTAGGCATAAATGTAGCTGTCATTCCATGTTGTCTAGCAACATTTTTAACAACGTATTTATATTTCATCATATCATCAGCCATTTTCAGTAAAGGTGAAAATTCTAAATCAATTTCACATTGTCCACCTGTTGCAACTTCATGGTGATGTGCTTCAACTGTAAGACCAATATCTTGCATTGTCATTACCATTTCAGTTCTTACATCTTGAAGTGTATCAACTGGAGGTAAAGGAAAATAACCTTCTTTATGTCTAGGCTTATGACCTAAGTTTGGGTTTTCATCAGCACCACTATTCCAAGTACCTTCAACAGAATCAACTTCATGAAATGCAAAATTTGATCCTGAGTCAAACTGAACGTTATTAAACACAAAAAATTCTGCTTCTGGGCCAAAAAATGCTGTATCACCGATACCAGATGATTTCAAATAGGCTTCAGCTTTTTTAGCAATATTTCTTGGGTCACGACTATAGTCAACCAAAGTTACAGGATCTTTAATATTACAATGTAATGCCAAAGTTTTTTCTGAAAAAAATGGATCAATATAGGCTGTTGTTGCATCTGGCAAAACAATCATATCACTGTCTTGAATTTCTTGGAAACCTCTTACTGAAGATCCATCAAAACCAAGTCCGTCAGAAAATATATCTTCGTCTAAAAATTTAATTGGTATTGTAAAATGTTGAGTTGTTCCTGGTATATCAGTAAAGCGCATATCAACCATCTTAATGTCCATATCTTTAATTTCAGACATTAAATCTTTTGGAGTCGAGCTTTTTAATTTCATAATCTATCTCCTTACTTCAACAAAAGGGTATGCTATCCAGCGTTACCCGGTTAAATCATGCTCTAGTTATGAAATCTGCTTTTGATGCGCGTTCCTTCAGCTTATGGCTTACTTCCGACCTATATAAAATAGGTTGAACGATTTATAACTTTTGCATGCGTTCCTTCGGCACAATGCCTACTTCCGACTCTAAAAGAGTTGAACGATTATTGGTTAATTACTAGGTTTTATACAAAAGTAAAGAAAAATTAGACAGCATCACTGTCTTTTTCACCAGTCCTTATTCTAATTACCTGCTCAATATTCGATACAAAAATCTTACCATCGCCGATTTTTCCTGAATAAGCGCTAGTTTTTATTGACTCAATAACACCATCTACTTGATTGTCTTCAACGATTACTTCAAGTTTCATTTTTGCTAAAAATTCATCATCATATCCATCATTAGGATCAATTCCACCAGTTGACCCTCTTTGTCTACCGAA
>CACKQA010000024.1 GCA_902602135.1 uncultured Alphaproteobacteria bacterium
TATTTGTTTCGTTTTTGTTGTTTGTGGTTGATAGAAGAGCGCCCAGGCCCATGCCTAGTTTGTTTTCTTTATTCATGGTTTTTATTTTGGTTGAAAATTACTTCTTTTGCAAGCTCAATATAAGCTATGGAGCCTGCAGCTTGTGTATCGTATACCAATGCTGGTTTACCATGACTTGGGGCTTCAGAAATTTTAACATTTCTTGGAATGGTTGTTTTGTAAACTTGATCACCAAAATGTTGTCTTACATCTTTCTCAACTAAAGAGCTTAATGAGTTTCTTTTGTCCAGCATTGTTAATAATATTCCTTCGATTTTAAGATCACTATTGAAGTTTTGTTGAATTAATTTGATAGTTTGCATTAACGCTGAAAGACCCTCTAGGGCAAAGAATTCTGACTGAAGAGGGATCAGTGTTGTGTTTGATGCTACTAATGAATTGATAGTTAGCAAACCAAGTGCTGGTGGGCAGTCTACAAAAATAAAATCAAAGTTATCAATTTCATCAAAGATTGATTTAAATACAAACTCCCTATTTTCAAAATTTGTCAACTCTACCTCCGCTGCAGCTAAGTCTGTGTTTGCTCCAATTATTTTTAAACCAGGAATTAATGTTTCTTTTATTCCTTCTTTAAGAAGTTTCTTTTCATGAATCATTTCATAAATAGATGGTTTTCTATCATTGTGGATAAGCCCAAGTCCTGTGCTTGCATTACCTTGGGGGTCGGCATCGATAATTAAAACATTTTTTTTTACTGCAGCTAATGAAGTAGCTAAGTTAATTGTGGTTGTGGTTTTGCCAACACCGCCCTTTTGATTAGAAATAGAAATAATTTTTTTCACAGTTTTTTATATTTTTTTACTTTTAACACATATCCATCACCCTCACTTTGACTTGGATAAATTTCGTATTCAAAGCTAAAGGATTTTTTTGCTTCATGTATTTCTTTCTTAACATTTCTTCCTTTTAGAAAAAGTAGTGATGTGTTTTTTTTTGTAAAAAACCGTGAATAATCTAATAATTTGACTAATGGAGCAAAGGCTCGGCAGATAATAAAGTCAAATTTTTGATTTTTGATTTTTTCAACTCTAGTACAAATAGTTTTTATTTCTAAGTTCTGCTCGTGTGCAAATTCTTTAATAAAGTTTATTTTTTTCATCTTTGAGTCAATCAATAATATATTTGAATACCCAAAAATATGTAAGATAGCCCCTGGTAACCCCGCGCCAGTGCCAAGATCTATTATAGATGCATTTTTTTTCAAAATAAATTTAGACAACTGTAATGAATCATTAATATGTCTATCCCAAGCAAAATCAAGTGTGGAGGGTCCTACTAAATTGTGTATTTGGTTGCTTTTTGTTAACTTTAGTATGTAGTTATCGATTAAATCAATTTGCTTTCTGTTAAGATTATATTTTTTTATTACAGCGCTTTTATCCAAATTATGCTGCTTTTTTATTTTTATTTTTTTTAATATATCTAAGAAGTGCTATGGTGGCTGCTGGTGTTACGCCCGATATTCTTGAGGCTGCCCCAAGTGTTGGTGGTTTAATTTTCGTTAATTTTTCTACTATCTCATTAGATAAGCTGCCGACTAGTTTATAATTAGTTGATTTTGGAATTGTTAAACTTTCTTCTTTTTCAAAATCTTGAATATCCATTCTTTGCCTATCAAGATAACCTGAGTACTTAGCTTCAATTTCTATTTGTTCTATTACGTCGTCTTCTAAATCACTTAATTCAGGAAGTATTTTTTTGAGCTTAGTGGTTGTAATGTTAGAAAACGACAAAAGGTCTATGATATTTCTTTTCTTTCCATCTTTGTTTATTTTTATACCCTTTTTCAAAAGTGCGTCTGGTGAGAATTTGTGATTTTTTACAAACTTAAACCCTTCTTTTATCCTTCTGGATTTTTTTTCAAATTCTCTTTGTCTATCTATATCAACACAACCTATATCAATTCCAAGAGGTGTAAGTCTTAAATCTGCATTATCAGATCGAAGTAAAAGTCTATATTCAGACCTTGATGTAAACATTCTATATGGCTCTTTAGTTCCTTTTGTAACCAAATCGTCTATCAAGACACCTATATATCCAGAGGACCTAGGTATTATAAATTCTTTATTAGATGTTGTTTTAAGTGATGCGTTTATCCCAGCCATTATACCTTGTGCAGCTGCTTCTTCGTATCCGGTTGTTCCATTTATCTGCCCTGCAAAAAATAAATTTTTAATTTTTTTTGTTTCAAGTGTGTGTGTTAGTTCTTGTGGGTCAACAAAATCATATTCAATTGCATAAGCAGGTTGTGTAATTGTAACATTCTCTAAACCTTTAATCGTTTTAACGAATTGCTCTTGAATTTCAGTTGGAAGTGAAGAGGATATTCCGTTTGGATATATTAAATCACTATCTAATCCTTCTGGTTCAAGAAATATCTGGTGTGATGACTTATTTTTGAATTTATGAATTTTATCTTCAATAGATGGGCAATACCTAGCTCCCATTGATATTATTTCTCCAGAATACATAGGTGATAGGCTCAGGTTCTGAGCGATTATTTCATGGGTTTTTTTATTAGTATGAGTAATAAAACAAGATATTTGAGGAATGTGGATATCTCTGTTGATAAAAGAAAATGGAACGGGCTTTTTATCTGGGTGTTGTTCATCTAAATCATTGAAATTTATAGTTTTTTTAAGTAATCTCGGAGGTGTTCCTGTTTTCAATCTGCCTATTGAAAACTTTAGCTCTTTGAGTCTTTTTGCAAGTTTTATTGAGGGCTTATCACCAACTCTTCCGGCTTCTTGCTTCTCAGAGCCTATTCTTATTAACCCTTGTAAGAAGGTGCCTGTAGTTAAAACCACAGATTTGGAGGATATCTTTTTATTATCACCTAAAACAACTCCATTTACCTGATTATTTAAAACAATTAAATCTTCTACCGACCCCTCAATAATTTGAAGGTTTTTTTGCTCGGATACAAGCTCATTTATGGCATTTTTATATAAAATACGGTCAGTTTGTGCTCTTGGACCTCTTACAGCAGCGCCTCTGCTAGAGTTTAACATTCTAAACTGTATACAGGATCTGTCTGTAGCTTTGGCCATAATTCCATCTAAAGCATCTATTTCTTTTACAAGATGTCCTTTTCCAAGGCCCCCAATTGCAGGATTACATGACATTTCTCCAATTTTATCAACTTTATGAGTAATTAAAGCTGTTTTTGATCCAGTTCTTGCAGATGAGCATGCTGCTTCTACGCCTGCATGCCCCCCACCAATTACAATTACATCAAATTTATTGTCCATGTCTCTTTTCACGTGAAATTACTTACCTATACAAAAATCACTAAATATTATATCTAAAATTTTCTCAATATCAAATTTTTGATTAATTCCATCAATATACATAATTGATCTTCTAACATTTTCAGCAGCAATATCTATTTCTTTTAAATCTAAACTTTTAAGTAGCACAAGTGATTTCTTTAGGCTTTCCATATGCCTTTCACGTGAAAAGACTGGTCCAGAAATTGGTTTTTTCTTTAATTTTGAAGATATGGTTTTAATAAGAGGCTCAATTCCATACCCGGATACTGATGAAATACTATGTACCCCTCTAATTTTCTTTTTATTTGTGTCATATTTTGATTTAACAAATATTTTTGATTTGATTTTACTGTAATTTTTCTTTTCATTATTTTTAAGAAAAACTATATTTAGGTCAGACTTTTCAGCGCTCTCTAAGGATCTTTCAATACCTATTTTTTCAATTAAATTCTTATATTTTCTTATCCCAGCCGTATCAATAAATGTATATTTATCTCCTTTTATATCTAATGTGGAGCTTACTAAATCTGTTGTTGTGCCCGGTATATTCGTAACTATAGAAACCTCTTTGTTATTAATATAATTAATAAATGAAGATTTGCCTGTATTAGGCTTGCCAATAATAGTTATTGTAAAACCGCTATTTATTAGTCTAGATAAAGATGATCTTTTGATAATATTTTCAATTTTTTTATAAATGTTCTTATTTTGTTCTTTTACGCTATTATATATTTCTTTAGGAAGATCTTCGTCAGCAAAATCAATAATTGCTTCTATATCCGCTAGAAGTTTTTTTTGTTTATTTGATATTTCATTAATAAACTTGTCTAAATTTCCACTTAAATTACCAATTGCTATCTTTCTTTGATTTTCTGTTTCTGCATTAACTAAATCATTAATTGTTTCAGCCTCTAAAACACTAAGCTTATCATTCATTAGAGCCCTTTTGGTAAACTCTCCAGGCTCAGCAAGTCTGATCTGTTTTTTTAACAGGGTTTTAGTTATTTTGTTAATTACAGAAATACTTCCATGACAAGATATTTCCACCATATCCTCCCCTGTATAGCTTTTTGGCGATTTAAAAAAAGTTGTTAGCGTCCGATCTACAACGCTCTTTCCGTCTAATAAATCATTTAATGTAGCAAAGTTTGTTTTAAATTTTTTTTTAGAAGATATTGATTTAATTGTTGTATGAGAGCCTTTTCCCGAAATCCTAAAAACAGCTATACCTGATTTACCTCTTTGCGTAGCAAGAGCAAAAATTGTTTCTTTGGAAACTTTCATTTTTTGGGAATTAAACCCAAGATGATATTAAGTAAATAAGTAAATAAGAAAGATTATAAAAAAATTTATATTTATTTAGTTCCCATGCTTTGGAAGAACTCGTTGTTAGTTTTTGTATTTTTCATTTTATCTAACAAGAACTCCATAGCTTCGGTGCTTCCCATTGGGGCTAATATTTTTCTTAAAATAAAGATTTTTCCAAGCTCGTCTTTATCAAGTAATAATTCTTCTTTTCTTGTTCCTGACTTACCAATATCAAAAGCTGGGTAAGTTCTTTTTTGGCTAAGTTTTCTATCTAGAACCATTTCACTATTACCAGTACCTTTAAATTCTTCAAATATAACTTCATCCATTCTGCTTCCTGTATCTATTAAAGCAGTAGCAATAATTGTAAGTGATCCTCCTTTTTCAACGTTTCTTGCGGCTCCAAAAAATCTTTTTGGTCTTTGTAAGGCATTGGCATCAACACCTCCTGTTAACACCTTTCCACTAGATGGAACAACGGTATTATAAGCTCTTCCAAGTCTGGTAATTGAATCAAGAAGGATCACAACATCATGTTTATATTCAACAAGTCTTTTAGCTTTTTCAATTACCATTTCAGCAACTTGAACGTGGCGCGAAGCAGGTTCATCAAAGGTTGAGCTAATTACCTCACCTTTAACCGATCTTTGCATGTCTGTAACTTCTTCTGGTCTTTCATCAATTAGGAGAACAATCAGTTTAGCGTCTGGACTATTAGCGGTTATGGCATTAGCAATTTTTTGCATAATTATTGTTTTACCAGTGAAAGGTTGTGCAACAATTAATTGTCTCTGTCCCTTTCCGAGAGGAGCAATAATATCAATTATTCTTTCTGTATTATCCGGCATAGGTTTTTCTTGTTCAAGTTTGAACCTTGCTTCAGGATACAATGGTGTTAAATCTTCAAAGTTAACCCTGTTCTTAACTAAATCAGTTTCTTGACCGTTTATTTTGTTAATTTTAGTTATAGCAAAATATCTTTCCCCTTGCTTTGGAGATCTAATTTCACCTTCTACGCTATCACCGGTTCTTAAACTAAATTTTTTAATTTGCGATGGAGAAATATAAATATCATCTGGACCTGGAAGATAATTTGACTCTGAAGACCTTAAAAAACCAAAACCATCTTGCATAATTTCTATAACCCCTAAACCAGTGATAATTTCACCTTCTTCTGCAATTGTTTTTAGAATGGCAAACATCAAATCTTGCTTTCTAAGAGATGAAGGGTTTTCTATACCAAGCTTGTCTGCCTGTTTTAAAAGCTCTTGAGGTTCTTTTCCTTTTAATTCCTGTAAATTCATAATGTTGTTGGGGTGGTTTAGAAATGAAGTATTTTAATAATCAAAATTGAAGTTAATGTCAAAATAATAATAAATATATAAATTATATATTTAATTGTAGTATTAGTTGTAAGGTTAAAAAGCTTAATTACTGCTTTATTATTGAATCATTCTTTATTTACCAACATATGAATAATAATCCTAGCAAATATGTTAATTTAAATAATATTGAAAAAAAATTATTATTTTTAAATAATTTGCAACGCAATAAATTTCTAATAACTTGTTATTAATTTTGTATAATAAACATATTAACACCCACCTTATAATATTTAGACAAGTTATTAAGTTGTTGAAAACACATTTTTAAAACAAAAGAACTATTTCTTAAATTCAAATTATATTTAATAGTGTTTATAACTATAATTTTTATTAACACACTTATGCACCAAAAATTTATATTAGCTAGTTCAAGTAAATCTAGATACAAAATATTAAAAAATGCAGGATTAAATTTCACACAAAAAAAACCGAATTGCAACGAAGAGGATATTAAAAAAACCATTAATAGAAAAACAAAGCCTGAGATTTTTGCAAAAAAACTTTCTTATGAAAAAGCAAGAAGTGTAAGTAGACAAAAACCTTATGCCAACAAAATTGTTTTAGGCTGTGATACCGTTATTTATCACAATGGAAAAATTTTAGATAAAGTAAACTCTATTGAGAAAGCCACAAAAAAAATTAGGTCTCTATCAGGAAAGACACACCTAATAGTATCGGGACTAACTATTTGTTTGAATGGTTCTAAGGTTTGGGAAAATTACGAGAAAACCCATGTTAAAATAAGAAAACTTAATAACAGCGAAATAAATACATATCTAAAAAAAACAGGCAAACAAATACTAAGCTCCGTAGGGTGTTATCAAATAGAAAGCTTAGGGCCAAATATTATTGAGGGCATAAAAGGAGATTATTTTAATGTTATGGGATTACCTTTGTTTAATTTACTAGATTATTTATATTCAAAAAAATGAAAAAACTTTACGTAGTTGGGAACAAAGCATCTAAAAGTCTTTCACCAACAATATTTAACTATTGGTTTCGAAAATATAACATTAAAGCAAGCTACGGGTATTTAGAGCTTACAGAAAAAAACTTTAATAATAAAATTAAAGATATTTTGGAAAAAAAAGATACGCTTGGTCTAAATGTTACCATTCCATTTAAAAACAAAATTATAAAACATCTTGGCAAAATAGACGCTCATGCAAAAAAAATTGGCGCAGTAAATTGTGTAACAAATAAAAAAACTATAAATGGAACAAACACTGATTGGACGGGATATTACAAAACCCTACCAAATATAAAACAAACCAAAAACAGGAAAGTTATTATTTTGGGTTATGGGGGCGCATCACATGCAATTCACTATGTCTTAAAGAAAAGGGGGTTTAAGGATATTTATATTTTCAACAGATCTAAGAAAAAAATTAAGTATTCAAAAAACACTGAGTATACAAAAAAATATAGTGATCTTGGAACACACCTTGAAGGAGTTTTCTTAATAATTAATACCACACCAATAAACCCTATGTTGAAAAAACACTTAAAACTTATTACCAAATCAACAATTGTAAGCGACATTGTTTACAGTCCAAAAAACACTTCATTTCTCAAACAGTTTCCGAAGAATAAAAAGATTTATGGAATATCAATGTTGATAGAACAGGCCAAACCGTGTTTTAAAATTTGGTTTGGTAAAAACCCAACTGTAGATGCAAAAATGCTTAACGCTATTTATAAAAAAATTTAATGACAAAAACCATAGCAATAACAGGCGGCATAGGATCGGGTAAATCCACTTTTTGTAGTAAATTAAAAGAAAAAGGTTTTAAAATTCACAGCTCAGATGAGCAGGTGGCCAAAATATATAAAAACCCTGAAAAAAAATTTGTTACTTATTTACGTACCATAGGTTTGTCTAAGTCCATTTCAAAAAAAAACATAGATAAAAAAATTATATCAAAGATTATTTTTGAAAATAAACAGATAAGAAAAAAGCTCGAGTTATACATATTTAAAATAGTTAGAAAAAAGAGGTCTGATTTTATAAAACAAGAAAAACAAAAAAAAACAAAATTAATTTTTATTGATATACCCTTATTGTTTGAAAACAATTTAGAGAAACAGTTCAACAAAGTAATATCGATAATAGCCTCCAAACGAGTAAGATTAAAAAGATTAAAAAAAACAAGAAAAATGACTGAAAACCAATTTAAGAATATAACTCGATCTCAAACATCAGACATTATAAGAAAAAAGAAATCTGATTATGTTATTTATAACAACTCGACATTAAAAGATTATAAAATTAAGATTAATAAGCTAATAAGTAAACTTTAGTTAAAACAATGAGAGAAATAGTAATTGATACAGAAACCACAGGTCTTGATTATAAGACTGGTGACAGAATAATAGAGGTTGGTTGTGTGGAACTCAAAAACTATGTTCCTACAGGAAAAACACTCCAATTTTATTGCAAACCAGACAGAAGTATAAGCGAAGGGGCAAAAAATATAGTGGGTCTTTCAGATGATTTTCTTAATCAACAAAAACCATTTGAAGAAAACCACAAGGAGCTCTTAAATTTTTTGAAAAACGACACATTGATAATTCACAATGCATCATTTGATTTAGGTTTTATAAATAATGAACTGTCAATCTTAGGATTACCTCATTTAGATAATCCTGTAGTTGATACTGTTTCTCTTGCAAGAGAAGTTCTAAATACAAGAATAGCTAACCTCGACTATTTGTGCAGAAGGTTTAATATTGATTTATCAGACAGATCATTCCATGGAGCCCTGCTTGACTCTCAGCTTTTAGCTGCAGTTTATTTAGAGCTTAGAGGAGGTAAGCAGTTTTCTATGGAATTAAACTCAAACAGTGATGAAAAAAATACACAAATTAACAACAAAAACGAAACAAAAACCAAAATTATAAAGGTTAATGAAGAAGATTATTTAGCTCACAAAGAAATGTTAAAAAAACTAAAAAATCCTCTTTGGAAAAAATATAACTATTAATATTTGAAAAAGTTATTATATTAAAATCATATGATTTATGGTGACTTACAATTTTTTGATATTTTGATTTTTGCAGCTATTGCTGGATTTATTATTTATAGATTAAGAAGTGTTCTTGGAAAAAGAACAGGATTTCAAAAAAATATATCACAGCCAAAACCTCAAGAAACCAAAAAACAAGAGGATGCTAAAAAAATACCTTCTTTAATGGATAATGAGACAAAGCTTGAGGTTGTATATAAAAAAGTAAATAATTTTAATCACCGAGAGTTTCTTGATGGTGCCAAGAAAGCTTTTGAGATTATAATTTCATCTTTCAACAATGGAGATAAAAAAACACTGAAAAATCTTGTGTCTAAAGATGTTTATTCTGCTTTTGAAAAAGCTATTGATGAAAAAACAAACAATCCAGAATCACAATTTTATTCACTTATTGTAGAGGGCATCGCAGATGCAAAAGTAGAAAATGACACAATATCAATATCGGTCAATTTTATTAGTGAACAGATGTTAAATAATGATGAGGGCTCTATTGTTAAAAATAAAGACACTTGGACTTTTGAAAAACCAGTAAATTCTTCTAGTCCTATATGGATATTAACTCAAACTTAATATTTGTCCTTTAAAGAACTCAAAGACCGAATTAAAAAAAACGAGGGTTATTCTGACAAGCCTTATCAAGATCAATTAGGGTTTTATACTATTGGCTATGGTCATCTTATTACAGAAAAAGAAAATAAATATTACATTAAAAAATTTAAAAAAAAATATTTTGAAGAATTGTTTGAGATAGACTTTAAAAAAGCACACAAACAATATAAAAAAAAATTTTTTAAAAAAAATCACACAACTTCAGAGAAGGAATTATTAATAGAAATGATTTTTCAACTTGGAGTAAAAGGTGTCTCCAAATTTAAGAAAATGCTTGATTTTCTAAACAAAAAACAAAAATTCATGGCATCACTAGAGATGTTAGACAGTTTGTGGTATTTGCAAACACCGGAAAGAGTAAAGAGTTTAATTAAAAACTATACAAAAAAATAATGGAAGAAGATTTTTTTCTAAAAAACATGAAAGGTGTAAAACCTTTTAAAAAAGATACCTCTATAGTTAAAACGAAAACAACTAATAAAAAAAATGTAAAATTAGATAAAAAAACTAATACCAAAAATACCAGCAAAAAAACAATAACTGAACACAAAGTTAGTAGTCCAGACTTTAAATTATCATTTGGTGAGGTTAATAAGGAACTTAAGAGAGGAAAAATTAATATAGATAGAAGAATTGATCTTCACGGGTACGGTTTAGTCGAAGCGCATGAAAAATTTATAAGTGAGGTGAAAAAAAATTATAACAAGAATAAAAGATGTTTGCTTATAATTACTGGAAAAGGTGTTCATAAAAAAAATCAAAATGAGCAAGACACAAACCCTAAACTTTTCTATGGAAAGATTAAAAACTCAATAATAAATTGGATAAACGAAGACAATCTTAAGAAATATATCCTAACATATCAAGATGCGGGTTTTGAACATGGGGGTGACGGAGCTCTTTTTGTCTATTTAAGAAAAAAAAAGTTTTAAATTCTTTCTAACTTAAACACCCTTTTTTTGAAATGAATAAGAATTTCATATGGAAGTAAATCGTCTTTAACTAAAAATTCAATTTTTTTTAAATCATTTCTTTTATGGTCCGCCCAAATATTTACATAGTCTTCAATTTCTAAAATTATATTTCCATCCTCACTTTTGTTTTGTTTAAGTGTGTAAATTCTTCTACCATCAATTGTTTTTGCCTCATTTTCTCCATTTAAAATATTTATAAAAGAGGTAATTGG
Source organism: uncultured Alphaproteobacteria bacterium (assembly GCA_902602135.1). Classification (GTDB taxonomy): domain Bacteria; phylum Pseudomonadota; class Alphaproteobacteria; order HIMB59; genus CACPNW01. The sequence goes on from CACKQA010000024.1 coordinate 10,847, forward strand.
GTCAAAATATAAATATAACTCTTCTAGGTCTACTCTAGCTATTTCTTCTTCTATAGGCTCTTGTTTTAATTCAATTAAATAATCATCAAAAGACATTTTAACTATTTTTATTTTCTTATTAGTTTTCCAAAACTGTTTATAATTCTTGGTCTTAAATATGTTGTTTTCAATAACCCCAGCTGAAAGATAGCTCCCTTCAAATTTATATAAAGGCGAAAAAATTCCAGAATTTTTCAAATTAATTTCTGTTTGAAAAATATTATCATTAATATTTAATGACCAACTAAAATTACCAATTTTTATTCCTGTTGTGCTGACTTTATATTCTGCACTAAAATTATTTGCATAGGATGTGTTAATTACAAATATAATAAAAAATACTAGAAATTTATTCAAACACAACCTCGTAAACATCAAGTTTTCTTTTTGTAAATTTCTGATCAGGTGAATTTATTTTTAACACCCTATATTCTTTCTCTAAATAATTAATATCTGAGGGGCTCCCAATTAAAGTAAAGTTTTCATTTATGTTTTTATTAAGAGGAGATTCTATTTTAAAGTGGTTTGTTATTTCATCTCCTTCTTTATGTGGCATATAGAAATTAATATCCTTATCTTTTAATTCAAAATTAAGGCTTGAAAATAAAAGCCGATCAGAAACCACTATATTTTTTATGACACCATCTGAAGAACCACTGTAAATTTTTAGAGCATAATCATTTATACCACTTATTCGGTCAAAAATTTTAGACGGATAGCTAATTCCAATCATTACAAAAAGAATTAAGCAGACAATAAAATTAAACATATAATTAGCTATCTTTAAAAAAGAATTATTAATTCTAATATATAAAAGAGCAAATAAAGAAATTAAAGCTGGAGCAGCCCAATTTGCATTAGCTCTTACAATAATAGCTTCTACTAAAACAATTAAAATTATAGGAATAGAAAATATTAGAAAAATTTTTTGAATATAGTTCCATTTTTTAAATCCAAATATCCCACCCAAAACCATAAACGGGCCTAACATTAAAACTTGAATTAATAAAAATTCTAAACCTCTAATAAGATCTATTTCAATATTTCCAAAATTTGCATTATCCGAAGTATGCTGAAGTGTTATCCAGTCATTATTAAAGTTCCAAATAATATTTGGTACGATAATTACAAATACACATAAAAAGGTAAGACAAAAACCAAATAAATTATCCAAAAAAATTTTTCTAAATCTTTTATCTAATAAAATTAAAACAAATAAACAAATCACAAAATAAATAGCTGCGTATTTTGATAAAAAACCTAACCCCAGAAAAATACCTAATAATATAAAATTTTTTAAACCATGTTCACCATTGATCTTAACTAATTCATTAAGTGAAAGTGTCCAAAATAATAATAAAAAAAGATCAGTACTAATTATAAAAGATGAAAAAGAAACAGCGGGTATAAATAAAAAAATTAAACAACCTGCGAATGAATCTTTTTTGTTTATTCCAGCACTAATTAAAAGATTATAAATACTCCAGGAAATCAATAAATAAACAAACGATGGGAGAAGCTTTAATGAAACAAAACTACTGCCTAATATTTCTGTATAAACTCTTATTATCCAGGACAAAAAAGGAGGCTTCGAAAAATAACCAAAGTCAATATCTTTTGACCATAACCAATACTGTGCTTCATCACCAAACAAATTAAAGGTAGTAAAATTTAAGGCACCAATTTTTAATAAAAGTAAAAAAATAAATGATGGCAACAAAATTTTATTTAACATAATATTTTTTATACAATTCAAATAAAATTATATTTAAAATTACAATAAAAAAGCCAGCAAAAAAAATGTCACTTAAAAAATGACCGCCAGCCATTATTCTAATCAAGCCAAATATAAAACCAGCAACAAGGCTTGCATAGAGGAAAATTATATTTTTTGTTATTAAATATAGAATTATAATTGAAAAGCCAACAGAGGCATCACCTGAAACAAAGGAGCAATTTGTTTCGCAAGCATTAGTTATTTCAAACCAAGGGGAAAAGGATTCTTTGCCATCCAACTCCACTACATCGTTTGGTCTTGCCCTACCCCAAAAATTTTTTAGTATAAGATTTACAAATATTAAAACACTAATAATTTGAGAAATCCATAACAAAGCTATTTCCTTAATAGAAAATTTATAATTAAAAAAAATTTTATCAATTTTAAAGAAACACCCAACTATTGGTAAAATTAAAATATAAATAACTATTAGTGGTAATAAAATATCTCTAAACAATATTGAGGTTAAATCAAAACTTTGTAATTCAAATTGTGATTCCCCCTTATAAAATAAAGACGATACATATAAATCTAAGGATGGACCGGCGGTCACAAACACACAACTAAAAAATAAAATTAGAATATAATAAAAAATCTCAGAATTTTTTTCAGGAATTAAATTTGATAATTTGTATCTATTATATTTATTTTCTATTAATTTATTTAAAACTTTAAATAATATTAAAGCTAAAATTGCTCCAGCAACAATATCTGTAAAAAAATGTGCGCTCACAATAACTCGACTAAAGGCAACAATTGAAGCTAAAAAATAAAAAAAATATTTTAATTTTGGAAGAATAGAAACCAAAATAAAACAAACGATAAATATTGTAGAAGAGTGTCCAGAGGGAAAAGAATGAAAATTTGACTCCATGGTAAAATATTTAAAACTAAAAACGTCTTCAAAATCAGTATGATTTGGTCTGGGCCTTCCCACCACATGTTTTATAATTTGAGTAATTATCCCTACTGTCAAAATATAAACAAAAGAAGAAATAAAAAAATTAGAAAGATTTTTTACTGATTTAGTTTTTATAATTTGAAGTTTGTTATTTACATAAAAAATAACAAAACCTATTATTGTAATAGAAAAATACCAAGACGAACTGCCAAGTTTTGTTATTTCTGAAAAAAATTCTTTAAGAAAAACTCCATTTGCCCAATCACTTAGGTTTGAAAAATAACTATAAAAAAAAAGATCTAAATTAAAAGAAGCAAAAATACTTAATGTAATTAATACTAAAATAAGTAATTCAAATTTGATGCTTTTAAAAATACTCATTTTATAACTATTAAAAAATTAAATGAGCTTTACAATATAAACTTTGATAAGTCCTGACTTTTAATAAGTTCTCCTAGGCTATTTTCTACGTATTTTTTATTAATTATTATTTCTGTAGGGCCTATATCTGAAGCTGTATAGCTAACCTCTTCAAGTAATTTTTCCATTACAGTATGGAGCCTTCTGGCGCCTATATTTTCTACGTTCTGATTTATCTCTGTAGATAAAGAAGCGATGGTATCAATTCCATCTTCCTCAAATTTCAAATCAACCCTCTCTGTTCCAAGAAGTCCTTGATACTGCTTAATCAAACTGTTTTGTGTTTCAGTAAGAATAAGTTTAAAATCTTTTTTACTAAGACTATCAAGCTCGACCCTAATTGGCAATCTACCTTGAAGTTCAGGTAGCATATCTGATGGTTTTGATAAGTGAAATGCCCCAGATGCAATGAACAAAATATAATCTGTCTTTACAACACCATATTTTGTCGTAACTGCAGTTCCCTCAATAAGTGGTAATAAATCTCTTTGAACACCTTCTCTTGAAACATCCGCACCACTTCTATCAGCTCTAGAAGTAATTTTATCTATTTCGTCTATAAAAACGATACCATTTTGCTCTACATCATCCAATGCTCTTGAGTTTATTTTATCTTTATCTAAAAGTTTATCAGTTTCCTCATTTAACAAATATGCATGAGAATCTTTGACACTCATTTTTTTCATTTTCTTTTGATTGCCAAAACCTTTTCCAAATACATCACCTAAATTAATCATACCCATTTGAGAACCAGGCATGCCAGGTATGTCCATAGTTGGTAAACTTAAATTTGCATTAGCTGAAACTGGAATTTCAACTTCATTGTCATTTAGTTCACCCGACCTTAGTTTTTTCCTAAAATTATCTCTAGTAGCTGGTGTTGAGCTTTTAGAAACCAAAACGTCTAAAATTCTTTCTTCTGCATTTTTCTCTGCTTTTGCCTTTACTTCTTGGCCCATTTGTATTTTTGTTTTTGTAATACTTATTTCAACAAGATCTCTTATTATTTGTTCAACATCTCTTCCAACATATCCAACCTCTGTAAATTTAGTTGCCTCAACTTTAACAAAAGGTGCATTTGCTAACTTAGCAAGTCTTCGTGAGATTTCTGTTTTTCCACAACCTGTTGGACCAACCATTAAAATATTTTTTGGTACAATTTCCTCTTTTAAAGAATCATCAAGTTGTTTTCTTCTCCATCTATTTCTTAATGCAACTGCAACAGCTTTTTTTGCATTGTTCTGACCAATGATAAATTTATCTAATTCAGAAACAATTTCTCTTGGGCTAAAACTTGATTCCATATTTAAAGCTCAATAGTTTCTGAAATAATATTATGATTTGTATAAATACAAATGTCTGCAGCTATATTAAGTGATTCTAAAGCAATTTCTTTTGCATTCATTTTTGTATTTTTCATTAATGCTTTAGCAGCACTATTTGCGTATGGACCCCCAGAACCTATTGCAAGTATTCCGTCGTCAGACTCAATTACATCACCG
>CACKQA010000025.1 GCA_902602135.1 uncultured Alphaproteobacteria bacterium
CTGCTGTAATTGCTACTAGACCACCTAATGCACCATTAAGCATCATAACAACATCTGTTTTACCAGTTACTAGTCTTGAAATTACTGCACAAGCCATTACTCCTGCACCAGCTGCCAAGTTAGTATTAATATATATTGTTGCTACTGCTGTAACATCATCAAATGTACCCATTGCAAGTTGTGATCCACCATTAAATCCGAACCATCCAAGCCATAGGATAAATACACCAAGAGTTGCAAGAGGTATTGAAGAATTTGCAAAAGGCTCCATTGGAGCTGCTTCACCACTATCAGTGAACCTTCCTAATCTTGGGCCTAATAAAATTGCACCAGCAAGTGCTGCTGCTGCTCCTGCACTATGTACTAGAGTTGAACCAGCAAAATCTGAGAAACCAGCTTCCGCTAAGTATCCTCCGCCCCACTGCCAACCCATTTCGATTGGATAAATGAAACCAGTTAATAAAGCACAAAAAATAAAGAATGGCCAAATTTTAATTCTTTCAGCTAGTGTTCCAGATACAATTGAGCAAGTTGTTGCACAAAATACCATCTGGAAGAACCAGTCAGAACCATCTGAATAACCTGTATCGACAGCACTACCATCACTCCAAGGAATTGGAGATCCAATAAATCCACCAGCGGGTATACCGTAAGCCATATTGTATCCGATTAACCAAAACATTATTCCTGCTATTGAATACAAGCCGATGTTTTTAGCTGCAATTGTTGCTACACTTTTGGATGTAACAAGTCCTGATTCAAGCATTGCAAATCCTGCTGCCATCCACATGACCAAGAACCCAGATACAAGAAATAGGAAAGTATTTAATATGTATTGCACTTCACCATCTACCTCTGCTCTTGCGTAAGAACTAAAGAGTAAGAAGACAGTTACAATGCCAATGAAATATATAGATTTTTTTAACATTAATCCTCCATTATAAATTTCACAGTACATGGCTCACACTGAGTCATGTGTTACTTTTCATGCTTAGCTATGGAAATTAATTACTAAGATCCGCGTTCCTTCGGTTTAACCTACTTCCGATTTGCAAACTGCAAATTGAACGATTTTATAACTTTGCATGCGTTCCTTCGACTTTCGTCTACTTCCGTCATTCAAAAAGAATGATGAACGTAATGGTGGTTTACTTTATTATTAAAATTTATTAAGAATATTTAAGTAAAGTTTGCTATGCATTTTTTGCATGAATAAAAAAATATAAGAAAACTAGGGAAAATTCATATAATTTCAGATAAATTTATCCACTTTGAGTCTTTTGAACTAGAATCGACACTTGCGTTTATAAACTTCATTATGTGTAAACCATCGTCAATATTTGGAAGAAGCTTTAGTAATTCTTCTTTATTTTCCTTATTCTGGATAACATCTGCAGCATCAGAGTAAATTTGTGCAAATGCTTCAAGATATCCTTCTGGATGACCTGCAGGGATTCGAACATTAGCTTCAGTTCCCTCAACTTTAATTGAACCACCTCTGGTTATTATCTGGCTTGCCTCCCCTACTTGACTAAATGTTGCATAATTTGGATTTTCTTGACTCCATTTTAATGCTCCCTTGTCACCATAAATAGCTACAGTAAAATTATTTTCTTCACCTGTAGCAACTTGAGAAATAGATAATGATCCCTTAGCACCATTATTTAATCTGATCATAATTGAAGCATCATCATCTAATTTTCTTCCTTCAACAAAAGTTGTAAGATCTGCACTAACTGATTGCAATTTTAATTGAGTTATAAATTCTAACAAATGCATAGTATGACTACCAATATCACCTACACCTCCTGCAGCCCCACTTCTTGAAGGGTCAGTTCTCCATTCTGCTTGTTTATTTGAACCGGAATCCTCCTCTTTTGATCCTAGCCATCCTTGCAAATAAGATCCTTTAACAATTCTTATTTTTCCAAGTGCTCCATTTTCAATAAGTGATCTCATACCTCTAACGACTGGATAGCCAGAATAATTATGAGTTAAGAAAAAATGAGCATCAGATTTAGAAACTGCGTCAACTAATTTATGGGCATCTTCCATTGTAGAGGTCATAGGTTTGTCACAAATGACATGAATATTTTTATTTAGAAATTCAATTGCCGGTGCAGCATGCATATGATTTGGTGTAACAATAGATACTACATCGATACCATCATCTCTTTTGGCTTCTTCCTCAGCCATAGTTTTAAAATCAGGGTAACTTCTTGAAGGATCGAGACCAATTTCTTCAGCAGATTTTGAAGCTTTTTCAGGGGTTGAAGATAAACAACCAGCAACAAATTCATATTTATCATCCATTCTTGCACATAGACGATGAACAGCTCCTATAAAAGCTCCTTGGCCACCACCTATCATTCCTAATTTTAATCTTTTTGTCATTGAAATTCCCTCCTAAATACCCAAAAGTTTTTTATTAGTTTCTTCATCCATTCCTGAGTCAGCAAAATCATCAAATGCTTTTTCAGTTACATCGATGATATGTTCTTTTATAAATTTCGCACCTTCTTCTGCCCCTTGTTGAGGACTTTTTATACAACATTCCCATTCTAGAACTGCCCAACCATCAAAATTATAACCAGATAATTTTGAAAAAATAGATTTAAAGTCAACCTGACCGTCTCCTAATGATCTAAATCTGCCTGCTCTATTAATCCATGATTGAAAACCTCCGTATACACCTTGTTTCCCACTTGGATTTAATTCAGCATCTTTTACATGAAACATTTTTAATTTGTCATGATAGATATCAATATGATCTAAATAATTTAAATGCTGAAGAATAAAATGACTTGGATCATAAAGCATATTACATCGTGGATGATTGCCAACCTTTTCTAAAAACATTTCAAAAGTAATACCATCATGGAGATCTTCACCAGGATGAATTTCATAACAAAGATCTACCCCAGCTTCATCGAATTTATTTAAAATTGGTTTCCATCTTTTTGCAAGTTCATTAAAAGCTTCATCTACTAATCCTTCTGGTCTTTGAGGCCACGGATATAAATATGGCCAAGCTAGTGCACCAGAAAAAGTTGCATGTGCATTTAGTCCAAAGTTCTTTGAAGCCATTGCTGCTTGCATTAATTGATCAATGGCCCATTCTTTTCTTTTACTTGGATTGCCTCTTACTTTTTCATCTGCAAATCCATCAAAAGGAATATCGTATGCAGGATGAACAGCAACAAGCTGACCTTGAAGGTGAGTAGATAGCTCTGTCAGTTGTAAATTATTATTTTCAAGAATTCCTTTTATATCATCACAATAATCTTTACTTTCAGATGCTTTTTTTAAATCTATTAATCTTGAATCCCAAGAAGGTATCTGTACGCCTTTATATCCTAAATTAGAAGCCCATTTTGATATTGACTCTAAGGAGTTAAAAGGTTCATCATCACTTACAAATTGAGCAAGAAATATTGCAGGGCCTTTTATTTTTTTCATATTAAATCTCCATAATTATTTAAACACGAAACAGCTAGGTAGTCATTAAATTTTTAAAATTTTTGTATAATTTTTTAGTATTATTGTTCATTTCTTGGATATTATTTCTAAGCATTTTATCTAATTCATCAGTAGAGTTTTTGCCTGAATATTTTTCTAAAGCATTTTTTAATTCAGGAACTTTGGACCATTTAATGATTGTGTTTTCATCTACTTCCATATGAAATTGAATGCCATAAGCATGGTTTTTATACTTAAAAATTTGAAATTTTGTAATATCTGATGAACCTAAAATTGTAACATCAGAATTATTTAGTTCACTTACCTCGTAACTATGCCATTGTAATGCTTTAATCTGATTATCAAAATTTTGAAAAAGTTGATCCTTTTTTTTATTATCTAAAATATTAATATTTAGAATCCCGATTTCTGGAGGATTAGATTTAATTACTTTACCGCCAAGAATTTCTCCTAAAAATTGACAGCCTAAACAGATTCCGAGATATGGTTTTTGATTATTCAGAACAAATTCCTTTATCTTATTTTTTTCATCAATCATCCACGGATATTGTTCTTCCATCCAAGTATCCATTGGTCCACCTAAACAGATCATTCCATCATATATATCAAGATTAACAGGAATCTTTTCTCCTTTATCCAATCGAATTATAGTTGTTTCTACTAAATCTTCATTCATTAACTTTGTAAAGTATCCAGGTGTTACTAAAGGCGTGTGCTGAAGAATAATTATTTTATGAGACACTTTGTTCTAAGTTGAGTAATCTTTTTTTTAACCTGATCCCCCCTCCTCCAGAAAATCCTCCAAGTTTACCATCACTACGAATAATGCGGTGACAGGGAATAATAAGCAAAAGTTTATTTTGTCCACAAACATTACCTACATATCTTGGAGACGTACCAACTTTTTTTGCAATTTCTCCATATGTTGAAACTTTACCATATTGAATTTTAGACAACTCTTTCCAAATTTTTTTTTGCAAAGGGGAGCCTTCAAAAGAATATTTAATCTTAAAATTTTTAAGTTTTCCAGAAGCATATAAATTAATCTGATTCTTAATATTAATTAAATCAATTTTTTTATTTGTTTTCCCAAAACTCAGTGAAAAGACGCTGCCACTCTTTTTTTTTACCGTAATCCAACCGAGTTTAGTTTTAAAAGAAGCAGTTTCCATACAAAATTAATAACATTATTGAATGAATCTATCAAAATAATTTATAGTAAATCATGGATGAAGATAATTTAAATCTAGAAATTAGAAAATTTCTTAAACAAGTTGGTATTAGTTCTCAACGTGAAATAGAAAATTACATACGAAAAAAATTTACTGAAGGAAATATCAAAATTGGTGAATCCATAAAAGTATCTATGAATTTATCATCTGAAGATGGAGAACTTAATCATTCAATTAAAGAAGATTTAAAAATAAAATAATATTTTAAATTTGTTGAAAAATTTAGTTAATACGACCTTGTATTTTATCAATATTTTCAAGTTTAGATAATGGCCCAATACTTGATATAGTTATTGGTCCTTTTACAATTTCATTAGCAATTTTTTGAACAGTTTCTTTAGAGACTTTATCTATATTTTTAATAGTTTCAGATGGGTCAATTATTCTATCAAAGACTAGAAGTTGTCTAGCAGCACTCTCACATCTTCTAAATGCACTTTCCCTCCCCATCATTAAGCTTGCTTTCAATTGAGCTTTACCTCTATTTATTTCCTTTTCTGTAATTGAATTAGGACTTTCATTTAATTGATCACATAATACAGGTATGAGCTCTTGGATTTGATTTTCACCTGTTCCACAATAAATACCAAAAACACCCGTGTCAGTGTAAGAAGAACTAAAAGAGGAAATACCATATACAAGACCACGTTTCTCTCTTATCTCTTGAAACAATCTTGATGACATACCTCCACCTAATAAAGAAGAGTAAACCAATAAAGAATAGTAATCATCATGGTGATAATCTATTCCTTCAAAACCAAGTAGTAAGTGAATCTGTTCTAATTTTTTATCTTCTCTGTATTCTCCAGATTTGTAATTAGCTTTTTGTCTTTCAGTAGATAATCCAGATGGTAGGTTAGTGCATGATTTTTTAATTGATTCTACAAATTGATCATGGTCAATTTTTCCAGCTGCACTTATAGTCATTTTTTTTGGATTATAATGATTCATCATGAAGTCTTTAACTTCATCTCTTGAAATATTTTTAATAATATCAGTTTTACCCAATATGGAACGTCCCATTGGCTGGTCCGGATATGCTTTTTCTTGCCAATAATCAAAAATCATATCATCGGGTGTATCAAGGTACATGCCAATTTCTTGAATTATGACTCCTCTTTCTCGATTAAGTTCATCTTCAGCAAATGTAGAATTTTGTAAAATATCTGTCAGAATATCTATTCCATAATGTAGGTCATCAGCTAAGAGTTTTACATAATAAGCTGTTATTTCCTTTGAAGTATAAGCATTTATATCTCCACCAACATTTTCAATTGTTTCAGCAATTTGAAGAGCATTTTTAGTTGAGGTACCTTTAAAAGCCATATGCTCTAAAAGGTGAGCAACACCATTTATATCTTTAGTTTCATCTCTTCCACCAACAAAATTCCATATACCCATTGATACTGTTTCCAACCCTGGCATATTCTGGGTTACTATTCTTAATCCGTTTTCTAGTGTTGTAATTTTATGCATTGCTTATTTTTTCTAAGATGAAGTTTTTTACATCCATAGTACTATTGGGTAATATAGTCATCTTTTCCTCTTTATCAAAGAGATTGCTCAATTCTTTTGGTATATCAATTTCTTTATTAATTGCTTTATTCACAGCATTGTCAAATTTTGCAGGATGTGCACAAACCAAAGATACCCAGACTTCATCATCTTTTTTATCTAATAATACTTTTAGTCCTGTTGCAGTATGTGGATCAGCAATATAATTATATTTTTCATATACATGTTTAATTGTTTCCAGAGTCTGGTTATCATCAATTGAGGAAGCCTTGTATATTTGCTGAAACTTAGCTAAAACAGAGTCATCAAATTGATAAAAACCTTTTGATGAAAAGCTTTCAAATACTTCATTTACTCTTTTGCTATCTCTATTTAGGCTTTCAAAAATTTGCCTCTCAAAGTTACTTGAAACTTGAATATCCATACTAGGGCTATATGTTTGAGAAACAGATTTTTTTTTCATTTCTCCAGTGTCTACTATGGACTTCAAGATATCATTAGAATTAGTTGCAATATGTAAATGACCAATAGGTAATCCCATTTGTTTAGCAACAAAGGCAGAAAAAATATTGCCAAAGTTTCCCGAAGGAACAATAAAATTTATTTGATGCTTATCAGTTTGTAAATAAGACCAAAAATAATAAACTACTTGCGCAATTAATCGTGCCCAATTTATAGAGTTTACAGCAGTTAAAGAGGTAGACTGTTGTATTTCATCATCAACAAATAATTCTTTGACAATTTTTTGACAATCATCAAAATTACCATCTATAGCAATATTAAAAATATTCTTATCAATTACTGTGGTCATTTGTTTTTGTTGAATGGGCGATACTTTATTATGAGGATGTAGAATAAATACATTTATATCTTTTTTTGATTTAAAAGAATGAATTGCAGCTGAGCCAGTATCACCAGAAGTTGCGCCTAAAATAGTAATTTTTTTTGGAGACATCTCTAAACTTGTAGAAAATAAGTTACCAAGAAATTGTAAAGCGTAATCTTTAAAAGCATAAGTAGGCCCATAAATTAATTCTAATAAAAATTTATTATTTTCTAATTCTACTAATGGAGCTATTTTTTCATGATTAAAATTTGCATAAGTTTCATTTAAAATTTTTTGTAATTCTAATTTTTCTATATTTTCAATTACATAAGGAAAAATAATTTCGCATGCCACTTGTTCGTATGATTTATTTTTTAAACTTAGTAAGTCTATTTTGGGCCAGCTTTGGGGTAAATATAGACCTCCATCTCTTGATAATCCTTGATAAAGAATGTCGTTGAATGATCTGCTTAGAGAATCATCTCTTGTGCTTAAATATTTCATTAAAGATAGCGATTAGTAATATATTCTTTGAAATATTTAGCATTTAAAGGCGACTTTGTAACCTGTTCTAAAACCTCATTAGTTGAAAAAAAACTAGCTTTTTCATGAATATTTTTTTTAAGCCAATTTACTAAATTTGAAAATTCACCAATTTCTATTTCCTGATCTAATTCCTTTTGATCAGTTCTTAATTGAGAAGCAAATTGAGCGGCAGTGAGTGCTCCTAATGAATATGTTGGAAAGTATCCAAATAATCCGGCAAACCAATGAATATCTTGTAAACATCCATCAGTGTCTTTATTTATAGATAAACTAAATAATTTATTAAATTCATCATTCCAAGCATCTGGAATGTCTGCAATATTTATTTCATTGTTAAAAATTTTTCTTTCTAAATTAAATCTTAATATAATATGCAAGGGATAGGTTACTTCATCCGACTCAACTCTTATAAACGATTTATTTACTCGAGTACCTAATTTGTAAAGATTGTCTGGATTTGTAGCTTTGTCTTTAATATTAAATTTTTTATTTAAAGTATTAGATAAAAATTTTTTAAAAGCTAAAGATCTAGTGATTTGCATTTCAATTAATAGTGATTGACTTTCATGCATGGCCATCCCTCTAGATTTACCTGCTGGCTGATGCATCCAATCTTTTGGTAGATTTAGCTCATATAATGCATGTCCAGTTTCATGCATAACGCCATCTAAAGATGAAAATGGATTTTCATTATTATATCTAGTTGTAATTCTAACATCATTTGTAGATCCTCCACAAAAAGGGTGAACACTTTTATCAAGTCTTCCTCTTGTAAAATCAAAACCTATTTGTTTCATTATATATTCAGAAATATTTTTCTGCTTTTCTTCATCAATACTTGTCTCAAATTGAAATGTTTCTTCTTTTTTTTGCTTATCAATAATTTTATCAATAAGTGGTGTCAGAAATTTTTGTAAATCACCAAATACTTCAGATATTTTATTTTCTTCTGAAGAAGGTTCAAATTTATTTATTAGTGCTTCATAAGGAGAAACTTTAAAAGTTTCCCCTAGAATATTTGCTTCTTCTTTTGTTAAATTTATAAGTTCTTCTAAATCTTTTTTTACTAAATTAAAATCTGACTTTTCTCTTGCCTCTTGCCAAACACCTTCACATTTAGCTGAAGATTTTGAAATTTTTTCTACAAGCTCCGTTGGAATAGCAGAAGCTAATTTATATTCTCTATCCATTTCATTTAAGTTTTTCTGATCGCTGTTATTTAGATTAAGATTCTTTGAGTCTTCAATTAAATCACCAACTTCAGAAGATGAAATTTTACTATGACTAAGTTTTGATAAATAGGCTAATTGATCTGATCTTTGATCTCTTGAGCTACTCGGCATCATTGTTGCCATATCCCAGTGTAAAATACCTGCAATATCTGATGCCAGTGAAGCTTCATTAAAAATCTCTTTAAGTTTTAAATATGTTTTCATTTTTTCTTCCTAAATAAATAAATTATAAAAATAATCAAAAAAGAAAAACTCATCAAAAACCATGTAATTGCATACTGCAAATGATTATTTGAAAAATTATGATTTTGAGATGATGGTATTAAGAAATTCTCTGCATAATTGCTCATATTTTTAATGAAAAATTTTTGATTGATCTTAACATTTAAGAAAGTTTGAATTTGCTCCAAATCATAATAATACCATTCATTTGAAGAGATAGAATTCTCGGGAGTAAACATCTTTTTTTGAGTTGGGTATCGGATGTATCCTAGAATTTCAGCATTTATTATTTCATTATTGTCTTTAAAATAATCATATCTGCTTTGCTCAAACCAACCTTCATCAATTAAATAATTATTACCATGATTATCTGACAATAAACTAGCTATTCTAACACCAGAAATCCCATTCAATGTTTTAGCAGGAAAAAAAATTTTTTTACTTCTGTCAACAGTTCCTAAAGTGATAACTTTAGTAAATTCATCAATTTTTGGATACTTCATTTTTCCCATTGAAAGTGAAAGTGGTTTTTGATCCTTTAGTTCATTAAATTCAGCTATTATTTTTTCTTTCCATTCCAGTCTTTGCAATTGCCAAATTCCTAAAAATATTGTCAGCACAATACAAAATAAACTAAATAAAAAAAATTTTATGGGAAAGTTTTTAATTTATGCACCCCAAACATAAACGCAGACAAACAAGAACAGCCAGACAACGTCAACAAAGTGCCAGTACCATGCTGCAGCCTCTAATCCAAAATGTCTATCTGGAGTAAAATGATTTTTATAAACACGATACAAACAAACAGCTAAGAATGCTGTTCCAACCATTACATGAAATCCATGAAAACCAGTAGCCATATAAAATACTGATGGATAAATTCCATCAGTAAAACTAAAATAATGATGAGCTGCCTCGTAATATTCTACGCCCTGCATAAATGAGAAGAAAATTCCAAGACCAACAGTACACCATAATGCCTGAATGGCTTGATCTCTATGACCTTCTCTAACAGCATGGTGAGCCCATGTACAAGTAGTGCCTGACATTAATAATATTAATGTATTTAAAAAAGGAACATCAAGTGGATCAAAAGTTTTAATACCCTCTGGTGGCCAAATTCCAACTGCACCGTTACTGTCAAAAGTTTCTGAGAATTCCTCTATAGGTAATTTAGGTGTTAAACTTGCATCAAAGAAAGCCCAAAAGAAAGCAACAAAGAACATTACTTCTGAAGCAATAAAAAGCGCCATTCCATATCTTAATCCAAGTTCTACAACAGGTGTGTGAACCTTTTGAAAAGTTGACTCTTTGATTACATCTCTCCACCATAGGAACATAATAGTTAACAAACCAATAGTTCCAAGAATTAAAAGCCAAGAAGTTCCATAGTGCATATAAAATACAAGGCCAGCAGCCATTGCAAGTCCAGCTATTGATGATAGGAATGGAAGAGGACTTGGGTCAACCAAATGATATGGATGTTTCTGCCCATTTGTTGTTGATTTATTGGCCATTTTATTAATCTATATATTTAAAAAAGGTATATGACAATGTTATCTCTTCAACATCTTTCATTGTTGGATCCTCATTAATTGAAGGATCAATGTAAAACACGACTGGCATTTCAACTGTTTCTCCAGGTTTCAAAACCTGCTTTTCGAAACAGAAACACTGTGTTTTAATAAAATATGGACCAACCTTTTCTGGTAGAACATTAAATGTCGCAGTTCCGATTGTTTCTACATCAGATTGATTAGTAGCTGTATAATTAACAAGTTTATTTTCACCAACTTTAAATTTAATATTTTTTGGTGCAGTAAAAGTCCAATTTATACTATCATTAACATCAGCATTAAATTTAAGATCAATATCTCTTTCTAAAATTGATGATGAAAGGAACTCAGATGTACTTGTCTTACCACCATAACCAGTAACACGACAAAATAAGTCATATAAAGGTACCGAAAAAGCAACTAAAGTTATCATTGTTAAAACAATTAACGATAATCCTAAAGCTGTTCTAGTGTTTGTCATTATACTCCAAAAATATTAGCCTTAAATAAAGTCCACAAATAAAAGAATGCGACAATACAAAGTAGAATAATTAAAGTGATAATATTTTTTCTTCTTCTATTTTTCATCTTAGTACCACATGATCAATCAATAATGCTGAGAATAAACTGAATAAATAAAGAATTGAAATAGCAAAAAATTTTAAGCCTTCAGAATTTGGTATTGATTTTTTTTCTCTAGATTTTTTTAACTTTAAAGAACTATTAAATAATAATAAATTTAATATAGTAACTATAGTTAAGTATATTATTCCAACATTGCTATCTAGGTATGGAAGATAACTCGATAAAATTAATATTACAGCATAATAAACAATCTGTTTTTTTGTATCCTCAATACTGCTTACATTTGGTAACATTGGCACATTAGCGTTTTTGTAATCATTATATCTATATACTGATAAGGCCCAAAAATGAGGTGGCGTCCAAAAAAATATAATTACAAATAAACTAATTGGTAAAAAACTTAATTCAGGAATAACTGCTGTCCATCCAATAATTGGTGGTATTGCTCCTGCTGCTCCTCCAATAACTATATTTAATGAAGTTGTTCGTTTAAGCCAAAATGTATAGATAAATACATAAAAAAGAATTGTAAAAAGAAGTAAGCTTGTTGCTAATGAGTTTGAGAACCATTGCATCAAAATTAAAGAAATTGTTCCTGTTAGTATTCCTGCTACTAAGGCTTCATTTTTTGAAACTACTCCAAGTGGAATTGGTCTTAGTTTTGTTCTTTCCATAGTTTTATCAATATCTTCATCAAACCACATATTGATTGCAGCTGAAGAACCAGCTCCTAATGCAATAGCAACTATTACCATAAAACTATTTAGGAAAGCGATTTGACCTGGTGCCAAAAACATTCCAACAAATGCTGTAAAGATAACCAAAGACATAACTCTTGGTTTCATTAGTTCGTAATAACCTTTGAATTTTCTTAAAAGAAAATTATTGCTATAACCAGCTTCTAAGGATTTAGCATCCACGTAAATTATCCTTTGAATTTAGGTAGAGTCTCAAACTGATGGAATGGCGGGGGTGAAGATAGTGTCCACTCAAGAGTATCAGCTCCTTCTCCCCATGGATTTGCAACTTCTTTCTTTCCAAAAAATAAAGCATAAACAATTGCAAAAAGAAATATCAAAGTTGCAGCAAAAGAAATGTAAGAACCGTAAGTTGATACAAGATTCCATCCTGCATAAGCGTCTGGATAATCTGGAATTCTTCGAGGCATACCAGCAAGTCCTAAGAAATGTTGAGGGAAAAATGTTACATTTACCCCAATAAAAAATAACCAAAAATGTAGTTTTCCTAAGAATTCATTATACTTTCTTCCAGACATTTTACCAAACCAATAGTAAATACCTGCAAAGATTCCAAACATAGCTCCCATACTCAGAACATAATGGAAGTGTGCAACAACATAATATGTATCATGCATTACAGTATCTATTCCAGCATTGGCCAAAATAACGCCAGTTACACCTCCGAGAGTAAATAAGAAAACAAATCCAATTGCGAATAACATTGGAGTTTCAAATGTAAGTGATCCACCCCACATAGTTGCTATCCAACTAAAGATTTTTATACCGGTTGGTACAGCAATAATAATTGTAGCTAGCATAAAATATGCTCTTAAATCTGCACTCATACCAACTGTGAACATATGGTGAGCCCAAACAATAAAGCCTATAAATCCTATTGCTATCATAGCATAAACCATTCCCAGATATCCAAACACTGGTTTTCTGGAGAAAGTAGAGATGACTTGGCTTACAATTCCAAAAGCTGGTAATATCATGATGTAAACTTCTGGATGACCAAAGAACCAAAATAAGTGTTGGAAAAGAACTGGATCTCCACCACCTGCAGGATTAAAAAATGTAGTACCAAAGTTTCTATCAGTTAGAAGCATGGTAATTGCTCCAGCTAAAACAGGAACAGCTAATAAAAGTAAGAATGCTGTAATTAACATAGCCCATACAAAAAGAGGCATCTTATGCAGAGTCATTCCAGGCGTTCTCATATTTAGTATTGTTGTTATAAAATTAACTGCACCTAAGATTGAGGAAGCACCTGCTAAATGAAGAGCAAAAATCGCCATATCAACAGAGGGCCCTGCGTGACCAAGTTTATTTGAGAGTGGAGGATAGATTGTCCACCCCGTACCGGCACCAGTTCCTATTGTTGCTGAAACAACTAATAAAACTAGAGCAGGAACAAGTATCCAAAAACTAAAATTGTTCATTCTTGGAAAAGCCATATCAGGTGCACCAATCATTAATGGGACAAACCAGTTTCCAAAGCCACCTATTAATGCAGGCATTACAACAAAAAATACCATTAACAAACCATGAGCAGTGATGATTACATTCCAAACTTGACCATCAGCAACAACATCTAAACCTGGAGCAGCTAATTCAGCTCTCATTAATAATGAGAAGAAACCTCCAACTAAACCAGCTAGTATGGCAAATATTATATAAAGAGTTCCTATATCTTTATGGTTGGTAGAAAAAAACCATCTTTTTATAAATCCCGGTTTATGATCATGATGGTCGTGATTTGCTGAATCTGCGTAACTCATTTTTCTCCTATTCTATTATATTCTCTTTAGTGCTTATTTCGTTTGCTAATGCTAACTTATTTTTTTGTTCAATTATCCAATTGTTGAAATCTTTTTCATTAAGTGCCTCTATGACAATGGGCATGTACCCATGACCTGTTCCACATAATTCAGAACATTGACCTCTATATATTCCTGGCTCATCTATATTGAACCATGTTTCATTAAGTCTTCCAGGGACCGCATCTTTTTTTACACCTAATGAAGGCATAGCAAAACTATGAAGGACATCACCAGCAGTAACTAATACGTGAATATTTTTATTTGCTGGTAAAACTAGGTGGTTATCTACAGTTAATAATCTTATGTCACCTGGTTCTAATTCTTCATCAGGTGTCATGTAACTCTCAAAAGAAATGTCATCATGTTCTGGGTATTGATACTCCCAGTACCACTGATGGCCTATGACTTTAATTGTCATATCTGTTTCAGGTATTACATCTTGCTGGTATACTAACTTAAAAGATGGGATAGCCATAAAAATTAATATTATTACTGGAATTCCAGTCCAGAGTATTTCTATAAATGTGTTATGAGTAGTTTTAGAAGCAACTGGATTTACTTTTCTTCTGAATCTAAATACAACATAAAAGATTAGAAACAGAACAAATATTGTGATTGCAGTCATCATAATTAATACAAAATTATGAAGATCATAAACATTTCTCATAACGTCACTTGCAGGTGTTTGAAAACCTAACTGCCAATCAGAAATACCATTTGCTGAAGAAGCAAAGGTCATAAATGTAACAGTAATAAAGGATAAAATGCGCATCTTAATTAATTATTGTATACACTAATAAATAAATTATTCAGTAAATTAACCAGTTATTTAGAGGCAAAATTCTAGGACAGGTTGTCGCTCATTATGATTTATTCAATAACCGATTGAATAGAAAAAATTGCAGCTGTAGTTGCAGTGTCTGACCGTAGAATTCTTTTTCCTAAAGAGACGGATATACATGAAGACAAAGAAGAGATGGTTCTTCGTTCCTTTTCAGAGAAACCACCTTCAGGTCCAATAATGACAGACCATTTTTTGTATTTTTTTGTTTCATTAATTAATGCATTGTAAACAGTTGGTAAATTTTCATTTCCTTCGTCACAAAATACTAACCCTCTATCAGATGGAAAATTGTCAACTAAATCATCTAGTTTAATTGTTTTTTCTAAAGTTGGAATTGACAATCTCTCAGATTGTTCTGATGCTTCAATCATATTTAATTCAAAATTTTTAAAATTTATTTTTGATTGATTTGTATATTCTGTCAAAATTGGAATAAATCTAGAGATGCCAAGCTCGGTAGCTTTTTGAATAGTGATATTCATCCTATAAGATTTGATTGGAGCAAATATTAGCCATAAATC
>CACKQA010000026.1 GCA_902602135.1 uncultured Alphaproteobacteria bacterium
TTAATAAAAAATAGTGATAGTAAAAAAAATACAATAAAAGCAGCTACAAATATTTCTAAAGAAATGATTTTGTATTCAACAATAGGAAATAAAATAACTATCGATAAAAAAGATGCAAAAGTTCCTGGTGGTATTAATTTAAAATATCCAGCAAATGATAAAGATACAAAAAAATTAGCTAATTTTATCATCTGTTATATGAACTATTGACTCAGCTGCAATTCCCTGACCATTACCAATAAAACCAATTTTCTCATTTGTAGTTGCTTTAATAGACACTGAGTTATTATTAATTTGAAGTAATTTTGAAATATTTTTAATCATTTTTGAAACATATTTATTAATTTTAGGTTTTTCAGCTATTATATTTATATCTAAATTGATTATGGAATAACCTTTTTCTCTAAGTCTATTTCTACAATAAATAATAAACTTAGATGAATCTGCGTTTTTCCATTTTTTATCTGTGTTTGGAAAGTGATAGCCTATATCCCTCATAGAAAGTGCTCCAAAAATACTATCACATATTGCATGCAGTACAACATCTGCATCAGAATGACCAATTAGTTTAGAGAAAGGAATTTTAATGCCTCCTAATTTTAATCCGTTTTTGGTCTTCTTATCAATTTGATGAATATCGTAACCAATACCATATTTTGTTCTTGGCTTTCTGTATAAATTAAAAAATTGAATATCTTCTGGATAAGTAATTTTAATATTATTTTTCTCACCTTTGATAAAATTAATTTTTATTTTTGATTTTTGTAATAGTCCTGCATCATCATTAAATTCAAAATTTTTATATTTGATATGTTCTTTTAATATTAAACTATAATTAAAACCCTGGGGTGTTTGTACATTCATAGTTTTTGTTTCCAATTTACTTTTCTTTGTTAATTGTCTGTCGTTATATTCAACATATGGAATTGCATTAGTATTTTTGTCTAATTTAGAAATAATTTTTTTAATTAATTTATTAGTACATAAAGGGCGTGCAGCATCATGTATTAATACATTCTTAATATTATATTTTTTTAAATTTTTTAAAGCATTAAAAGATGAAATTTGTCTTGTAAGCCCAGGTTTTGAATAGATGATTTTTATTTTCTCAAAAACAGCCTTATGATCAAAGTAAGTGTTTTGATATTTTTCATCTATTGAAATATTAATAATATCAAAGTTTGAAAAGTCTAAATTTGAAATAAAATAATTTAAAAAATTTGTATTACCAATTTTTAAGAATTGTTTTGGAATTTTTTGACCAAATCTCTTTCCTTTTCCACCAGCTAGAATTACAAGTGCATTTTTCATCATTTTAATTTATATACTATATTGTTTTACTATCATTATTTAAAAACTAACTAAAGTATACAGTGTTTGACCTATCAAAATTACTTAAATCTATTCATCTTTCAAGATTATCTTTTTATTTTTTAATCTTTTTAATCATATTAAGTTTCTCCATCACATTCTATTTAATGCTTCCAAACAACGATTTGGTAAAAGATCCAAGAAGATTGCAATTTTTTTTATTGGCGGATGTAATTTTTGTCATTTTATTGATTTCAATAATTATTCGACAAGTTCTCCTTATTTTAGTTAGAAGAAGAAAAAGTTACGATGAATCTCGATTATATATAAAGTTCGTTAATTTATTTGCAGCAATGGCTTTAGGCCCAGCCATTGGTTTAGTTATTATCACATCACTTTTCTTTAATTTAGAATTAAGAACTTGGTACGGAGATGCAGTAAGAGATGCGGTTGTTAATTCTAATATAGTAGCAAAAAATTATGAAAATGAGATACAGGCAGAAATAGTTTCTGATACTCAGTTAATTATGAGAGAAATATTAAAAGTTTCTCAAAATAATGAAGTAAATATTCAATCAATAAGAGTAGCTTTAAGTGAATTTATTAACTTAAGAACAATTTCAAGTATTTATATTTTTAATACTGAAGGAAATATTTACTTAAGTCTTAAAGATCCTAATAATGAAAATTTCTCTCTGCCATCAAATGAAATATTTAAAGTTGTTAATCAAAATCGAGTATACATTTTTCAATTAGATAAAAACTCTATTACTGCATACAAAAAAATTAATTTTTTGAATGATGTTTACATGCAAGTTAATAGAAATTTAAATACTAATATTTGGGATCATATTAGTGCTACAAAAGAAGCATTTGAAATTTACACTTTGAAAGAAGAGGAAAGTTCAGGAATTCAAATAACTTATTCAATGATCTTTGTTCTTTTCTCCATTTGTTTTATACTAGTAGCAATTTTGATTGGCTTTAATCTTGCCAGTAATCTTAGCAAGCCAATTTCAAATTTAATCAATTCAGCAAATAAAATATCAGAAGGAAATTTTGATGCTAAGGTTAGTGAAAAAGATCAGTTTCAGGAGATAAAAGTATTACTATCATCTTATAATAAAATGATTTCAGAGATAGAGAACAAACAAAATGAGTTAATATCAAAAAGTCAAGAAGATGAAGAAAAAAGAATTTTTATAGAGGCGATCTTAAGTTTATTAACAATAGGCGTAATTTCTTTAGATAAAAATTTTGATATTTTATTATTCAATAAAACTTTAACCAAGCTATTTAGAAACACTAAAACTTTTAAAATAAATGGCAATTTTCTTTCTTACTTTCCTGAATGGAAAAAAATATTTGAGAATTTTGAAATCTCAAATAAAGTATTATTAAATTTTCAATACGATTTTATACTATATGATGATCAAAGAAATTTTAATATTAGAGTTATTAAAGAAATTAATGATAATAAAATTGAAGGATATGTTGTAGCTCTAGATGATGCTACATCTCTGATTTTAGCAGAAAAACATGCTGCTTGGTCTGATATAGCAAGAAAGATAGCACATGAAGTTAAAAACCCTCTCACTCCCATTAAGCTTTCTGCCGAAAGAATAGAAAAGAAATTTTTAGATGCAAAAACAGATAAGGAGGAAATTTCACTTTTAACTAAAACAATATCAAGACAGGTAGACGATATTGGAAAATTAGTTGATGAATTTTCATCTTTTGCAAGAATGCCAGAAGCAGAAATCAAGCTAGATAACCTATCAAAATGTTTAGAAGAGGCATACCTTCTTTATTTCAATACAAGGAAGGATATAAAGCTTAATTTAATTAAACCTGAAAATGATATTTATTTTCACTTTGATACTCTTCAAATCTCAAGATGTTTTAATAATTTAATTAAAAATGCTATTGAAGCCGTTGAAAAAATACCCAATCCTGCAGTTGAAGTATTAATGACTACTGATGCGAAAAATATCAAAATAGAAATTAAAGATAATGGTGTGGGAATTGATGAAAAAATGTTGAGTAAAATATTTGAGCCCTATTTTACAACTAAAACAAAAGGAACTGGCCTTGGATTGTCTATAGTAAAAAGAATTATTGAAGATCATGGAGGTAAAATAAAAATAGAGAAAAACAAAAATATGGCAGGAACAAAATCACAAATTAATTTTGAATATAATGCATAAAGTTCTAATTATAGATGATGAAAAGGATATTTGTTTTCTTATTTCAGAAATTTTAAAAGATGAAAATTATAATACTTCCATTGCCCTTAATTCAGATGAAGCAATTAGTAAATTCAATGAGATAAGACCCGATTTAGTTATATTAGATGTATGGTTATCTAACAGTAAATTAGACGGCATTGAGATTTTAAAAGAATTCAAATCGATTGATAGCAATATTCCTATTATTATTATAAGTGGTCATGGAACTGTTGATCTTGCAGTAAAATCTATAAAAAATGGAGCATACGACTTTTTGGAAAAGCCATTCAATAGTGATAAGTTAATTATTCTTACTAAGAGAGCAATAGAAAGTTCATCATTATTGAATGAAAACAAAAATTTAAAAGATACTTTAATTAAAACTATACCACTAATAGGGAATTCAGAATTCATTAAAAAAATTAACAAACTTTTATATGATCAGAGTTCAAGTAATTCAAGATTATTAATTGAAGGGCCATTTGGAACAGGAAAAAAACATTTTACAAATTTAATTCATCAAAATTCACAATATAAAGATAAGCTTCCTATATCAATTGATTTTAAAAAACTTACAAATGAAGCATTGGATAATATGTTTGCAGAAAATAAAAATGCAATTAATGAAAATATTTTTTATCGATCAAACAATAATTCATTAATACTGCTCAATATTGAAACTCTACCAAATATTTATCAAAAAAAACTTTTAAATTTTCTAGAAAACAAAAAATTTTTTGAAGATCTTGATATCAAATTAAATCACAAAATTATTACAATTACTGAGAAAAATTTAGAAATTGAAATTGAAAAAGGTAATTTTATTAAAAGATTATATGATAGAATTTCAACAGACTTTATAAAATTTAAATCTCTCTCTGACAGGAGAGATGATGTTCTTCCTATACTTGATTTTTATTTAAATGAGAAAAGTGGAGGAAATTTAAATTTTAAATTTTCTTCTCAAGCTTTAACTAAGTTACAAATGTATGATTGGCCTGGAAATATTTCTCAACTAATTAATTACGTAGAGAAAAGTCTGATACTTAACCAAGATCAAAATATAAAAGAGTTAGAGGTTGATGATTTAGCTTTACAAATGGGAGATGAAACTGCGTCAAATTCTTCGAATAATTCACTTGATTTGTCTTTAAAAGAAGCAAGATCGGAGTTTGAAAAAAATTATTTAATATCGCAAATTAAGAGATTTAATGGTAATATAACCAAAGTTTCTGAATTTACAGGAATGGAAAGAACTGCTCTTTATAGAAAATTTAAATCACTAGATATTAAAGTAGAATAACTTATCAATGAAAACAATTATTTGTGGTGCTGGGGATGTTGGATATAGCATAGCTGATAAACTATCACGTGAAAACTTTGAAGTTACAGTTATTGATGAAGATGAAAATAGATTAAATAAAGTATCTGAAAATTTGGATGTTAAAACAGTAAATGGTATTCCGAGTATGCCATCAGTTTTAGAGACTGCCGGTGCAAATGACTGTGAAATACTGATTGCAGTCACTAAAAGTGATGAAACCAATATGGTTACTTGTCAAATTGGTCATTCTTTATTCAAAATAAAGAAGAAAATTGCAAGAATAAGACAACAAGATTATCTAAAAAATGATTGGAAAAATTTATATAATAATGAAAATTTCCCAATAGATGCAATTATTTCTCCTGAACAGGAAGTTGCTAAGGGTATATTTAGAAGATTAATTTCTCCTGGTACAATAGATATGGTTGAATTATCAGATAAAAAATTGAAATTAATTGGATTAAAATGTGAGGATAATTTTTTACATTCAGGTTTATCTGTAAGAGAACTATCAGAAAAATTTCCTGACTATTTAGCTAACATAATGTTCATATTTAGAGGTGATCAAAAATTTACAGTAAATTCTTCAACTAAAATTGAAAAGAAAGATACCATCTTTCTAGTTGTGGAAACTGATAATTTGACAGACGTGTTATCTGAATTTGGCCATCAAGAATTGCAAGCAAAAAAAGCTGTGATTATTGGTGGTGGAAATATAGGATTTTCACTTGCACAATTAATTGAAAATTCTGAAACATATATAAAAACTGAACTCATTGAAGCTAATAAAGAACGTGCAGAATTTCTTGCGTCAAATTTAGAAAATATAACAGTGACATGTGGAGATGGTTTGGACAATCAGATACTTGAAGAAGTAAACATATCAGATTCAGGCTATTGCATATCAATTACAGAAGACGATGAAGTTAATATACTATCATCCTTACTAGCTAAAAGAGCAGGCGCCAACACATCAATAACTTTGATTAATAATAGTAATTATTCATCTTTGTTGTCTAATATTGGTGTTGATATGACCATAGATCCAAAAATAATAACAATTTCTAAAATTTTAGAAAAGGTTAGAGGTGTAAAAATACGAAACGATTATTCTATAGGTGAAGGTTTTGGAGAAGTAATAGAGGCAGATATTCAGTCAGAATCATTTCTTTGTAATAAAAATCTTAAAGAATTAGAATTACCAAAAGGTATACGTATTGGCTCTATTGTAAGGGATAAAAAAATTATAATCCCTAATAGCCAAACTGTTTTTAAAGAAAATGATGATGTTGTTTTTTTTGCTGAAACAAATTGCATAAAAAAACTAGAAAAACTTTTATCAAAAGTTTAATTTAATGCCAAATTTTGCCTATATAAATAATAAATTTGTAAATTTTAAATCAGCAAAAATTCATATTGAGGATAGAGGATTACAATTTGCAGATAGTGTTTATGAAGTTATCGCAGTTTTAGATAATAATTTAATTGATTTAGATTTTCATCTTAAGAGACTAAAATATTCTCTTCGTGAATTAGAAATCAAATTTATAATTAATAAAAAAAACTTAACTAAAATTTTTCTAAATCTAGTAAAGAAAAATAAAACAAGGAACGGTATAATATATTTACAAATTACAAGAGGTATTCAATTTAGAGAACATAAATATAAAAAAAATTTAACCCCAACTTTGATTGTATACACAAGAAATAAAAGTTTTAATTTACCTGGAAAAAAATTTGTAGGAGTAAATACAATTACATACCAAGATCTTCGATGGAAAAGACGTGATATTAAAACAGTAAATTTACTTCCAAATATTATAGCTGCAAATATGGCCAAAAAGAAAAACGCATATGAGGCAATTTTAATACAAAACGGAAAAGTAACTGAGGGTACATCTTCTAATATTTGGATTATAAAAAGAAATAATTTAATAACTCATCCAGCTAATTCTGATATTTTAAAAGGAGTAACTAGAACATCTCTTTTAAAAATTATAAAAAAAACCGACCTTAAACTAATAGAAAAACAATTTACCCATAAGCAATTAATTAATGCCGATGAAGTATTTTTAACAAGCTCGGGAAGTTTTATTACTCCTATTTTAAAAATTGATAATAAAAAAATAAATAATGGTAAAATTGGTAATATTACATTGCAATTAGCAGAAATGTATACTGAAGCATGTATTAATGGATAATATAAAGCAAGAGGATATTGAGGACATTTGTTTTAACGTAAGTCAAAATATTATATTGCCAAAATTTAAAAATTTATCAGAGGATGACATTAATTATAAAAATGAATCTGATTTAGTAACAGCAGCTGATATAGAGGCAGAAAAAGAATTAAAAAAAAATTTGTTAAAAATTCTACCTACTTCAAATTTTATAGGAGAAGAGGAATATTCTAGAAATGAAAATATATTAAATTTTTATAATGAAGATGTATATTGTTGGACTGTTGATCCAATAGATGGGACAACAAATTTTGCTAATGGTAGAGATAAATTTGCAATTATGATAGCCTTAACATTTAAAGAAAAAATTTTACGTTCTTGGATATATAAGCCATTAGAAAAAATTATGTGCTCCGCTATTGTTAATGAAGGTGCTTTTATTAATAATAATAAAATTATGACAAAAGGGACTAATATAATTGAAGAAACTATAGGATCAATTAGTACAAAGTATTGGGAACCAGGATTTAAAGATAAGTTAAAGATATTTAAAAACATATTTAAAGAAGTTAGCTCTTATAGATGCATTGGTTTTGAATATATAGATATAGGCATTGGGATTAGAAATTTTGCTATTTTATCAAAACTATCTCCCTGGGATCATATTCCAGGAATTCTTTTTGTAAGAGAAGCAGGTGGTGCTGACATAGATTTTGATAAAAAGAAATATGACTTTACAAAAAAGAATAAGAATTTAATTGTTAGTAATTCAGAAGATTTGAATTTAAAAATTTTAGAAAAATTAGGAGAATATTCATGAGTATTAAAAATGTTTCTTTTATTGGCTTAGGAGTAATGGGTTATCCAATGGCAGGTCATCTTCAAAACAAAGGTTATAATGTAACTGTATATAATAGAACAACTGCTAAAGCAGAAAAATGGGTAGAAGAATATAAAGGTAGCATGGCTAAAACTCCTGGTGAAGCTTCTCAAAATTCTGAAATTGTGTTTATGTGTGTTGGACGTGATGAAGATATTATTGAAGTAATGGAAGGTGAAGGTGGAATTCTTTCAAATGTTGCAGAGGGATCAATTATTGTTGATCACACAACAGCTTCTGCAGAGATAGCAAGAAATTATTATCAAAAACTTAAAGATAAAAAATTGAGTTTTCTTGACGCTCCTGTATCAGGTGGTCAGGCAGGAGCAGAAAATGGTGCTCTTTCTATTATGATTGGTGGTGATGAAAAAGATTATAATACTGTTAAGCCAGTTCTCGTATCTTATGGTAAAGCTATTGAACTTATAGGTCCATCTGGATCAGGTCAAATAGCTAAAATGATAAATCAAATTTGTATTGCGGGATTAGTGCAAGGTTTATCTGAAGCAATGGCTTTTGGAAAAAAATCAAATGTAGATATGGAAAAGGTTCTTAGCGTTATATCAAAGGGTGCAGCCCAATCATGGCAAATGGAAAATAGATATAGAACTATGCTCGATGGCAAATTTGATTATGGTTTTGCAGTTGATTGGATGCGTAAGGATTTATCAATTTGTTTTAACGAAGCCAGCAAAAATGGAGCAATGCTTCCTATTACAAAAATTGTTGATAAATATTATGAAGAAGTACAAAAAAATGGTGGCAATAGGTTTGATACATCATCCCTCATGACACTTTTAGATAAATAAATGTCAAGAAACTTAATGTTAGCAATTATATTGTTAACAGCCTCTTCTTTATTTTGGTCAGGAAATTTTTTTTTTGGAAAAGTTGCTCACATAACTGATCTTTCACCATTTAAATTAAGTTTTTTTAGATGGTCTTTAGCCTTGCTTTTACTACTACCTTTCACCCTTAAAAGTATTTTGGAAAATTTAAATTATTACAAAGAAAACTTTTTACTAGTGACTACGCTAAGTATTTTAAGTGTTACAATATTCAACTCATTTACATATATTTCATTACAGACTACTTTAGTTTTAAATTCTAGTATAATGGCATCTACTGCACCAGTAATTATGATTGGTTTTTCTTGGCTAATGTTTAGAACTAAAATCTCAATACTTCAATTAATTGGCATAATTCTATCTTTATTAGGTGCTTTAGCAATAATTTTAAAAGGAAACTTAAACAATTTATATACTTTAAATTTTACTATTGGAGATATATGGATGTTTGCCGCTGTAATATCTTGGTGCTTATATTCAGTGTTGTTAAAAAAGATGGATACATCAATCTCTCAACTAGCAAGCTTAGAAGTAATGATTATTATTGGCTTATTTTTTATTATTCCATTTTATCTTTTTGAATCTTTCAATGGTACCTTTTTACTTTCATCTTCTTATGATTTTTTCATTATTATTTATGTTGCTATCTTTGCAAGTATTGCTGCTTATTTTGCTTGGAATAAGGGTGTCTATTTAATTGGACCAAATAGAGCTGGTTTATTTTTACACTTTATACCTGTCTTTGCTGCAATTTGGGCAATAACTTTTTTAAATGAGAGTTTTGCAATATTTCATATTGTAGGTGTTTTTTTTATAATTACAGGAATTATATTATCTAATATAAGATTTAAAAATGAACAAAATAGTCAAAACTGATCATGAATGGAAATCTCTTCTCACAGAAGAAGAATATTACGTAACAAGACAAAAGGGAACAGAACCTCCTTTCTCTGGTAAAAATTTTGAAATTATTAATGGCGGTATTTTCAAATGTAAATGCTGTGGTAATGAGTTATTTAATAGTTCTACAAAATATGATTCTTATTGCGGATGGCCAAGTTTTTTTGAACAAATATCACCTGAAGCAATTAAAACAGAGACTGATCGATCTCATGGAATGGTGCGTATTGAAATTATGTGTGCCAAATGTGACGCACATTTAGGCCATGTCTTTGATGATGGTCCAGAGCCAACTGGCAAAAGATATTGTGTAAATTCTCTTTCTATTAATTACGAAGAGTTTGAATAATACTTTTTACACACTACTATTTTCTTCAATAGGTCATGCGCTCATGCATATGTTTGCTGCATTTTATTTTGTGATTGTTCTGACCATAGAAAAAGAATGGAACATTTCTTATGATCAATTGATTAAATTATGGTCACTTGCAGCTCTTTTAATTGGTTTGGGAGCAATTCCATTTGGCTGGCTTAGTGATAGATGGTCTCGTTCAGGTACAATGACAATTATGTTTATTGGAATGGGATTAGCCTCCATTTTATGTGGTTTAAGCACTTCAGTTTCTTTTTTATTTTTTTCATTATCACTTCTTGGACTTTTCTGTTCAATTTATCATCCTGTCGGAATTCCTTGGGTGATACATGCAGCCAACAAACAAGGAAGAGCTTTAGGCGTAAATGGAATTTTTGGTGGAGTAGGCATAGGGTCAGGAGCATTTGTAGCTGGTACTCTGACGGAATTACTTAATTGGCAACTAGCATTTATTTTACCAGGTTTAATATCTGTCATTATTGGATTTATTCTTATTTATTTAATATTAATTGATAAAATATCTTATAAAAATTATTTTATTAAAAATGATCAGCAAGATCATTCACGTAATGAAATGATTTTGATTGCCTTAATAATGCTATTGTCAATGTTTGCTCTTGGATTATCTTTTCATAATATGCAAACAGCCTTACCAAAAGTTTTTGAAATACGAATTGGTAATGTAAACTCTATTCAAATTGGATTTATGATAGCAGTTATCTATTTTATCTCTGGTGCTACAACATTTGTGGGAGGGTTACTTGCTGATCGTTTCAATCTAAAAACTATTTACTTGATTGGTATATTTCTACAATTTCCATGCTATCTAGGAATAGCATACATATCCGGCTACTCCCTTGTGGTATTATGTATTCTAGCAGCCGTATTCAATGCTAGTATTCTTCCTACAGAAAACCTCTTACTTGGTAAATTTACACCACAAAAATATCATGGTGTTGTATATGGAATAAAATTCATCTTAGCATTTGGATCGGGACCAATTTCGGTATTCTTAATTTCAGAAATTTACTCCATAACTTTAGAGTTTACTTATTTGTTTTTAATTAATGCAATAATGATGGCTATAGTTTCAGTTTTTATTATTTTTTTACCCATTCAAAGTAATCAAAGAATAGCTACTCAGGATTAGATTTTATTTCTTCAAGATAATTAATAACATCATTAAATTTTTCATCAGGTATATTTTTATAAGTCATGCCAAAATGATTTTTTACTTCTAATGCAACATGAGCATAAGGATTTCTCCCTTTTGGATGATTTGGATGATCTGGCAATTTCCCTTTTAAAAAATCTCCTGTTTTTTGGATTTCTTTCCATATTATTTTTGCATTATTTACATTCATATTGATACAAATTCCCTAATAAATTGACATTTTTTATTAAATATTATTCTTACTTATTTAAATATATTTTTAATAACAAAATAATTGCAATTTTTTTTATTATTATTAAATAAATTAAATATGCACGTAGATTCTAGTATTTGGTTCAAACCTAAAATCGATCGAAAGAAATTAAAGGAATTATCTATAAGAAGTGATTTTCCAGGATTAATTCATTTTGCGATTTATTTTTCTTCACTTATATTCTTCGGATACCTATCTTATATTTTTTGGGGTAGTTGGTTTTTTATACTGTTCTACTTTATTTATTCAACAATCTATGCTTTTAACGTTGCGAATTGGCATGAGACAGTTCATCGTACTGCTTTTAAAACTAGGTGGATAAATGAAATTTTTTATTATCTTAGTAGTTTTCAAGGTATGGCAGAACCTCTAAGCTTAAGATGGTCACATAGTTTTCATCATTCTAATACTCTACAAACAGAAGAAGAGTATGATCACGAAATTGAGGTATCGAGACCTACTGATCTTTTTAGATTTTTTTTGAAATTTATTCCTTTAACTGATTTAATTTATATTCATCAATCTCCATTTGTTCATATATTTAAACTTTCATTTGGTAAATTAAGTCCAGGAATAAAAATTTCTGTGCCAGTAAGTGATATTAAAAAAATAATTAGAAATGCAAGAATTTATTTACTAATTTGGTTTGCTATTATTTTGTCTTGTTTTTATTTTGATACTATTTTACCAATTTTGTTTTATTTTTTGCCATCATACG
Organism: uncultured Alphaproteobacteria bacterium; assembly: GCA_902602135.1. Classification (GTDB taxonomy): domain Bacteria; phylum Pseudomonadota; class Alphaproteobacteria; order HIMB59; genus CACPNW01. The sequence goes on from CACKQA010000026.1 coordinate 12,190, forward strand.
TAGGCAAACCTATACAATTTGCTGTCAATGTTACACAGCATCTTGCTGCTAAATTTGATTCAAAGGATCACCGATTAAGCACACATACAGTAATATTAAATCCTATATTTAGCTTTTTATACTGGCATATGGAATATCATTTAGAGCATCATATGTTTCCAATGGTTCCTTCATATAATTTAAAAAAATTGAGAAAGGAAATTGAAAGTCAGCTACCTAGACCTTTCAATGGATTGTTTGATTTTTACAAGACAATTCTACCATATTTGATTAAACTTGCTTTTAACTCAAATGATTACTATCGAGTAAAATTGCCAGAAAATACCTAAAAGTCTCAATTTTCTTTATATTACCAAAATTTAAAACAACATTTATAAACATTATTCATTCTATAATGTTTGACAGGAAATCTTTCTTATATTTCAATAAATTATACATTAATTTATTGGGAGGTAAAAATGTTAAAAAAAATATTCGTACTTATTAGTACAACTACTATTTTTTCTTCATTTATATTTTCAAGCTCTCATGCATTTGAATGTGATATTCCAATTTTAGAAAGTTCATCAGATGCTGTTAAAGCTTATTATATACCTGAAAAAAAATTTGAAGGAATGAGTATAAATGTACCAAAGGAAAATGTTGAGAACGATATTGAAAAGGGTTGCAGAGAAAAATTTGAAGAATTATCTGGAGCTAAAGTAAATGTAATAGTTTTTCCAAAACAAAAAGATATGCTTGATGCAATCAATCTAGCTTTAGCAACTAATAGCGGAGAATTTGATGTTATGACATCAGGTGCAGGTGGAGCAAAGGAGTATGGCTTAGGTGGACATCTAAACCCTTTACAAACACCACCAGATATAGATGATTTTTATACTGGTGATATTAATCAATATAGTATTGGTGGAAAACTTATGGGTATACCTAGTATAGCTGATACTAATATATTGTATTGGAGAACTGATTTATTTGAACAAGCAGGTTTGGATCCAAACAAACCACCTAAAACATATTCAGAATTAACTGAATATGCAAAACTGTTAACAATAGATAAAAATGGTAAAAATAGCACTGAAGAGGGATTTGATAAAAATAATATTGATATCTATGGTTATGGTTTTAGAGGTGAAGCAAGCTTAGCAAGCCCTTGGCAATGGTATAACTATCTCTTTGCATTTGGTGGAGATTTATTTGATAGCGAATATAATATTATTATTGATCAGCCAGAGTCCGTAGCTTCACTACAATGGGTTGTAGATAATTACAGAGTGCACAATATTATGCCAGCTGACACACCTGTTTATGACTATGGCGCATTCCATACTTTGTTTATACAGGGCAAAATGGCTATGGCTGTAAATTGGCCATATATGTATGGTATGTCTCAAGACCCTGAACAATCAAATGTTGTAGGCAAGGTAGCTGTAGGAAGAAAACCTATGGAAGTGAGACATGCTGGTAATATGGGCGGATGGTCTTGGAGTGTTTTGAAAATGTCTCAGAAACAAGAACTAGCTGAGGCTTATGCAAAATGGAATGGTAATCCTGACATGGCCGTTTATAATGCTGTTTTAAGGGGAAATGCTCCTGCTAGAAGATCTGCTACTGAAAGAATGATAGAAGAAAATCCAGTTATTGCCGGTGCTATTGCTCAAAACTTACCTGATAATATGGGAGTTAAGTGGATAGATACAGGACCTTCATGGATGGCACTAGAAAAAGAAACTTGGAAGTTCATCCAATTTGCTTTGACAGGAGAAAAAACACCTGAACAAGCTTTAAAGGATGCAAAAGTTGAAATGGAGAAAATTCTCAAAAGAGATAGATTCTATGAGGAAATTGCTCCACAACTTCTAGGGAATTAATTCAAATAAAAATTATCACAGGCAGCATATTGCTGCCTGTAAAAAAATATGAAATTTATTAATTCTTCTTCTTTTTTTGGTGGGGCAATAATACTACCAGGTGTAATAATTTTATTGTTATTTTATTTATATCCATTAGCTTATTCTCTTTTTATAAGTTTACATGATTTTAGGTTAATAAGACCAGATTTAACTCAATTTGTTGGTTTTAGAAATTATTTTGAAATTTTTTATGATGATGAGTTCCTTAACGCTTTCATTAATACTCTTATTTATGTTGGAATATCTTTACCTTTTGAATTAGTAATTGGCCTTTTTTTGGCTTTAGCTTTGGATAAAATTACAAGAGGAAAAAATATAATTAGAGCTTTTTTAATCGTTCCACAATTTTTGGCTCCTCTTGCCATGGGTTTCATATGGAAATTTATGTACAATGATGATTTAGGAATAATAAATTTTTTTCTTCGTTTTGTAGGAATGGAAAGGCCGCCATTGTGGATAGCTGATCCGGCAATATCCTTGTACAGCTGTATAATTGTTGAGATTTGGGCTTGTGTTCCTATTTTTATGCTTTTGCTTTCTGCAGGGTTAACAACTTTATCAACTGAAATTATTGATGCTGCAAAAATTGATGGTGCGAATGCTTATCATCGTCTTCGCTATATAATACTTCCTCATTTAAAACCTATTATTCTTGTCACATTATTAATAAGAGGAATGGATTCATTTAGAATATTTGATTTAATTTATGGACTCACGCAAGGTGGCCCAGCCATGAGTAGTGATGTTTTATCATTGTACATGTATAGGTCAGGAATGTTGGATCGACAATTTGGTTATTCAGCAAGTGCAGGATGGATTATGGTATTTATGATGTTAATTGCATCTTATATTCTTATTAAACTTATGTACAGAGATGGGATCAACAAACAATGAATAAGAGTGAAAAAAGATTAACAACAATAAGTTGGTTCTTTATTAGCTTATCTCTG